>JAOZQY010000003.1 GCA_029931975.1 Bacteroidales bacterium | reverse complement strand
TATTTGACAGGGCGAAGATGCAGAAGTATCTGGCCAAGGATGCTTATAATCATGTAATGGATGCCATGGATAAGGGCACTCCCATTGACAGGAGGAAGGCTGATTCTGTTGCCGCAGGCATGAAAGCATGGGCCAGTGAACGTGGGGCCACACACTATACACACTGGTTCCAACCCCTTACCGGTGGAACAGCAGAGAAGCATGATGCCTTTATTCACCCCACCAGCTATGGAGGTGTGGTGGAAACTTTTTCCGGCGGTTCACTGGCACAGCAGGAACCCGATGCATCATCCTTCCCCAGTGGAGGTATCAGGAACACCTTCGAGGCGCGAGGCTATACCGCCTGGGATCCCACATCTCCGGCTTTTATTATTGACAATACGCTCAGCATTCCTACTGTGTTTATTTCCTATACAGGGGAGGCTCTTGATCAGAAAGCTCCGTTGCTGAAGGCATTGAATGTTGTAGATAAGGCTGCCACGGAAGTTTGCCAGCTCTTTGACAAGAATGTGACCAAGGTTAATGCCAACCTGGGATGGGAGCAGGAGTACTTCCTCATTGATGAGGCACTTTACTATGCACGCCCTGATCTGGCGCTTACAGGTCGTACCCTGATGGGCCATGCTTCTGCCAAGGACCAGCAGCTGGATGACCACTATTTCGGTTCCATTCCGGAACGAGTGATGGCCTTTATGCACGATCTGGAAGCCGAGGCTTACAAGCTGGGGATTCCTGTGAAGACACGTCACAATGAAGTGGCCCCCAACCAGTATGAACTGGCTCCGGTTTTCGAGGAATGTAACCTGGCGGTGGATCACAATGTACTGCTGATGGACCTGATGACCAAGGTCTCCAGGCACCATGGTTTCAGGGTCTTGTTTCACGAGAAGCCGTTCAAAGGTGTGAACGGTACAGGAAAACATAACAACTGGTCGCTGTCGACCGATACCGGGGTAATTCTTCACTCTCCGGGAAAGAACCCCAAATCGAACCTGCAGTTTCTGACCTATGTTGTAAATACAGTAAAAGCGGTATTTGATCACCAGGATTTGTTGCGGGCCAGTATTGCCTCTGCATCCAATGCCCACCGCCTGGGTGCCAATGAAGCTCCCCCTGCCATTCTTTCCTGCTTTCTAGGCTCAGAGGTCTCGGCCATGCTTGACCAGCTGGAAGAGCAGGTGACTACCAAGAAAATGACTCCGGACGAGAAGACCGCTCTGAAGTTGGATATTGGGAAGATTCCCGAAATTCTGCTGGACAATACCGACAGGAACAGGACCTCACCCTTTGCATTTACCGGAAACAGGTTTGAGTTCAGAGCTGTGGGTGGTACCTGCAACCCAGCCACACCAATGACCGTATTGAATGCTGCTGTTGCAAAACAACTGATTGATTTTAAAACTGAGGTTGATGTGTTGATCGAAGATGGTGTGAAGAAAGATGAAGCCATTTTCCAGGTACTCAGAGAATATATCATTGTTTCCAAAGCGATCCGTTTCGAAGGAGACAATTACAGTGATGACTGGATCAAAGAGGCCGCCAAACGGGGACTCACCAATATAACCGACGTGCCTGAAACACTATCAGCCTACCTTTCGGATAAATCAAAGAAGCTTTTCTTTGACCTTGGGATCTTTTCCGAGGCTGAGCTGGAAGGACGTGTAGAAGTAATGTTCGAACAGTACACCATGAAGATACAGATCGAAGCCAGGGTTCTGGGTGATCTGGCTTTGAACCACATTGTACCCACAGCTGTGAAATACCAGAACAGACTGATGGAAAACGTTCTTGGGCTGAAAGAGATCTATGGGGAGGAGTATAAGACCCTGGCCGGTAACAGGATCGAGCTGATCAAGGAGATTTCCGATCATGTGACTGCCATTAAGATTGGTGTCAATGAGATGGTTGAGGCCAGGAAAAAGGCCAATAAGTTGGGAGATGAGAAGGAAAAATCAAGGGCCTATTCCAAGCGCGTGTTTCCATTCCTGGATAAGATTCGCCTTCATATCGATAAACTGGAGCTTATTGTGGATGATGAGATCTGGCCACTGCCCAAATACAGGGAATTACTGTTTTCAAGTTAAATTCAACTTCCCAGCCACATTCTCATGGGCCCTCCGTATACTACGGGGGGCTTTTTCCGTTTTATAATCAGAGAAAAAAGGGTAATTTTATCAAACTGTTAAAACGGCAATCAACGATGAATCATTTCATGAAGATATTTTCACTGGTCATTATGGCCGCGCTACTGATTACTACACCTGCGGAGGGGCAGAAAAAGCAGAAGGATTCCAGGGCCCAGGCTGCTTTCGATGCTGGAGAGTATTTTGAGGCCATTGATCTGTATAAAAATGCGGTGAACAAGGTGAGCGATAAAACACAGAAGACCGCCATCCTCTTTAAGATTGGAGAGTGCTACAGGATACTTGGTGATGCACGTTCGGCCGAACTGTGGTATAAAAAAGCCATCAGGGAAGATTATCAGGATCCTATTATTTATCTCAGGTATGGGCAGATGATGCTAATCAATGAGAAGTACCAGGAAGCTGAGGAGCAATTTAAACAATATACGGACCTGGTTCCGGACGACCCACGTGGGAACGTGGGTATTGAGTCCTGCGAAGCAGCCACCACATGGAAGGATAATCCTACAGGCTATCTTGTGGAAAATATGCGCTATTTTAATTCAAGGCAGAGAGATTTTAGTCCCGGTTACGTGAATGAAGGATACACAGAGGTATATTTTACATCGACCCGTGAAGATGCCACAGGAAATGAAACTCACGGTGCAACCGGACAGAATTTTGCTGATCTCTTTTCTTCAACGCTTGACAGAAAAGGGAAATGGAGTGTGCCAGTTCCTGTGGAGAGCCTGAATTCTGAGTTTGAGGATGGGGCCCCATGTATCTCATCTGATTTCTCCACGCTTTATTTTACCAGGTGCAAGAAAGGAAAGAACCAGCAGCTGGGTTGCCAGGTTCTTAGTGCTACTTTAAGTGCAGGGGAGTGGTCCGAACCGAAAACAGAACTTGAAGAGCTGGGAGATAGTGTGACCAATGCACATCCAGCAATATCGGACGATGGTCTGACACTCTATTTTGTTTCAGACATGCCTGGTGGATTGGGTGAGAATGATCTCTGGAAGGTGAGCCGTGAAAGCCAGAGTGGAAGCTGGGGGAAACCGGTAAACCTGGGGGAGGAGATTAATACCCCTGGAAATGAGCTATATCCATTTATGCATAGCGACGGGACGCTCTATTTCTCCTCCGACAGCAGGGTAGGACTTGGTGGTCTCGATATTTATAAAGCAAACATTGATGAGACTGGAAGCTGGAGGCTTGAGAATATGAAACCTCCAATTAATTCGTCCGAAGATGATTTTGGGATCGTGTTTGAAGCCGGAGTTGAAAGAGGCTTCTTTAGCTCTTCAAGGAAAGGCAGGGGAAACGATGATATCTACTCCTTTGTTCTGCCACCCCTGGAATTCTCTGTAAGCGGTGTGGTCAAGGATGAACAAAATGACCAGGTTCTTGCAGGTTCAAAAGTAAAATCGGTGGGAAGTGATGGGATTACCATTGAGGCCACTACCGGCGATGAGGGCAAATTCAGGTTTATGCTCAAGCCCTCTACTGACTATGTTTTTATTGCCAGTCATCCCGGCTATCTTAATGGTAAGGAGCGGGAATCTACAAGGGGAATTGACCAGAGCAAGGATTTCGAGGTGACTATCTACCTGGCCTCTACTACCCAGGTGATTGAACTTCCAAATATCTTTTATGACTTCGCGAAATGGGATTTGAGACCCGAGTCGATGGTTTCCCTGGATAATCTGGTGGAGACATTAATTGATAATCCCAATGTGACCATTGAGCTGATGTCACATACAGACTCAAGAGGAACGCCTGCAGATAACCAGGAGTTATCTCAAAAGAGGGCCCAGTCTGTTGTAGATTACTTGATATCCAAGGGGATTGCCCCCGACAGGTTAGAGGCCAAAGGTTATGGAGAGTCTCAACCCAAAGTGGTGGATGAGAAAGTGCTATCGCAATATGATTTTCTTGAGCTTGAAGATGTCATAACAGATGCTTTCATCAACCAGCTGGAGGGCGCAGAGCTTCAGGAAAGAGCCCACCAGGTGAATCGGCGCACCGAATTTCGGGTACTCTCTACAGAATATATACCAGATAATTAATCGAGATGAGTCAATCTTCCCGGTACCTGCAGCGTGGAGTTTCCTCTGGCAAGGAGGATGTGCATCAGGCTATCAAACATGTGGATAAGGGTCTCTTTCCTGGTGCCTTCTGCAAGGTCATTCCCGATATGCTTACCGGCGATTCCGAACATTGCCTTGTGATGCATGCTGATGGTGCCGGTACAAAATCTTCCCTGGCATATGTTTACTGGAAAGAGACCGGAGATATATCTGTTTGGAAAGGGATTGCCCAGGATGCCATTGTTATGAACCTGGATGATTTGCTATGTGTGGGAGTGACAGGCGATATTCTTCTCTCATCAACCATAGGAAGGAACAAAAGTAAGATTCCTGGGGAGGTTATTTCTGCTATTATCAATGGTACGGAAGAGATTCTGTCGGAACTTCGCGAGTTGGGCGTTCCTGTGTACAGTACAGGTGGAGAGACTGCCGATGTGGGTGATCTTGTAAGGACCATTATTGTGGATTCGACAGTAGTGGCAAGATCCAGACGCTCAGATATCATCGAGAACCGAATTGTTCCCGGAAATGTGATTGTTGGACTTTCATCCTCCGGTCAGGCTACTTATGAAGAGAGTTACAATGGAGGAATGGGAAGCAATGGTCTGACATCGGCTCGTCATGATGTTTTTGGAGCTTATCTCGCTGCGAAATACCCTGAAAGTTTTGATCCGGATGTTCCTTCAGAGCTTGTCTATTCGGGCAGTAAAACGCTTACCGAATCAATAGAAAGCGTCGGACTTAATGCAGGAAAACTGGTGCTTTCACCCACCCGGACCTATGCGCCGGTGATCAGGGAGGTGCTTGAACATTACAGAGACAGGATTGACGGGATGATCCATTGTTCGGGTGGAGCCCAGACAAAAGTGTTGCATTTTGCTCAGCATGTTCATATAATTAAAGATAATCTGTTTCCTTTGCCGCCATTGTTTAAGATGATTCAGGAGGAATCAGGCACCGGATGGAAAGAGATGTACCAGGTATTTAATATGGGGCATCGCTTTGAGATTTATACAGACGAAAAGAGTGCTGGTGAAATCATTGAATTGGCCGGGAAGTTCGGAATCGATGCCAGAATTGTGGGGCGTTGTGAGCCTTCTGACGAGAAGCGGCTTAGCATAAGTGGGGAGCAGGGAACATACAACTATTAAGGAAAGGCAGAGGCATGGAGGAAAATATGATACTATCCCGCTTAGAGGGAGTTAAGCAGAGGTTTGAAGAGGTGGGACTATTAATAACCGATCCAGCTATCATCTCCGATATGAAGCGGTATGTGAGCTTGAACCGGGAGTATAAGCAACTGGAGCCAGTTGTTGAGGCCATGAATGCGTACCGGGATTTGCTGAGCAATATGGATAGTGCAAAGGAAATGCTCTCAGAGGAGAAGGATGAAGAATTAAAGGAGATGGCCCGCGAGGAGCTGGATCTCTACCAACAACAACTGGGTCCCCTTGAGGAAGATATCAAGCTGCTTCTCTTGCCAAAGGATCCGGAGGATGATAAGAGTGCGATTGTGGAGATTCGTGCAGGAACAGGTGGCGATGAGGCCAGTATTTTTGCAGGAGATCTCTACAGGATGTATTCCAAATTTTTTGAGACCAAAGGCTGGAGGGCTTCAACCACCAGCTTTACTGAAGGAACTGTGGGGGGATACAAGGAGATTATTATGAATGTAACCGGAGACGGGGTCTACGGGATCATGAAATATGAGTCAGGCGTTCATCGCGTTCAGCGGGTTCCACAGACAGAAACCCAGGGAAGAGTGCACACATCGGCGGCCACCGTGGCAGTGCTCCCCGAGGCTGAAGATTTTGAGGTAGAGGTAAAGCAATCCGACATTAGAAAGGACACCTACTGCTCATCGGGTCCGGGTGGACAGTCTGTAAACACCACCTATTCAGCCATTAGGCTGACTCATAATCCCACAGGGATCGTGGTGACCTGTCAGGATGAGAAGTCTCAGTTGAAAAATCTGGATAAAGCCATGAAGGAACTGAGGTCCAGGCTTTACAACCTGGAGTATCAGAAACGAATGGACGAGATATCCTCAAAGCGAAAGACCATGGTATCATCGGGCGACCGTTCAGCCAAAATCCGTACTTACAACTATTCACAAGGGAGGGTGACAGATCATCGCATCAACCTTACACTTTATAATCTTCAGTCCATTATTAATGGCGATCTTCAGGAAATCATTGAAAAGCTCCAGATGGCAGAAAATGCAGAACGTTTGAAAGAAAGCGGTATGCAATAATAACTATTCACATGAACGCCGAAGAACTATTCAGGAACATCAAACGGAAAAAGAGTTTTCTTTGTGTCGGACTCGATACAGATTTCAAGAAGATTCCAAAAATGCTTCTCCATAAGGAGTACCCTGTATTTGAGTACAATAAGCAGATTATTGATGCTACACAGGAATATGCAGTGGCTTATAAACCCAACCTGGCATTTTATGAAATGTTGGGTGCCGCAGGATACATGAGTCTGGAAATGACAATAACTTATATCAGGGAGACCTATCCTGACCTTTTTATTATTGCGGATGCTAAAAGGGGCGATATAGGGAACACTTCTCATATGTATGCCCATGCATTTTTTAAAACCTTGGATTGTGATGCGATCACACTTTCTCCTTATATGGGTTACGATAGTATCTCCCCCTTCCTGGAGGTAAAGGGGAAATGGGCGATATTGCTGGCACTAACGTCTAATGACGGATCCAAAGATTTTCAGCAACTCAAACTTGAGAGTAAGAAACTTTTATTTGAAGAGGTGATCAGCACGTCATCCGGATGGGGAACTGTAAATAATATTATGTATGTAGTTGGTGCCACAAAAGCTGAAGCCCTGACCAGGATCAGGACCTTGATTCCTGAACATTTTCTGCTGGTTCCCGGAGTGGGAAGCCAGGGAGGAAGTCTGAATGAGGTAGCCAGGTACGGGATGAACGATCGCTGCGGTTTGCTTGTCAATGCCAGCAGGTCGATTATTTATGCTGATGTAACCAACAAATTCGAAGATGCTGCCAGGGAAGAAGCTTCCAGACTGCAAAAACAGATGGAGGAGATATTAGGCCAACGCCAACTGATTTGATCTTAATGAACCAGCTCTTTGACCTTGTCAGCTGCTTCTTCAAGGGTGATGGCAGAGTGAACTTCAAGTCCTGATTGATCGATAAGTACCTTTGCTTCCTCGGCATTGGTTCCCTGCAGCCTTACAATCACAGGAATCTCAATTTTACCAATGGACCTGTAAGCTTCTACAACTCCATCCGCAACCCGGTCGCAACGGACAATTCCACCAAATATATTGATCAGGATTGCCTTCACGGCGGGATCTTTCAATATGATTCTGAACCCGGCCTCCACGGTCTCTGCATTGGCTGTACCACCCACATCAAGGAAATTTGCAGGTTCACCTCCCGATAGTTTGATAATATCCATGGTTGCCATGGCAAGACCGGCTCCATTTACCATGCAGCCCACGTTTCCATCCAGCTTAATAAAATTCAGATTAAATTCACCGGCTTCCACCTCGGTGGGATCTTCTTCGTTCAGGTCCCTCATGGCAGCATAATCGGTATGCCTGTAGAGTGCATTGTCGTCGATATTCACCTTGGCATCAGCTGCCATAATATGATTATCAGATGTTTTAAACACAGGATTTATTTCAAAGAGAGAGGCATCGGATTTCTCATAGGCCATGTAGAGGGCCGTGGCAAACTTACTCATCTCTTTAAAGGCCTGTCCCGACAATCCCAGGTTAAAGGCAATTCGCCTTGCCTGGAAAGCCTGGATGCCGGTACCCGGGTCAACTTCCTCTTTAAAGATCAGGTGGGGGGTCTTTTCGGCTACTGTTTCAATATCCATTCCTCCCTCCGTGGAGTACATAATGATATTCTTACCGGTATCGCGGTTAAGCAATACACTCATGTAGAACTCACGGGGATCGCTTTCTCCGGGATAGAATATTCCCTGTTCAACCAGTACCCGCCTGACCAGTTTTCCTTCGGGACCCGTCTGGTGGGTAACGAGGGTCATACCCAGAATATCTTCGGCATATTCCTTTACTTCATCCAGGGATTTTGCAATCTTAACACCACCTCCCTTGCCTCTTCCTCCAGCATGGATCTGTGCTTTAACAGCCCAGGTATTTGCACCAGTTTCTTTCTGGATTAGGCGGGCGGTCTCAACTGCTTCTGCTGCAGTTAGTGCCACTCCCCCGGAGGGTACAGATACACCAAACTGTTGTAAAATTTGTTTTCCCTGGAATTCATGGATATTCATAGTTAAGGCTATTGGTTAAAGATTATTGGTTTATGGGTACGACAAATTTAGTAAATAGAAGGAAAGGAAAAAGTTAAAAGTTAATTGTTAGTAGTTAGATCTTATTAGCTAAATTCGTTTTATTATGGTTACTATGAGAAAATTAATGAATGAAGAGTTGGACAGACTATCGCTTGAGGCCTTTAAAAATGTGGTAAAGGTCCCCATTCTTCTCGTGCTGGATAATATAAGAAGTCTGAATAATATTGGTTCACTTTTTCGCACAGCAGATGCCTTTCGCCTGGAAGGGTTATACCTATGCGGAATCACAGCAACTCCACCCCACAGGGAGATTCATAAGACCGCACTGGGGGCTACAGAATCTGTTTGCTGGGAGTACAGGGAGGAGACAAAAGATGCCATTGCAGAATTAAAAAACGATGGATACCAGATATGGTCAGTTGAGCAGGCCGAAGGATCTGTTTTGCTTGATCAGGTTCAGTTGTCGGCCGGAGAGAAATATGCACTTGTATTCGGGCACGAAATCAGGGGGGTGGATCAGGAGGTGGTGGATATGAGCAATCAGTGCATCGAAATTCCCCAATTTGGCACCAAGCACTCCCTGAATGTATCAGTGGCAGCCGGGATAGTGATCTGGGAACTTTTTCGCCGTATATAAAAAAACCGTCCACCACTGGTGGACGGTTTTTTTAAAGATTAATCAATTATGTTACTCAACAATTGCTTTGAATTCTGCCTCTTCGAAAAGCTTGGCGAACTCAAGATTTTTCTTGGCATGGTCCTTCATGTACTGTGGATTTTTACATTTCTCAACAGCCAATTTCAGGTTTTCATAAACCACTTCAGGCTTGTCCTGGCTTGCAGCAATAATAGCCAGCAGGTAGTAACGGTAAGGTGAATCCTGCTCAAGGTTTGCAGCTGTTCTGAAAGCACCTTCATCGTCTCCATTCAGATATTTTGCCAGAGATGCATTGAAGGAAGGTTCACTGCCAAAGTAGTTAATGGCTGTCTCATATTGACCTTCTTTAATGCTTACAATTCCCAGGTTGTAGTTAACATTTGAACCAGCTCCCATGGAAGCGGTAAAGGCTTCTTTGGCAGCGGCAACATCGCCATTCTTAAGGGCAATAACACCAAGGTTGTTGTTAACGATATCGTGATCTTTCAGGGCCTTGGCTGCATTGAAAGCAGCAGCGGCTCCTTCCAGGTCTCCCTTTTCATAAAGTACAACACCCTTGTTATTGTGTGCACGTACGCACTTGGGAGAAACTTCTGTGGCTTTGGTGTAAATGGCCAGTTTTGTATCATTGCCATCTTCCAGAGTGGCAGTGTAGAGAAGTTCTTCCAGTACCAGGGTGTCGGGATTGCTTGTCCAGAGTTCTTTCAGCTCCTCATCGCTCCATCCAATTTTGTCCATATTCACAGTAAACTGGGACCTTCTCAGTAGAGGAAGGATCTCTTCAGCGATTACTTCATACGCAGCGGTAAGATTTTTGATTTCCTGCTCACGAACAACGGGGTCGGAGTGCATGCTGAGTACTCTGAGGATCATCTCTTTGTCCTGAATGTCAGAGGCTTCCAGTGCTGTTTTGAATCCTTCCCAGTCTTCCGGGGTTGAAAGCAAGCTCATTAGCTCCTCTGCAACTTCGATATCAGCTTTTTTCAATTGACCGGATAGATATTTCTCCGCAGTTTTCTGTCGCTTGTCAGCAAGCTTAGCATTCAGATCTAATTCGCCATCGGGAGAAGCGTAGGCTGAAATTTCTATCCCTTTCAAGTCGAGCCTTTCATTTTCATTGGCATTTACAAGAGTCTCGTTAAGTCCGGAAATCTCATCTTTCTTCATTTCAGTACGACGAACATCAGCCCTGTTGATGACATACTTGATGTCGGCCTGATATGATTCAGGAACAATCTGCTTAAAGTTATTGTCGAACAGAATAGCTTTGGCATCATCCTGGACAAGTAATGGTGTAGTGATGATTCCGTCAGCAAGTTTTACCTCACCCAGGTCTGCAGTCTTATCTTTAATGGAACCAGTGATGTGGAGATAAAGCTCTGACATCATCATGGCATCCTCATAGGTGAATGTTCTTGAAACGCTACCAGAGCCACCGGTATCATAGCTTATTGGTTTGTTGTTTTCAGTAACATCCTGTCCTTGGAGAACCAGGGCTTCAAGTGCTGTTTCACCACCTTCATATCTAAGGATGGGGGTAAGAGTAACAATAGCTTTTTTGTTGAAGTACTTAGCAGGGTAATTTGCTTCGACAGTCACATCAACTTCGCCAGCATGCATTTCCAGAACCTCTGGATTTACCTGGTAACCTACCTGGTCAGAATCTTTGACCATTTTGTTCAGGCCACCACAACTACTGAGCACTGCGGCTGCGAGGATAAAAATCGCAAGGTTTTTAATTTTTTTCATACCAATCTGATTATTTGTTGATTAATTTACGTTTCATGGTTTTAGTTATTTCGCTGCAAAACTAGTAATGTTTTTGATAAAAATAAAGAATTTAATGCTGAATGACCATATTATATTACAATATAAGCATATTCATTCCCATACTAAAACTTCCTCCAAAGATATTTCTTTTCAATTCTTCAAAATCGTGCTTTTTATTCACAAAGTCAAGATTACTAGTATCTATAACCAGAATTTTCATCTTTTGTTGTGATTTAAAGAAGCCAAAATAGCCATCCTGAACCTCTTTAAGATAATCATCCTGAATATATTTTTCATAATTCCTTCCTCGTAACTTAATGTTTTCGAGTAATTTATCCACAGGAGCATGGAGGTAAACATATAGGTCGGGTATGGGGGCTTGCAAATTGATAATGGAGAAAAGTTTTTCAAACAATTTCATCTCGTCATCTTTCAGATTATATTTACTGAATATGAAGGATTTAGCCAGAAAGTAGTCGCTGATAACAGATTGGCCAAACAGGTCCGGGTGTCCCAGTTCATTCTTAATCTGGTGATATCGTTCTGAAAGAAAGGAGAGTTCAAGCTGAAAGGCATAGCGTTCCGGATCTTCATAGAATTTTGCTAAAAAAGGATTATTACTAAATGTCTCCAGAACCAGGCGGCTGCCCGTATCTCGGGCCAGCATCGTAGCCAGGCTTGTTTTCCCGGCCCCGATATTCCCCTCTATAACTAAATATTTGTATTTCAATTCAAAACTAAAATTTGGGTGTATAGTCTATGTTCTTATATATAAATGACCATACATCGGTATATTCCTGGATTACCATATCGGTGGGTTTCCCTGCACCATGACCGGCATCTGTATTGATGCGTATCATTACTGGATTGTTCCCGGTGTACTTCTCCTGCAGTGTGGCGGCATATTTAAAGGAGTGGGCAGGTACCACCCTGTCGTCGTGGTCCCCAGTGGTAATAAGCACAGCAGGATAGTCTTTGTCGCCCGAAATATTGTGAATAGGGGAATAGCCCAACAGGTATTTGAATTCTTCCGGGTCGTCGGACGATCCGTAGTCAACTGCCCAGTAGCGACCAATGGTGAACTTATGAAAGCGAAGCATATCCATCACACCCACCATGGGGATGGCTGCAGCAAAAAGTTCGGGCCGCTGGTTGATTACAGCGCCAATAAGCAAACCGCCATTGGAACCGCCATAGATGGCTAGTCGTTTGCTGGAGGTATAGTTCTCATCAATCAGGTATTCTGCAGCTGCAATAAAGTCATCGAAGACATTTTGTTTCTGTAGTTTGGTTCCTTCTTTGTGCCAGCCTTCACCATATTCTCCACCACCCCTGATATTGGCCATTGCAAAGACGCCGCCCTGTTCCAGCCATACGGCACGTGTGGTGCTGAACGATGGGGTCATGGAAATATTAAAGCCCCCGTAACCATATAATAGCGTGGGATTGGTACCATCGGGTTCCAGACCTTTTTTATGTACGATGAACATGGGAACCATTGTTCCATCCTTGCTGGTATAGAATACCTGTTTGGTTTCGTAAGTTTCAGCATCAAAATCAACCTCGGGTGCGTAGAAAACTTCTGAAATATTCTCTTCAATATTATATTTGAATGTGGTAGTGGGATAGTTAAAGGAAGTAAAACTGTAAAAGGCTGTTTTGTCTTCCATCTTTCCGCTGAAACCTCCTATGGAACCAATTCCTGGTACAGATACTTCGTGAAGCAGATTTCCATCAAGCTGGTAAACAGCTGCCATATTGTAGGCATCCTTGATAAAGGAAGCAATGATCTTCCCTCCTGCCAGGGTGGCCGATTCCAGAACATTAAGCTCATGTTCGGGAATGATATCCACCCAGTTCTCTTTTGCCGGATTATCCAGATCGATCCCTACCAGTCGGTAAAGGGGAGCTTCATTGTTGGTTAGCACATAGAGCATGTTCTTGTGGTTACCTATGGGTGAATAATCATCCTCGAAGCCCTCATCAATCCAGGTAAAAGGGCTGTCATCCAGTCCGGCTTTCTTAAATGCCAGCGAATTGCCACTGGTCGATTCGTAGGCCATCAACATAATATAGTTTTCATCTTCTGTGACCCCCATATGAAAACTGCGTTCCGGATGTGCGTCATCTTTATGAACCAGCATGTCTTCTGACTGACCTGTGCCCATTTTATGGTAATAGGCTTTTGCATTTTTATTTTCACCTTTCAATTCATCGCCTTTGGCAGGTGTGTCGAAACGAGTATAAAAGAAGCCGTTTTTATACCAGGATACCCCCGAGTTCTTAATCCACTCAATATGATCGTTCAGATCCTCTCCTGTGGCAACATCTTTGATGAAGAACTCCCTCCAGTCGGATCCCCCTTTGGAAATTCCATATGCCACATACTTATGATCATTGGAAAAACTCAGGCCGGCCAGGGCAACGGTTCCATCCTCAGAAAAACCATTGGGATCAAGAAAAACCTCACCCTCTTCTTCCAGGCTCTTTTTCATATAGATGATGTTCTGGTTCTGCAGCCCTGTATTGTAGCCGTAGAAGTAGAGATCACCCTCCTTGAAGGGCGTACCCATCCTGGGATAGTTCCAGATCTCGGTCATACGTTTTTTCAGAGCATCTCTGAACGGGATTGTTTCCAGGTAGGAGAAAGTTACCTCGTTTTGTGCTTTTACCCAGGCAGCCGTCTCATCCGACATATCATCTTCCAGCCACCTGTAGGGGTCAGGGACATCGGTACCGTGATAGTTATCCACCACATCGCCTTTGGCTGTTTCAGGGTAGGTAAAAGTTTGTTGCTGTGTACAGCCTATGGTCATAAAAACTAGAATAATTGAAAGCAGGTTTTTCATGGTTTAAAATTTGCCTTAATATAAATATTCTGCACATAGAATACAACGAAAAAACCTTTAGACAGCCAGGGGCTGGCTTCAGTTTCGAATAGGTATATCTGATAAAAAAAGGCCATATCGTTTGATACAGCCTCCTATATTTTATTTTGAACAAGCCTTAGACTCAGTCATTTCTTTCAGGTTTTGGAAGAAGTACCTTTCTTGAAAGCTTCAGTTTGCCATTCTTTTCATCAACAGCAATAAGTTTCACTTCAATCACATCTCCCTCGCTCAATACCTCTTCAACTTTCTCCAGCCTTCTCCATTCGATTTCAGAAATATGAAGGAGTCCGTCTTTACCTGGCATAATCTCAACAAAGGCCCCGTAGGGGGTGATGGTCTTAACTTTTCCTTTATAGATCTCTCCTGGTTCCGGAACAGCAACAATCCCTTTGATCCAATTCATAGCTGCATCGATGGCTGCCTTATCCACTGCAAATACATCAACCAGTCCCACGTTATCAATCTCTTCAATGGTAATGGTACTGTTAGTCTCTTTTTGGATCTCCTGGATCACTTTTCCGCCAGGCCCGATTACTGCACCAATCATATCCTTGGGAATTTCGATTCTTTCGATTCGCGGAGTATGAGGTTTGTAATCAGCATTTGGAGCAGACATGGTCTTGGCCATTTCGTCAAGGATGTGCAGGCGCCCGTTCTTGGCTTGTTCCAGAGCCTGGGAAAGAATCTCGTATGAGAGCCCTTCTACCTTGATGTCCATTTGGGTGGCGGTAATTCCATCGCGTGTTCCTGTCACTTTGAAGTCCATATCGCCCAGGTGGTCTTCGTCACCCAGGATATCAGAAAGAACTGCAAATTTCTTTCCGTCTTTGTCGGTTATCAAGCCCATAGCAATCCCGGATACGGGCTTTTTAATCTGCACACCTGCATCCATCAGTGCCAGTGTTCCGGCACAGACAGTAGCCATGGATGATGATCCGTTTGATTCCAGAATATCGGAAACTATCCTGAGTGTGTAAGGCATATCATCTGCTGAAGGGAGAACTCCCTTTAATGCTCTGTGTGCCAGGTTACCGTGTCCTACTTCCCTGCGGCTTGTTCCCCTGTTAGGGCGTGCATCGCCTGTAGAGAAGGCTGGAAAATTATAATGGAGCAGAAATTTGTCATTGCCCTTCTTTAGTACATCATCGATGAGTTTGGCATCCATCTTGGTGCCCAGGGTAACGGTAGTGATGGACTGTGTTTCTCCCCTGGTGAATATTGCTGAGCCATGGGCTGAAGGCAGGTAATCCACTTCGCTCCAGATGGGACGAATTTCGTCGGTCTTCCTTCCGTCAAGACGAACTGCCTCATCAAGAACTACCCGGCGTACTGCCTCTTTTTCCACATCGTGGTAATACTTGCCCACCAGTTTCTCATTCACTTCTCCCTCTTCACCAGCTTCTTCGGCAAGTTTGGCCAGGAACTCTTCCTTGATCTTTCCGAATGCTTCGCTTCTGGCATGCTTATCAGCATTGGCCGAGGCGGCAACTTTGTAGGCTGCATCATAGGTCTCTTTCCAAACGCGTTTGCTTAAGTCTTCATCATTAAGCTCGTGGCAGTACTCTCTCTTTTTCTCTTTCCCGGTCTTTTTGGTCAGGGCCATTTGAGCTTTACACATGGGCTTAATGACCTCATGAGCAAATTTAATAGCTTCCAGCATTTCAGCTTCTGAGACCTCTTTCATCTCTCCTTCAACCATCAGGATATTATCGTAAGTAGCACCCACGAGAATCTCGATATCGGCCTCTGCCAATTGTGAAAAGCTTGGGTTTACCACCCACTCTCCATTAACCCGTGCGACCCTTGCTTCTGCAATGGGGCCGTGGAAAGGAACATCAGACACAGCTAGTGCAGCTGAAGCAGCCAGTCCGGCCAGTGCATCGGGAGGCGTATCTATTTCAGCAGACATGAGGGTCACATTTACAAATGTATCAGAATGATAATCGTCCGGGAACAAGGGGCGCAGTGCCCTGTCCACCAGTCGTGCTATCAGAATCTCGTAATCTGAGGGCCTTGCCTCACGTCTCAGGAAGCCCCCGGGGAATTTTCCGGCCGCCGCATATTTCTCTTTATAATCTACAGAGAGTGGCATGAAATCCACATCTTCTTTTGCCTCTTTGGCACTGACAACAGATGCCAGCATCATGGTGTCGCCCATGCGAACCATTACGGCGCCGTCGGCCTGCTTGGCCAGTACGCCTGTTTCTATACTGATTGAGCGACCATCACCTAAATCGATGGTTTCTTGAATAACTTTTGGTTTCGACATAACTATTGATTAAACATAATGAATACAAAAAAAGGCAATCGGATAATTGCCTTTTTTCGTAGTTAAAATTTCTTATTTTCTGATCTGCAGGGCTTTGATAATAGAGCGATATCTCTCAATATCTTTCTCCTTGAGATAATCAAGCAATTTCCTCCTTTTACCTACGAGTTTGAGCAGGGCCCTTTGTGTGCTGTAGTCCTTCTTGTTTGTCAGCAGATGCTGAGTAAGGTGATTGATTCTTGTGGTAAAGATTGCAATCTGGCCTTCAGCTGAACCTGTATCAGCCTCGGATTTGCCATACGTCTTGAAGATTTCCTTCTTGTTCTCCGTTGTTAAGTACATCCTGTTTTTTACTTTATTAATCTGATTCGATTTTCGAGATGCAAAGGTATTTATTTTTTTCGAAATACCAATAGACAGCCTGCAGTTTATGCTCCTGTGCCATCGGAGGTTATGGTCTTGATTAATTGCTTGATCTGTGATCTGGTTCCAAGTGCAAACAGCTTGTCGGAGGAGGTAAGCTTTGTTTCAGGGAGCGGATTAATCAGGTAAGATTTATCTTTCCGTTTCAAGCCAATAATATTGGCCCCGGAGGTATCCCTGATATCCAGCTCGTAAATGGATTTTCCTTCAAAACAGAATGAAAGATCGTGGCAGGAGACCTCTTCAAGCACCATGTTATCAATGCTCTGCAGCAACATTAGCTCGATAAATTCCACTACATCTGGCTGAGCCACCAGTTTGGCCATACGCTGTCCTCCGATCTTATCGGGCATGATCACATTGGTAGCTCCGGCCCGTTTCAGTTTCACATCTGAATTGTCCAGGGAAGCCCTTGATATGATTTTTATGTGGGGATTCAGCTCTTTAGCACTCAGCACCACGAACAGGTTATCGGCATCCTGAGGCAGGGTAGTGATCATAGCCCGGGCATTCTCCAGGTGGGTCAGCTTAAGTACTTCCTCATCGGCTGCATCTCCTTCCACATAGAGCATTCCAGGGGTATCCCTAAGCATTTGAATTATCTCTGCGTCCTGTTCGATAATCACGACTTTCACCTTGTGCTGAGAGAGTTCGATGGCCGCCTGCTTTCCGTTTCGTCCGTAACCACATATGACTACATGGTCCGAAATCTTATCGATTTTTCTTTTCACTTTGGAGTCTTTATATGTATTCATAAATACACCTTCCACAATGTATCTTGTGAAAGAGGTAACGGCATAGAAAAAAATTCCGATGGAAACCACCACCAAAAATGAGGTAAACCACATTCCAGTGTTATCAAGTTGATGTACCTCTTCAAAGCCAACCGTGGCAATGGTGATGATGGTCTGGTACACGGCTTCAGAGGGTGTAAAACCAAGAAGGGAATAACCTATTGTACCAACCACAATAACGCTCAGCAGCACTCCAAGGGTAAAGTAGGCATGTTTGGGGCTAGCTTTTTTCACGAAACGCAGTCTTTATTATATATGCTCCAATTTGGCAATCCAAGCATCTTTTTTTTCTGCAATATACATTGTAAAGTTGTAACAATGCCTGACTCTCCATGGCATTTTGTGCTTTTAAACCACAGCTGGCCCAGTTTTTAATAATATGATTGGACTCAGCCTTAACCTGATTCATGATCTCAGCAGCCCGGATTCCCACTTTTGTTTTTTTGTGAGCTTTCTCAAGTGCAGAGAGATAGGGGATGATAACATTTATCATCAGAGTGGCAATAAATTGTTCTCCAGGATATTTCGGGAGAGGAGGAGAGCTTTTCCCGAAGAGATAGTGCGTGTTCCAGTACTCGCTGGCACATGATCGAAAAAACTGTTCAATCTCAGTTATGGAATTTGCTTCAAGAATGCTGTCAGCCAGAGGGAAACAGTGGTGAATGCATGATGCGAATTGAGATATTCTCAAGGTGGGGAATGAAGGTGGTCTAAGTCTGAGAAATCGCCAGAGGTACGGAGGAACAGGCCACTCTGTGAGTCCTTCCCTTAGTTCAGTAAAACCTTGCCAAAGTGCAGAGGGATATGGGCCCATATCTTTTGCCGGAAACAATAATCCCGACTGACCAAATAGTAAGGCTTCCAGATCAGGAAGTGCATCGCGCAATTCAATCAGCCTGTTGAAGGGGATTGCCTTAGCAAGCTGTTCGAAGGGAAGGGTGTTTACAGGAAGCCCGTAACCTGAAGCAAGGGCCAGGTACAGCACCTCTTCGCTGTTCTTCTTTGCAGAACCACACAGGATCTGTTCAATTCGCAGACATTTCTGTTTAAGGCGTTCTTCCTGCAGGATGCTGAGCCAGGAGTACAGTTTCCGTGTGGGAACAAGGCTGATGTATGCGCTGCATGGCAGCCAGCTTTCATTCCTTTTTAGCACATCATATCGTTTGAGTACATTTTCGTGATAATCCGGGATAAGGGTATGAATTCGGCGTCCCAGGCTGTTGTATACATCCGAGTCATACTCATCTACAACATGCAGGATCACATTGTTATATGCAGGATCGAGGTGGTGTCCGTGCCTGTACCAGTCCGAGGCAAGGCGGTGAACTTCCACATTTCCAGCCCAGACCAAAGTTCCAAGCCTGATTCTCGCATTAAAAAAGTCGGGACCTGCATGAGTATTTTGTTCCCCGGGGTTCAATACCGCCACTTCCAGGTCACAGGTGCTTCTGAGAGAGTTCCCATTGAAGAGCCTGTGTTTCCAGATAAATTGTATGAAGCGCTCCGCGGCCATCACAGGTTAATGTGACCAGGCGGATATTTTCAGTGCAGGAGTTCTTAAAAGGAATAAGCCAGGCCTGCGGTAATTTCCACGGCCCGGATGTAAAATTCTGCCTCGACGGGTGGAACATCACCGGCCACTCCCTGGAACAGATCAAAGGTATAGGTGTTCCTGGCTTTTGTCTGGACAAAATCGCCACTTAGCTTCAGCGCAATATTCGAGTTAAGCATAAACCTGATTCCTGCTCCGCCAGTGAAGCCAAAGGCAACATTGTTGTAGCTGGTATGGGAATAGATGTTGTTTCCGTCATAGGAAATTTTTAACTCCTGGTCGGGGGGGCGGATCACGCTGAGTCCGGCCAACGCCCTGAAGTCAAAGTAGAGTTTCTCGGAAGCCCTGATGGAAAAGTGAGGGCCGATAAAGAGATTAACATAGTTCCAGAATCCGGAACCATAAAGGATCTCGGCATCTTCAGGAATATCAATCCCCCCGGGTGTATTCGCCTCAATATAGGAGACAATGTCTTTTACAAGAGAATCGCGCTGGGCATAATTGGAGCCAAATGAGAATGATCCCCCGATTCCAAAATAGGAGACAGGGAAATAGGCTGCATCAAATTTAATGGCACCGCCTGTTCTGGCATATCCATTGCTTGAGAGCTTGCCCGTTGCCCCATAGTTACCCTGGGGGAGGGTGGCACCAAAAGATATGCTGGCAAAGTTCTGCTGGGCAAAAAGCTGCATTGAACCAACTACCATGAGTAATATAAGAATCCACGTCTCTTTTCTCATCTTTGTTCTGTATTATCAGTCTAAAAGTAACAAATTCTATCTTGTTCTCTTAAAGGGCATGGTCATACATCTTACACCGCCTCCGCCCCGTGATAGTTCTGCCCCATCGACAGTCAGCACATATTTCTCTATCTTGTTAAGATCTGTTATCCCATTTAGTACGTCCTTTGCCGGGATAACCTCATATCCAGATTGATTCAGGTTTTCAAGGGTATGTACATTCCTGTTATATCCAATGATTTTACCGGGACCTATGGCAAGAAAGTTGGCCCCGCTGTGCCATTGTTCTCTCTCCTGGGTCACAGTGTCCTTTTGTCCGCCACAATAGGAGGGCTTCAGATCCATGCCCAGATCCTTTAGTGCACTGACCAGGTTTTCCACATTGCGGATGGAGACAACCTTTCCATTATCCAGATCAATTTGTATGGTCTGGTATTTATTGGATTTAAGAATCAGTGGCTCATAGACCATGCATGAATCATTGTCCAGCAGCGTAAAGGTCATATCGAGGTGAATGAATGATTCTGGTGATGGGGGTAGTTCCTGGATCAGAAGGTGATGTTTCTTTTTCCTGCCAGCGGCCATTTTTATCAGGAAATCGATACCACGTGAGGTGGTTCGCGTTCCCAGTCCCACCAAGGTAATATTTTCGGCAGCAACCAGCAGGTCTCCTCCTTCAAAGGAAATGTTATCCCTGTTTGAAATACCCTCGTCGGGTTGAATGGTCTGTACCCTGAACTGGGGATGGTAATCAAAGATGGCCTGCATAATAAGTGCTTCCCGGTCCCTGACCCGGTTTGCCATCCTGGAGATCAGTACCCTGTCGCTTAAGGCTACAGAAGCATCTCTGGTGAAGAAAAAGTTATGCAGGGGCCTGAGAGAATAATGTTCATTGCTGAGGTAAGCGGTAAGTGTATTTCGCTCGATGGGAACTCCCTGTACAAGCTGTTTTGCAAGCATGGATTCATTCAGGCCCAGGAGTCGGTCGATCAGTCTGGGCTGGCCCTCCTGGTAGCATGCTTTTTTGACGATTTTTTCACGTATCTCGCTTGATCGCAGAATATCCTTCAACAGGTCCATGACCCTGAAGGTGGGGGCCAGTTGCTGGAGTAAACATTCCAGCTGGTTGTACTCACGTCGTGCTACTGCAAGATTTAGAATGTCGCTGTAGAGGGCACGCTCCGCATTTTTCGGAGTCATATTCTCAACTTCCGGACCGGGAGGATGAAGAATGACTCCTTCGAGGTTTCCTGTTTCATTGTATAGCTGGATGGCCGACATGCCACAAAGGTAATAGAATTAGAAGATGATTTATTCCGAAAAAACGTTTCGCTTGTGTGATCCGTCACAAAAGGGTTTATCTGTAGAGTGTCCACAACGGCACAGGTATACCGGTCCCTCTCTCGAAATAATAGCTCCATCGGGACCCGAAATCTTGAATGGACCGCTTACTTTTAGGGGGCCTCCCTCTATCACCTGAAACTGGGTCTTTTCACTCTCCATTTACAGGGTTTTGGTCTCTGAAATCAATTTTTCGGTGAGTCCCATCGCAGTAAGGCATATTCCGGGATGATCCACAGCGGCAGAATGAGCTCAGGGTGGTGGGTCTTAATTTTTCATTATTGGTCCCGATAATAGTGAAGGCGCCTTCCACAACAATGGGTCCGTCTCTCATTATACGAATACTGGTTGATTCATTCGGGGAACTCAGGTTCCCTGGATTTTCTTCCGTGGGAAGCACATTCCTCTGGGCCTTTAGTTCCTCCTTTGTAAGATCTTTGTTATCCTTCCATACAAGGGCGTGGGTGGGACATTTATTTACTACCTCCATAATTCGGCGGCTTGGCGCGCCATCCATATTTACCCAGGGTCTTCTACCGGGATTGAAAACTTCAATCAACTCCCTGAAACAAGTCGTGGCATGGATACATTTTGAGGGTATCCAGAATACGGTAATGTCTCCATTGGTATACTGTCTGTTCCGGGGATCTGCCATCTTCAATCATATAATTATTCAGCAATAGAAAACAATTCCGGGGAGGGAATGTTCAAATGAATTTTATGTTGTCCCAATGTTAAGTCAGTATTATGAACCGGCATCCTCATCTGATGAGAAGTCGGAGGTATCAGCAGGGTATTTTGGCTGTCCTTATGCTATAAGTGTCAATAAATCAAAATTATAAAGGTTTCTTAATGAAAAGATGAGGGTGAAGAAAGCAGTTTAAAGAAAGGTTAACAGGGCCCACAGAATTAACATTTATATAAAATTGGCGATACGTTTATGTTACACAGGGCCTCTTACTTTACGGTAGAGAAAGACAGATCTATTTAAAACAAAGCTTTAATGAGACAAGTAACAACAATTGTAATGATATTCGTTTGTATGGCAGGCCTGATTGCTCAGCCTACACTTCAAACAAACCTGATGGCTTACGGTGGATCAGATAATCCACCCGATGGAGTTGAAGCCCCTTTAAGTGCAACAGGAACCATTCGTGGCAAAATTCTGGATGCCACCACCGGGGAAGGCCTCATAGGGGCCAATGTGTTTCTTACCGGAACCACTACCGGAACCATCACTGATTTTGATGGTGATTTTACACTCAAAGATGTAGCTTCGGGAAGTGTAAGTGTGACTGCCTCCTATGTTTCCTATGAGACACAGGTTTTTGAGACCGTTAATGTGCAGCCGGGTGCAGTGGTGATACTGAATGCCAACCTAAATCTATCCTCCCAGTCCCTTCAGGAAGTGATAATAACCGCAAGGAAACGGGAACAGACCGAAGCAGCGGTACTGGTGATGAAAAAGAAAATGCCTTCCATACTTGATGGAATTTCATCACAGCAAATTTCCAGGATGGGTGATAGTAATGCGGCTACAGCTCTGAAGCGGGTGACCGGGGTTTCCGTGGAAGGTGGAAAATATGTATATGTGCGTGGTTTGAGTGACCGTTACAGCACCACCACTTTAAACGGGGCACAGATTCCTGGTCTTGATCCTGAAAAGAATACGGTTCAGATGGACCTTTTTCCCTCCAGTGTGATTGAAAATTTGATGCTATTCAAGACTTTTTCCCCGGATCTTCCCGGGAATGCCACCGGTGGATTGGTGAATATTGTTACAAAGGATTTCCCTGAGCAATTTACCCTTCAATTTTCGGCCGGACTGGGCTATAATTCACAGTCGAATCTACGGGACGATTTCCTGTCCTATGATGGTGGATCAACAGATTATCTGGGTATTGATGACGGAACCAGAGCTATTCCTCACCAGGTTATGAATCTCACTGAAAATGGTCAGCTGCCTTTTATATATACGAGTGAAGATGAGAAACTAGGGGAGATCAGCAGGGGTTTCAATAAATTAATGGACTATACATATAGCAGCTCATTTCTTGATCAGTCCTACTCTTCTTCAATTGGCAACCGGGTTTCACTCTTCGGTCGGGACCTGGGCTTTAACTTTTCAGCCAACTATTCCAGAGAGTATGACATGTACACTGGTGGAAGAGATGAGAAATATACGGTAACCACACCCGATCTTCCGGCAGCAAAAAGGTTAGTTGAGGATAATCTTGGTACTGAGAATGTGGTCTGGTCGGGACTGGCCAATATATCCTACAAGTTAAATAATAACCAAAAAATTGGTATGACCTTGATGAGGATTCAGAGCGGAGTGAAGAGTTCCAGGTACAATATTGGGGTAGCTGCCGATCCTGATGCCGAAGACATTATTGAACAAAAGTTAGCTTGGCTGGAGCGCTCCATCACTGCTGTGCAGGGAAGGGGTAAGCATGTGATGCCAGGGGTTGGAAATGCGACCATTGACTGGCTGGCATCCTATACCTGTTCCTCACAGGATGAACCTGACCTGCGGTTTTTCTTTATGGATTATGATGCTGATGAAACCGCAGGGGAGTATATCAAACATGAGGTCAGGCTGAACAACTTACCAGCCAGATTCTACCGGGAAATGTATGAAACCAATCTGGATCTGAAACTGAATTATACGCAGCCCTTTAAAATGGGTGAGCGGAACGGGAAGATAAAATTCGGAGGCTCGTACATTGATAAGATACGTGATTCAAAACAGAATATGTTTACCGTAAAGCGTCAGGGGGCCATTGATTTTGATGGTACCGCAGCAGATTTCCTGCAGGACGAAAATATGATCTGGCCTGACAACTGGCAGATAGTATATTATGAAAACTCACTACTTACCGATGAAAAGAATAGTTATAAGGGAACAGAAACTGTAGCTGCAGCTTACGCGATGATGGATCTTTCTGTGACCGAGAAGTTGAGAATTATGGCAGGTGCACGATACGAGCATTCAGATATTTTCGTTGAGAACAAGGTTGATACGATTGAATATCCTACCAAAGTGGATGATTATGATAAGGGTGGGTTCAATGAAGGGGATATTCTTCCTTCAGTAAACCTGGTTTACGGTGTTACAGGAGATATGAATGTCAGGCTCGGATATAACAAGACTGTAGCCAGGCCTGTCTTCAGGGAACTTGCTCCCTACGCTTCCTATGATCACAAAGCGGGTTTGAGAAAAATCGGTAATCCGGATCTGGAAAAAACCAGTGTTGACAATGTGGACCTGAGGTGGGAATGGTTTGTCCGCCCTGGTGAGATTCTATCTTTCAGTGCGTTTTATAAGCATTTTGAAAATCCAATTGAACTCAGGGACAAGGAACAGGCTGCCAATCCGGAGATTCATTATGAAAACATCGATAATTCGAACCTTTACGGACTTGAATTTGAACTGCGCAAGAGACTTGATTTTGTGCAGGCCCTCAGGAATTTCTCCTTTGGTGCTAATGTGACCCTGGTTAAGTCGCTTGTTAATGAGGATTCCACCAGGCTTGCCTCGGCAAGACTGGTGGATCCTGACTGGTCTGAAACCAGACCCATGTTTGGTCAGTCGCCTTATGTGATTAATACCTATCTGAATTATCATAGTTTTGAAAGAGGATGGGATGTGAACCTGGGATACAATGTTTCCGGAGAGAAGCTGGTTCTTGTAAATAAGGCCGCAACACCAGATGTATATGAACAGCCATTTCCCATGCTTGACTTCAATATCTGTAAACAGTTTAAAAACGGCATCGACGTAAAATTTTCGGCCGATAATCTCCTGAACCCATATTTCGAACAGACTTACTCTTTTGCTTCTTCAAGCGGGTATTTCAGGAAGTTCAAGATGGGTAGAACTTTCTCCATTACCCTGAGCTATCTGCTGAATTAATATGACCTCCGAAAATTGCAGCCTTATTTAAATACTTAAAACAAAATAAAATGAAAAGAATTTCGACGCTATTTGCAGTATTAATTGCCTGGGCTATGACCCTTGCAGCTGCTGATGTTACCATCACTGATGCTCATATGTTGGCAGCAGGTAATGAGGTGAGCTGGACCAGTGACAATGTGTACATCCTGGATGGTTTCGTTTTTGTTAATGACGGACAAACACTGACTATTGAAGCTGGGACTATAATTAAAGGGAAGCCGGGACAGGAAGAGCTTGCTTCTGCTCTGGTTGTTGCACGGGGTGGTAAAATAATCGCCAATGGAACTTCTGATAATCCCATTATTTTCACTGCTGAGGCAGATGATCTGAATGGTTCTGTTGCCGACGCGGCTACCGGTTTGTGGGGTGGTGTGATTGTGCTCGGTAAAGGGGCCACCAACAACAGTACCGCCGAGAAAGCCATTGAAGGGATTCCTACTTCTGAAACCCGTGGTTTGTACGGAGCAGCTACCACTGTAGAAGATGACAATTCCGGTATGATGAAATATGTTTCCATTCGTCATGGCGGAACTAATATTGGTGAAGGGAACGAGATCAACGGACTCACTCTGGGTGCAGTCGGATCTGCTTCCACTTTTTCCTATATTGAAGTTGTTGCCAATGCCGATGATGGTATTGAATGGTTTGGCGGAGCTCCCAAATGTGACCACATCCTGGTTGCCTGGGTTGGCGATGACTCCTTTGACTTTGATGAGGGCTTCTCCGGCATGAACCAGTTCATGGCAGCCATCCAAAGTGCTGATGCTGGTGATCGTCTGGGTGAGCATGATGGTGGACCAAGTTCCAATGAGCTTGGAGAACCTTTTGCTGAGCCCTTCTTCTCTAACGTGACTTATGTGGGCCGGGGAGCAGCAGATGGCAAACGCGTCATAACGTTCCGTGACAATGCCGGAGGACACTATGTGAATTCAATCTTTGCTGAGCAGGCCAAAGGGATTGATATTGAATGGCGCGACAACACAGGAGGAGCCACTGCAGGTGATCCGACCGGACTTTGTTCCTACAGCCAGTGGGCTGATGAAGAAATCCTGAAGATCGAAAATAGCATCTTCCAGAATGTTTCTGATGGAACAGGTTCAGGTATCTTAAAAGTTGTTTCTGAGCAGGATGATGATAAGAACAACCTGTTTACAGTTGATCCTGCTGCCGTAACAGCTTTTGCCAGCTACTTTGCTACAGCTGGAAACGAAGTGGCTGATGCAGGTGTCGATGCTGCCAATCCAACAGCCAGTGGAGATGTATGGGGTGCTGATTTTACTGGTATGGATGCCTGGTTTGAAGCAGTTCCTTATAAAGGAGCATTTGAACCCAAGCAAAACTGGGCCAGCGGATGGAGCCTTTCTCTGGGTGATGTGCAGGCTAAAGCCAATACTACAACCGGTATCAGGCAGCAGGCTTCAAATGATATGAAGCAGGTGAAGATTTATCCGAATCCAATGATGGATGTTGCTACCATTGAATTTGATAATACAGACGATATGGTACACAGCTTTGCTATCTATGATATGACCGGTAAAGCTGTCAGAGTAATCAATAATATCTATGACAGCAGCTTCCAGTTTGAGAGAAGTAAGCTTGAGTCTGGTATGTATATCTATCGCATGACCAACGAACACGGAGCAACTGTTGCAGGTGGGAAACTACTGATGCAATAGCTTACAATTATATGAAGCCAGCTTCAATGCCCAGGACTATATCTTCAATAATCCGGTCGCTTCCCCCGGGATCATATTCGGTTTTAAGATTGTTTCCGAAAATTCGTGCGATTCCCTGCCAGAAAAAAGCAGTCAGTCTGCCTTTCAGTTCTTTAATTACCTGGTAGGAAGTTCTGCCCGTCTCCCTGTCGATTAGTTTGACCAGGATAACCCCCTGGGTTACCGTCAGGCGTTTCACCTCTTTCTCAAATTGTTGCATGATCTCTTTCTCTGCCTCATCGATGAAAGCCTGTATTTCCTCCTCATCACCAAGAGTGGCCAGGTGATTATCAAGTTCTCTTAGCCTGACCCCGGCAATTTTTGCATAAGGGTATGCTTTTTTTACATTCCTGATCAGCCTGCGGTATCTTCGCTTCAGATAAAGGTAATCAAAGTCTATTTTCTCATAGATACTTACTCCCGGTAATTCTATGAGGGCAAGAGTATCTTCCTCCAGAATAATCCCCCTGGTGAGGAGTTTGCTATCCTGCTCCTTTTCCTGAGCTGAAAGGATTTGACCTGTCCAGAAGAACAATGCAATACACACAATGTATTTCAGCGATTCTTTCAATTTTCAAGCTCCTTAGTTCTTAATAAATGGCTATTTTTGTATAGCTCAAAAACCGTACCCTGATTGATTATCCAGTATGGTAATGGAGCTCAATTCATGCATCAAAATTAGAAAATGAAAATTAGAATTAGATATAATGTACAAGTGATTCCCATTTTGATGTCATTGCTAGTCATCTTTGCCTACTCGTGTTCGATTTCGGGTACCAATGATTCGAAGTCTTCCCGGGCTATTCTGGAAGCGGAAAAGCCTTCTGTGGATAGTGCCAGGGTTCCTGAGATGATTGAACTGTACAGGTCGAAAAGATATGAGGATATGCAAACCGCTGAAGCAGAAGGGATTGAAAATGTGCTCAAACTATCCTTCCACGGGAGAAAAATGGGAAATTTGTCTCCCCGGATAGCGGACTTCATCTACCTGGCCACACTGGATTTATCCTACAATGACCTGGCAGACCTGCCCGAAGAACTATCCACGCTTCACTATCTTCAGGGATTTTATTGCAGGGGGAACAAGCTGACCGTATTTCCGGAACAAATACTTCTGTTGCCTTTGCTGGCACGTCTCGATCTCTCTGAAAACCAGATTACTGAAATACCATCTGCCATAATTAGAATGGATCAGCTTGTCTCGCTTAACCTGGAGAAAAATGCATTGAATCATTTCCCTGTTCAGCTTTTCGAGCTGAGTAATTTGTCCGTTCTAAAGCTGGCCCATAATGGATGTAGCAGCTTACCTGAAGGAATTGGGAATATGCTTAACCTGGAGAAACTGGATCTCTCAAATAATCAGCTGACCAGTTTGCCGGATGAAATCATTTTACTTTCCGGAAATCTGAAGGAGTTGAGTATTAACGGTAACCAGATACCTGCTGGTAAAATATCCTGGCTGGAAGAATCCATGCCCTCAACTCAGATTCACTACTAAAAAGGGGCTATTTCATCAGCTTAATCATGGCATCCACCATGTTGTTGGCACCATCTGCAATCTGCCCGATGTTGGCATCCAGCATATAGCATGGCGTAGTAACCAGCATGTGGTCGGGATCCACCACCACTTCGCCATGGGTGGTATAGACATGGTTTGCACCCAGCGATTCCAGTGCATCGATGGTGCTTTCATCATCACCGATGGTTAAATGAACATTACCAAGTACTTGGGCCAGGATGACTGGAGAAATACAGAGGGCGCCCACAGGCTTTTTCAGTGCAACCATCCCTTTTATAGCCTCTTCTACCTCAGGAAGAACGGAGGCGTCGGAGCCTTCAAAGGCCCACGTTGAGAGGTTCTTTGCAGCACCGAATCCACCTGGAAGCAGCAGTCCGTCGAATGAAGCCGGGTTGAACTGTTTCAGATTCCTGATATTGCCACGTGCGATACGTGCCGACTCTATCAGAACATTTCTGGTCTCATCCATCTCTTCACCTGTAATGTGGTTTATTACGTGATGCTGATTGATATCAGGTGCAAAAATCTCGTAGCTGCATCCCTGCCTGACAATGGCCAGCAGGCTCAGGGTGGCCTCATGAATTTCGGCGCCATCAAAAACACCACATCCCGATAGCAAAACTGCAAATTTCTTCATAGGTTCATGGTTTTAGACGATTTGATATTTTTGTATCTGACAATTTATGGAAAACTGGCGGTAATATACATGGAAAGTAAATACTTTAGAACATTTATCGGACTACCTCTTCGTTTTACCGGTGAAATGAAGTTATCTGAGGTGAAGGAAATTGGGAATGCCCTGCGTGCCGGTGTTCATATTCCGGATAAAATCTTACAGGAATTCAGCCTGCTAGGCAGTTTTGGATCGAGAAAAAAGCCCAGGGTGGTCTGGGTCGGATTTGAACAAAGCAGCTTTTTTTCATTGCTTAAGAGCAATGTGGACCGGGTATTGGAGGGATGTGGCATTCCGATTCAAGATCAAGCTTTTACAGCTCATCTGACGTTGGGCAGGGTAAGGAGCATGCAGAATTTGTCAAGGTTCTATAACACGCTGGATGAGATGAGAAAGCGCTTTCAAAGTAAGGTGCTCTTTGAGAAGTTGGTATTTTACCAAAGTATACTGGGGTCCCACGGACCTGAATATCAGGTATTGGAAGAGCTCTTTTTTTCTTAGGAACTTAAGCTCTCTTGATCTCGATCAGGACATCATCCTTCATTACCGAATCATTCTTTTTTACAGAGATTGCATGAATGATGCCGGTAACATGGCTTGTAATTTCGTTTTGCATTTTCATGGCCTCAAGGATGATGATGGGTTCCCCCTCTTTTACCTCTCCCCCTTCTTCAACCATGATGTCGATTATTTTTCCGGGCATGGGAGCCTCAATGGAGACAGAGGAAGATGAATTGTTCTGTTGCTCAAGGTATCTTTTGCGTTTCAGAGAGATTGGAGTTTCCACAGTGAAGGAGTGCCATACACCATTGATCATGATGGTGTAGCGGTTCTGTTTCTTCTCAATCACATCGAGCAAGTATTTTTTCTTCTTCCAGACAATGTAGGAGAATCCTTTGGAATCCTCATGAAGTTTTATCTCCACCACCTCCCCTTGATATTTGATCTTTTTTTCCAGGGGTTTTTTAAACTCGTAGGCTTTATTGGTAGCGCTGAGTGCTATGAGACTGGTTGTTTTTTTCTTCTTTGCTGCACGTGCCATATGCTGATGCGGATTTATCGTAAGCGTTTGTTTAACACCCAGGGTGTAATCATATTGCCGTTTTTCGTATGAAGGGGTTTCTCTTCATTTTCATTTATTTCCCGGGCATAATCATAGGTTGCAAAAAAAGCAGCCAGCAATGCCTCATCGGGTTCCTGGTGGTAATGGAGTTTCAGCTCTTTACTCAAAAAGGAGGTGTTGAAATTTCCTTTCCTGAAGTTGCGGTTTTGGAGAACGGCCCTGCAAAATGCCAGGGTTGTTTTGGTCCCTTTGATCCAGAATTTCTTAATGGCCAGACTGGACTGTTGTAAGGCTTTCTCCCGGGTTTCTGCATGTACAATCAGTTTGGCGATCATGGAGTCGTAGTAGGGAGTAATTACCGATCCGTCCCTGACCCCCGTATCCACCCTTATATGTTCATTCTCTGACCATGATATTTTTTCAATGGTCCCGAGGCTGGGAGAGAATCCTGATTGCACATCTTCAGCGTTGATCCTCCACTCGATGGCCCAGCCATTTAGCTTGATATCCTTCTGGGTAAAGGCAAGTTTTTCACCTTCTGCTATACGAATCATTTGCTCGATGAGGTCGATTCCGGTAACCTTTTCTGTGACCGGGTGCTCCACCTGGATGCGTGTATTCATCTCCATAAAGGAGAAACTGTTGTCTTTGTCCAGCAGGAATTCAACGGTCCCGGCAGAATAGTAATTCACGGATTTTGCAATATTGATGGCTGCATCTCCCATCGTCTTCCGTAGGGCTTTATCAAGTGCTGGGGAGGGGGATTCTTCCAGCAATTTCTGGTGCTTTCGCTGTATAGAGCATTCCCGTTCGCCCAGGTGCACCACGTTTCCATGCTGATCGCCGAGAATCTGAAATTCTATATGACGAGGTTCCCTTACAAATCTTTCAAGAAATACATCGGGGTTATTGAATGCTTTCTCGGCCTCATTGGTAGCCAGGTTAAACATCCGTTCAATATCTTTCTCCTTCTCCACCACACGCATGCCCCGGCCTCCTCCGCCGGCAGCAGCTTTCAGGATCACCGGATAGCCAATTTCATTGGCGAATTTTCTGGCCTCTTCAGCATCGGCTACAGCTCCGGGACTTCCTCCCAGTAAAGGAACATTGCTTTCTCTGGCCAGTTCTTTGGCTATGGTTTTATGCCCCATCCGGTAGATGGCATCGTGGGAAGGACCGATGAAAGCGATCTTTTCTTCTTCACATCTTTTTGCAAAACCGGGATTCTCGGCAAGGAACCCATAACCGGGATGAATGGCATCAACTTTGTGCTTCTTAGCACTTTTGATGATGCGTTCAATATCCAGAAATTCCGGGATTGTCTCATCGAATTTCTCTGAGAAATCAATGATTTCATCAGCCTCTTCCAGGTACCAGGCACCTGGTTCCTTTGCTGTTTTTATCACATAGGACCGGATGCCCATTTTTTTGGCGGTCTTGATAATCCGGATGGCGATCTCGCCCCGGTTGGCTATCAGTATACTCTTAATTTTCATGGACGAGATTTAAAGAGGAATATTCCCATGCTTTCTGGCAGGGGTAGTAATATGTTTTGTTTCAAGAGCCTCATAGGCACGGATCAGTTTAAGTCTGGTCTCGGCAGGATCGATTACTTCATCGATGAAACCTCGCTCTTCGGCCACATAGGGGTTGGCAATCTCACTGCGATACTTTGTTGCCAGCTCTTTCTTCATGGCAGCAGGATCATCTGAATCGTCCAGCTCTTTTCTGTAAAGAATAGCAACGGCTCCTTCGGGGCCCATCACTGCTATTTCTGCTGTGGGCCAGGAAAAATTAAAATCACCTCCCAGATTCTTACTGTTCATTACACAATAGGCTCCTCCATATGATTTTCTGAGGATGACAGTGATCCTGGGAACAGTGGCGTCGGCAAATGCATAGAGCATTTTGGCGCCGTGCCTGATGATTCCATTGTGCTCCTGGTCAATGCCAGGTAGAAAGCCCGGAACATCCTCCAGGATTAATAGAGGAATATTGAAGGTGTCGCAGAATCGGATAAAACGAGCACCCTTACTGGAGGAGTTGATATCGAGGGTTCCTGCCAGTACTTTGGGTTGATTGGCCACGATGCCAATCACTTTTCCATCCAGTCGTCCAAAACCGATGACAATGTTCTGGGCATAGTTTTCGGCAATCTCATAAAAGCTACGCTTATCTACAATCTGCCTGATAACATCAATTACATCATAGGGTTTATTAGGATCGTCGGGTACAATATCCCTTAATATCTCTTCAAAGTCTGCGGTTTCGTCGTCTGATAACTCCATTTCAGGCGAATTCTCCATGTTGTTGGAGGGAAGATAAGCCAGTAACTGGCGGACCCCCATCAGGGTGTTCTCTTCATCGGGATAAATCAGGTGGGCCACACCGCTCTTTTTGGAGTGGACCCCGGCGCCACCCAGATCGTTGAGGCTGACATCCTCATTCAGCACTTCTTTCACCACATTGGGGCCGGTTACAAACATATAACTGGTCTGGTCGGTCATAAATACAAAGTCGGTGATAGAGGGTGAGTATACGGCTCCACCGGCAGCAGGTCCCAAAATAACTGAGATCTGGGGAATGACCCCGGACGACTGAACATTCCTGTAAAAGATACCTGCATATCCGGCGAGACTTGCAACGCCCTCCTGGATACGGGCACCTCCCGAGTCAATAAGACCGATCATAGGAGCTCCCATTTTCAGAGCCATATCCTGGATCTTCATGATTTTGGCTGCATGGACCGTACCCAGAGAACCACCCATCACGGTGAAATCCTGCGCATAGGCAAAAGTGAGCCTCCCTCGAATGAGTCCGTGACCAATGATAACTCCGTCTCCAAAGGCCTGCTGTACTTTTCCAAATCCTGTGTTGGCTTTATCAGCGGTCACAAAAGCATCAACTTCCTCAAATGTATCTTCGTCAAACAATATATCAATTCTTTCCCAGGCAGTCAGCTTTCCTTTGGAGTGTTGTTTCGCCTCTGCTCTGGCGTCGTGCTGGTCATTGTGTGCCTGTTGTCTTTCCAGAAAACGGCTAAAGTTTTTTCCTTTCACATCCATGCTTCAAATCTTTATGCATAAATAGAACCCATGAGTTTGAAAAATGTTTTTTGTATCTCAAAACACTGGTGTAAAACTAGAAATAAATATTAATTCTAAGCCTGTCTGTTTAATCTAAATCCTTACGGTCAGATAAAGAGGCTGGTACGGAGAAATGAGCAGGGATGCAGGACCAGTTGTCAAGAACATCCGGGTAAAGTGTATCGTGACGATGGAGATACTCCATCAGGTTATAACGAAGGTCACGATCGGTGGACCAGGAGATACGGTCTGCAAGTTCCTCCTTTGGGATTCCGGCACCGGTAGTCAGGTGTCCACCACCCCCGTTTCCGCGATAGGAATTTACAGCCACACTGTAGCTTGCCTTCTTATTAAAGGGGCTTCCGTCAGATAAGGACTGAATTTCTACGCGATCCCCGGCATTCTTTGTAACATCAACGGTGTAATTTATTCCGGCTGCCGATGAGAAGTTATAATAGGGGCCAGCCAAGCTTCCGGTTTGCCCGGGTATAAACTTCAGAAGATGATCTCCTGGGGAGCTCATGGTATTGAACCATAATCCTGTTGCATGCTCGAGGAATCCATTTATTTCCGCTCCTGTAAGTTGCATCCTGTACAGCATGTTTTCGAAGCGATAGAGTTTAAACATGTCAGAGACAAGGACTGGCCCTGCTTCCAGCTTTGCATGAATGGAGAGGGGGGCGGTAAAAGAGATCTGCGCCCCGCTCAGGTCCAGTTGCAGCCGATGGATCAGTGTCATCATGGAGGATGGGCCAAATATGGCATCCAATCCATCCATCTCCTCTGCAAGCCAGGTAATGGTGTCCTGAAGATAATGGGAAATGGTGGCAAATTCGGGATTAAATTGTTTTTGGAAACTTTCGGATGCTTCGAAGTTTTCCATGCTTATATTCTGTCCGGTAATGCTCCTATTTTCCTTTGTAAAGTTAATGATTGCTTCGCCTGCAAAGCGTCCATGACTGCCCGGGTCCATGACCAGAACGCTATCTCCCACATTGTTGATTACCCATTGGCAGGAAAGTTTGTGATCGTGTCCGGCGAATATGATATCAAAGCCCGGCACCTCTTCAGCGACCAGCATCACAGCATTTTCGTTCAGGTATGGATCCGGATTTCCTCCATAAGAAGCATCGGTGCCCGAGTGGAAGAGTCCCACCAGGAGGTCAGGATCTTCCTCTTCCATGATTCGTGGTATCCATTCACGGGCTGTTTCGGTCATGTCCAGGAATTCCATATCAGGCCAGAGGTTTTTGGGAAGCCAGCCAGGGATTCCCGGGGTAATCATGCCAAGCACAGCAATCTTGATCCTGCCGGCCTTCAGGATGGTATATGGTTCAAAGTAAGGTAGGCCGGACGATGTGTTTACCGCATTTGCAGCCAACCAGGGAAAGTCAAATGAAGTCCGTATCCTGTCATAAACCCGGGGCCCTGCTTCTATATCATGATTCCCGACCGAAGCAGCATTATAGCCCATGAAATTCATTACCCGGGCCGAGAGGTGTTCTTCAAGAGTATCCACAAAGTTATAATAGTATACGGTGGGCTGGCCCTGCAGAAAATCGCCATTATCCAGAAGGAAAAATGTTGTGTCTGTTTTTTGCCGCTGCATGGAAGCATAAGAGTATATATGGGCAAGAGAGTTATCGGAAGTTTTCCGACCAATGAAGTCATAGGGGTAAATCATCCCATGTACATCTGTTGTAACTGCAATACTTACTGTAATTTGATCTCTTTTGCAGGCAGTCGAAAGTACCAGGATAATCAATAGAAGTAGCCATCTCCGGGTACTTTTCTCTATATTTTTAAGCATGTTAGATTCAGGTTTAACTGTCTGTGCAAATTTAGAAACATTCTTCTCGGGAGTCCTCATGGGACATAAATATTTTAAATAGAGTTCATTACTAATGTAATGCTTATTCCATATATAGCTTGATCGGCTATTTCATCGATTTATGTCTATTTAGATGTCGACAACATCCTTATTTTTCATCTGCATATATGGGGTGTGAATCTTTGAACAATATAGCAGTCTGGGATATTTTTGCATAAAGCCATTTAGCTATGAAAAAGACTATAACTGAACTATCACTACTTGGAGGATTTGCACTGCTTTTAGCGGGGGCATTATTCCTGGGTAGTTGCGAAGGACCGGCGGGAGCCGACGGAGCCGACGGAGCTGACGGTATTGACGGTATTGACGGTGTCGATGGAACTGATGGAACCGAGGGTGTGGCCGGGAATGCAGTATGTCTTGAATGCCATATTACTGCAGTTAAGACTGCAGTAGAAACTCAGTGGGCCGCTTCTCTGCACGGTACCAGTCAGACTTTTTACCCGGGCAGTCCAACTACTGTTCAGTATGCCGGAGGCCGGAATGATTGCGCCAAATGTCATTCACATGAAGGATTTGTGGAGACTGTCTGGACCGGTCTGGATACCACGGCGGCTGATATTCCTATACCACAGCCCGTTCGCTGCAAAACCTGTCACGATTTCCATTCGTCACTTGATTTTGAGAATGAACCCAATTCTGCCATTCGTGAAACCAGGTCAGTGAAATTAATTGCTGGAGGTGATATGGTGGAGTTTGACAATGCAGAATCCAATCTCTGCATGCACTGTCACCAGTCAAGGGAAGAGGCCCCGGACGATACTGATGGAGCAGCCATTGTGGAGATCGCAGAACATTGGGGACCACACCATGGCCCTCAGGCCAACCTTATCAATGGCCTTGTTGGTTATGATTACCGAGGAGAAGTTGCCTCTGTAGTCGGCGGCGGCCCACACGATTGTGTCAGCTGTCACATGGGCGACGTTGTTGGTGATACAATTGGAGGCCATACCTGGGTTGCTGATGTTGAAGGATGTGCAGGCTGTCATACAGTTGTAGATGTCCATAGTGAGTTAGTCCTTCTTCAAGATGCACTGTTTGCTGCCGGAATGGTTGATGCAGCTGGGCATGCTATTGAATCTGATGAAGATGCGGGTGTGGTAGTTGAATACCAGGCCGACTCAGCTGGAGCCTTGTGGAACTATATTTTGCTGGAGGAAGATGCCAGTATGGGGATTCACAATTCAGCTTATGCCCTGGATCTGATAGATGCATCAATTAAAGCTCTAACTGCTGCCACTAAATAACTGTATTTATCCATAGGAGGATTATGTGCGAACAGTACTATATCATCCGGTCTCGCTAATTTGTTTGAGTCGTTCATAGTCCAGCACCTCGATTTTTTTCCCATCAATTTTGATCAGGCCCTCCTCATTAAATTCTTTGAGCATTCTGATGACTGTTTCAGCACTCATTCCTGACAGTTCTGCCAGCTCCTTGCGGGACAGGGGCAGGTCAAATTCTGAACTTTTATAAATGCGGTTGGATATACACAACAAGATGTCGGCAAGTCTGCCAAAGGCCTGTTTATATGTGAAGCAGAAAAACCTGCCATAAATCTGGATGCTGTTGGAACTTAAGATTTCAATGATATCCTTCATGAAGCCTGTGTTCTCTTCCATCAATGTACGGAAGGCCCTGACATCAATCTGCCTGATCTCGGAGTCCATATACGCCATGGCAGAGTATGGAAAATTGGAGTGCTCTTCCGATACGGCTCCCAGTCCCAGGAAATTGCTGTCGGGAACGATCCTTAATACAAGCGAGTTGGACCCGTTTTCCAGGAAGACCTTGGCAAGGCCATGTTCCATATACATGACGTGCGACACAAATCCACCCTGTTTACAGATGATTTCTCCTTTACGGTATTTAATTCTCACGGAGTTTTTATCGAGGAAATCCCTTTGATCTACAGTTAGCCTGTCAAAACACCTGCATTGATTATAACTCAGGGTGCAGGCTGTGAAACTGGTATGATCTTCCATTAACATCTGTTTTCGATGTGTAAATATACAAAAGAATCAGGAAAATAAATGATCTGTATCAGTTGTTGCAGAAATTCAGATCAGCCTAAACTCGTGGCTAAACTAGTTGTTTTTTCTTTCACAACTGCCCTAAATATGCAATCTTTACAAGGGTTAGCACTCTTTATTTCCATGATTTACACAACTGGTTAACTAGTTCATTATTAAATAGAAATACACTTAGAATACTTTTGATATGAGAGACTCGAAGATTGGTTCAGGCCTGGTCCTGATATTTGTGACACTATGGCTTGCCGGAATTGGATGTACTAATTATCAGATTCCCGGTAAAGGTGATAGTGGTGAGATCAAAGCCAACTCATGTGAGGGTTGTCATACAGACTATGATCGCCTGATTGCTGTTCATTCGCCCGATACTGCAGCCCCTGTTGGAGGTTGTGGAGGTGCTGCTCCGCACTATGAGCCCTATGATAGGGTGTTCATGGGAGGTGCTGGCTATGATGATTTCAAAGCTTCCGGACACTATAGTGTTGGGTGTACTGGCTGTCATAATGGAAATGGCGATTCGGGTGATAAGAATGAGGCTCATTCGGGCGACTGGATCAAATCTCCTTCTTTGGCTCACCAGGAAAAATGTGCCACATGTCATGAGACAGTTAGTGAGAATTTTATGACCAGTCTGCACAATGGCACCGGTCAGAAAAGGAAAGTGGCTATGCGTAGCAATAGTGAATATACCGGGTCCATGGATTTTGATAAGCTTCCGGCTCACCAGATAGAAGGTTATGATGCCAAGTGTTCCATTTGTCATGGAACATGTGGAAACTGCCATGTTGTTAGGCCTAAGATAGCAGGAGGGGGATTGTCCAAGGGGCATAATTTTAACAAAACTCCAGATTGGTATAATGTATGTGTTTCCTGTCACACTTCCAGGGGAGGACACGCTTTTCTCGGTGTAAGTTCAGAAGCAGAGCCTGACTTCCACAGGGATGAATTAAAAATGGATTGCCTGAGTTGCCATGATGGTCATGAGCTTCATGGAGATTCTCAGCCCGTGGAGCAGCGTTATGCCTATTCTGAATTGCCTACTTGTGAAGGTTGCCATCCAAATGGAGGTACTTCCAACAACTATCACTCCGTGCATTATGACGATTTCCAGTGCCAGGTCTGTCACTCACAGTCCTACAACAGTTGCGGAGCCTGCCATATTGCGGATGGTCATGCTGAGATTGAAGCATTCATGGACTTTAAAATTGCTTTGAATACCATACCCGACATCAAGGAGCATAAATTCGCTCTGGTTCGCCGTACCCTGGCTTATCCTGATAACTGGGTTGGATACGGAGAAGATCTGGCATACGAGAATTTTGAAGCCTTTCCAACATTTAATTATACCACCCCACATAATATATTGAAGAAAACTCCGCAGACTGATGTGGAGGATGGGGCATCCTGTTATTCGAATTGCCATATACGAAATGAGGGAGGTACTCTGATAAATTCAGAATTGTATCTCTGGACAGACAGTTTGCATACCTGGGAGGTTGAAGCCACCCAGGCTTATACTGTGGATGGTGAATTGCCCGGTTCATGGTTCGTTGAAAACAATTAATTACCGAACAATAGAAAATAATTATTAACCAAATACCTATATAAAATGAAGATTATGACAAAGACAAGAGTTTGGATGCTGGCCATCCTGTTTATCTCCTTTTTCGTGGTATCCTGTGATAAAGAAGAGGACCCGGTAGAGATTAATGAGGCAGAACTGCTCGTGAAGTGGATGGAATCTGCAACTTCTCCTGCAGCCAACTATGGAAACTCTGCTCTGGCCATTAAGAGTGCAGAGGCTGTTCACACTGCAATGGCTGCTGATAAGGTTTATATCATTGATATTCGTAGTGCTGTTGACTGGGCAGCTGGGCATATCGAAGGTTCTGTGAATTTAGCTGCTGGCGATGTTCGCGATCACATTGATGCCACAGATCTAAGTGCCTATGATGAGATTTCCATTGTATGTTATAGTGGCCAAACGGCCTCATGGCTGACCTGCCTGTTGCAGCTTGCAGGTTACAAAGATGTTTATTCCATGGCATTTGGAATGAGTTCCTGGCATGCAGATTTCGACAAGTGGTCCGGTAATATCAGTAATGAAAAAGCTACACTCTTTACAGCGGATGTAACAGCAAAAGCTGAGGAAGGTGAGCTGCCGACCCTGACTACCGGATTTGAGACTGCAGAGGAGATTTTTGATGCCCAATGGGATGCAGTTCTTGGTGATGGTTTTGGTGCTGCTGCCATTTCCAATGCAGATGTATATGCCAACCTGGATGATTATTATATTATCAACTACTGGCCAAACGCAGAGTACCTGGATCCGGGCCACATTGAAGGAGCCATGCAGTATACACCCAATGTGGACCTTGCCTTGGATGAAGCTCTGAAAACCCTGCCCACTGACAAGACCATTGTGGTATATTGCTACACTGGACAGAACAGCGCCAGAATTGCAACTTACCTGAGGGTACTGGGCTATGATGCCAAGTCATTAAAATTTGGTGCTAACGGCATGATTCATGATGAGATGGAAGGTCATACCTGGAGCGAGGGTGCCATCATGGGATATGATTATGTAACTGCTAAGTAAGACTTTAATCTTTAAAGAAAAGGCCTTCCGCCGATGTGGAGGGCCTTTTTTCCTTTGCATCTGTAGTTGTTCGCCCTCTAGCCCTGATGCAATCAGGATAAAAGAATTTAAAATGGTTATAGATTAAGCATATACGTAGAATTTGGCCCGAAAATTGAACATGTATTGATAAGAAATAGATTATTTTAGCATCCTAAGTATAGATTTATTCAAAAACAATTAGCTATGTTGACAAAACGAATTTTTACTTTCGCCCTGATGGTACTCTTTGCCGGAAGTGCCCTGATGGCCCAGAATTTCAAATACATTGGTGCCTCAAAATGTAAAATGTGCCACCTTAAACCCGCAAAAGGTGAGCAGTATAATGTTTGGTTGAAGGGCCCGCATGCCGGAGCCATGAAAACCCTCGCCAGTGCAGAAGCCCTTGAGATTGCCAAGAAAATGGGTATTGCCGATCCTACCACGGATGCAGCATGTATCAAGTGCCATTCGACTGTAGGTGGCGTGGATGCCAAGCTAGTTGCTTCAGCTAAAATGGCTGAGGGTGTTTCCTGCGAGTCCTGTCACGGACCCGGAAGCATGTATAAAGGAGCCTCTGTTATGAAGAATAAAACTCTGGCTATGCAAAAGGGGCTTATTGAGCCAACGGAAAAGGTATGTCTTACCTGTCACAATGAGGAGAGCCCTACTTACAAACCTTTTAATTATGCTGAGAAAGCAGCAATGATTGCCCACCCTAATCCGTCAAAATAGTGGGTTTTGAATTAAGAGCTTATTAACTTGTTGGGAAATCCTTTGGCCACTTTTGCCAGGGGATTTTTCATTGAAGAATAGTCTATGAGAAATATAATTAGATACCTGTTTTTACTTGCAATATTGAGTCTGGCAGGATGTGGAGATCGAACCACAGAGGGTGCACATACTGTAAAAGTTAAAGCTGTCGAGCAGGTAGAAAATTATACCTATCTCCTTGTGAAAGGAAGGGGACCGGCCTGCTGGATTGCAGTGTCATCAACAGAGATTACACCTGGTGAAAGCATCACTTACGAGGGTGGATTGCTAATGGAGGATTTTTATAGTGAGGAGCTAAACAGGACCTTTGAGAAGGTGTTGTTCCTGGATGCTCTTGAAGGAAGCAAGCCCCCTGCCATGGATATGATGCCAGGCACCTCACATGGTTCCGCATTAAAGGTCGGCAAAATGAAAATCAGCGTAGAAGCTGAAGAGGGAACTATAAGCATCGCTGAGCTGTATGCAAATCCGGACTCCTTTTACGGGAAACGAATCCGCGTAAGAGGAGAAGTGGTAAAATTCAATGCAGCAATCATGGAACGAAACTGGATACATATCCAGGATGGAAGCGAATTTGATGGGAAGTATGATCTGACTATTACTTCCCAGGAATCATTTGAAGTAGGCCAGGTGCTCACTCTTGAAGGGGTTCTGGCCATTAACAAGGATTTTGGTTACGGCTACAGTTACGAAATCCTTATTGAAGAGGCAAAAGCGGCCAGGTAATCCTGGTCGCTGTTTTATTTACTTGCAATCTTTGTGTCCTCTTCCGCTTTGGAGAACTCTTTCTTAAAACGCGCTTGTCCAGTTCTCCAGCCTCTTTTATTTCCTGATATTCCCGGGGACGTTCATGTTTAAAGTGTTCCAGGGGTATATGTCCCGTGAAGATAAACTTAGTTAAGGAGAGTCGTTTTCGTCTCTTCTTCCTTGCCAGATTGAATATATGGAATGCAAAATAGCCAAAAGTGATTACAGCACCAATGCGATGAAGCACTCCGGCAGTAGCCACACCTCCTTAAGCCCTTCTTTTTTTTCTTACGTCTCTCTTGAATTTATAGTAAGTCTGGGTACAGTTCAAATGGCTATTCGTGTTCTTCGTGGTAGCCGTTTATCATGCTCTTAAAAAGGGTACCCGGTTTATCTCCCAGGGTGCAGGTATAGAGGTGAACCAGAAGGAAGATTAAAAGCACAAAGGCCATAATCTGATGCAGGAAGTCTGTCAGGGCAAGTCCGCTAACCTTAAATATCTGGCCTATTATAGTCTCCGGGAACATAAGGCCTAATCCTGAGATAATGATCAGTGGCATACATATATACATAACAGCCACATAGGATATTTTCTGTAAAGGATTAAATTTCCGTTCTTTATTGATGGCAAAGGGATGGGACTCTTTCTTAAACATACCGCTGATGTAGAACTTCGCCTGGGTCCATAGATTATCAGTCATGTCTTTCTTCCAGCCCTTGTAGTATTTTCCGTTTCCGGATATTATGTTCCCAATCACAAAGAAGCCGTAATTAAAGGTCAGTAGCAAGGCACAAATGTTGTGAAGGTTTACAGCTGTTTCAAATTTAATAAGGCCCGTGCCTGTAGTGGCATAATGTAAAGCAATGCCGGTAAATACAAGTAGCAGGAAGGTTATGGCATTTATAATGTGCCATATCCTGATCCAAATCGGGTATAAATAAATCCTGTGGGTGGCCATTTTATTTTGTTTTTTTATTTCGAATACGCAAAAATGTGTGGAAAGCTATTCCCAGCAGGGTGCCTGCGAGGATCAGGAAACTGAGTTTATCCAAAAAGGGAGACTTATTGGCCCCGATCACAAAATAGTCTGTCATAATAACCCCATTTACAAAACCACCTTTTCTCTCTTCCTTGCTCTGGAACTTATACAGGGTATGCATAAGCCTGGAATCCCTGGAATGACATTCCGTACAACGTTTCACAGCATCTGCTTTAGGCATGATTTGGTGGGGGATCAGAATGGAATCACTGATTGCGGTATGGCACTCAATACACCTTACACTTTTAAAATGGGCAGTCTGGTTTGGTAACCATTCATGAGATTTGACTACGTTAATCTCTTCCCTGTCGGTTAGCAAAGTGAAACGGGAGAAATTTGCATGGCACTTCAGGCACATGTTGTTGTCATAGAGAATAGCCTCTGTCAGGTCTTCTGCATTTCTCATAAAAGCCTTATAACTATGCGGGTCATGGCATTTCCAGCAGGAGAAGTCCTCCATATTGTGGATGCTCTTCTGGAATTCCATTTCGATATCCTCAAAGTGATACTGGGCAAAGCTCTCGTCGTATCCATGACAATCCAGGCACATGAAGTGCTCCTCAAACCTTACCTCAAGGGGGTGAGGGAAAGTCATAAAGTCGTAGGAGTGACAATCCGTACAGCTGAAAGCCTTGTGAACAGAAGAGTAAAAGGCATCCCTGTCAATGGTCCGGTCGGGACACATATGATTAGTAATGCTTCTGCCCGAGTTGGGATCTTCAATAAGGTACTTCTCTTCTCCGTGGCACTTCAGACAGGCTTCGTTGTCTTCCACGAAGTCATTCACTTCGAAGTAAGAGGATTTAATTTTCAGGCTATCGTCTGACTGAGCAATCAGTGTACTTGTTGCAGCCAGTAGGAGGATTAAAAAAAAACGTATAGGCTTTGTCATTATTCTTAGAACCTGATGGTTATGTTAAACCCAAATTGGAAATCACCATCCCATGGATTGTTGCTGTTAAAGGTAATGCTTTTATTTCTGACTATGTAGTCATAATTGGAAGCAAAAACTCTGAAGGAATGAGTACTGGTTCCGATCTCCAGGCCTAAGGCAAGGTTAGGATATACATCCTGCTCGGCATCAATTAGGGGCTGGTCATATTCCAATATGATGGAATGGAATCCCAGTACCTGAAAACGCCCTCCAAAATTAAGGGAGGCATTGGCATTGTTGTTTCCTTCCGGCACCGCATTGAACCAAACAAAGGTTGGAGCTACCTGTAAACTGATCTTTTCTCCGATCCTGCTGGATATGATAAGCTGGTTGAGAAAAGACATGCGGTAGGCAAACTGGTAATCTTCTTCAGGTCCGAAGTATTTGCTGTCGCGTGCATCCAGAACTGTGTTTCCATGGTAGCTCAATGAAACAGGCATCTTGCTGGTCTGCGTCAGGATGCTGTATTTCCATTCCAGATCCTGGAGCTTATTTTTCCGGGTGGTTCCAAAACCCAGCATAATTTTATCGGTAATACCATAGGAGACACCCAGCCTGGTATTGGCACTTCCATAAATCCCGAACAGATCTGAGATCTCGGCTATTTCAGAAAAACGGTGCTGAATCTCCAGAACTATCTGTCCCTTATATGGATTTGCGGTGGTCTGGTTGTCGACCAGGGTCAGGGTCTCAAATGCCGGCATTACTGGTTCTGCTTCATCCTGGGCAACTAACAGGGCAGAAGACAAAAAAGCAAGAATGCAGGTAAGGGTGGTAAAATGTGTATATCGTTTCATAGCTAATGGTTTTAAAATCAATTGTCCTTGGCTCCTTCGTCAATCCAGCCAAGGATGGTTAATAATTCTTCATCACTGGCACGTCCATCATGGGTGCCTGAAAATACTTCATACAGGGGACTGGAACAGGGGAAATCAGTGTCCACATAGTCGCCATCAATGAGTTCGTCATAGGACCACCCGGGACTCAGATCGGGAGACTGACCACCAGCATGGCACATTACACAATTCGCATCAAATATGGGCTGTACATCTGCTGAGTAGCTTACGTTGGTTGGAAGATCTTCCGGGCATTCCGCTGCCGGAATCTCATATTTTGTACACCCTGACAAAATCACTATCAAGGATCCTGTCAGTATCATCAACAATCTTCTCATATCTAATATTGTTTATAATTTTCCCAGTTGAATTGCACCGGGCTTGAAGTTGATAAAGATAGGGGCTTCTGAGGATGAGAGAAAAGAATTCAACTGGGAATAGAATAAGTTTTTTATGGGGATAGATCAGCTTAATAGCTGACCTGAATCAGTTGGGAAAATTCCTTATATTGCGCTGGATCAAAAAATCCATTTAGCGGAAGATGAATACGGATAAGTTTTGTGTTCGGTGTGATGATTGTAATAAGAGATCTCCGATGTTTGCATCTCTTACTATTGAGGAATTAAAGTTACTCAATGAGGGCCGCCATTCAGTTAAATTTAATGAGGGTGAAGTCATTCTGAAGCAGGGTACCCGTGCAGATTATCTGGTTTCTGTAATTGAAGGATTTGCCAAAATGTATATTGAGGGTCCACATAACAGGAACCTGGTACTGGATTTCATTAAACCCTGGAAGCTTATGGGTGGTCCGGGCGCTCAGGTTGAAGGCAAACATAAGTATAGTGTGGTAGCTGTTCAGGAAACCCTGATTTGTTTTATTGATCAGGGCAAATTCAAAAAGGTACTTGCTGCCAACAGTGATTTTTCTGGGCAATACTTATTGCATTGTTCGGGAAAATATCTTGCCACACTCGATCGAATGGTTAATATAAGCCAGAAGCAGATGCACGGAAGGGTGGCTGATGCCTTGATCTACCTGAGCAGTGAAATATATGAGTGTCCCACCATTGGTAAAGAGATATCGAGAATGGATATTGCAGAATACGCCTGTATGTCAAAGGATAGCGCCATTCGGGTGCTGAAGGAGTTTGAAAGGGACCAAATCATCAATCTTGAAGGGCGGCAGATCGAATTGCTGGATACCAGCCGCCTGCATGAAATATCAAACAAGGGTTAGACAGTCAGATTGACTCTTATTTCACCCTTTCCAGGTAGAGGTCCTGGAAGTCATAACTGAAATCAATATCGGGAGCGATGCCCTTCATGGTAATAATTTGAGCTATTCCCTCTTCATCCAGGCAGAAGATGGCGAAGGCATCAGCATCCAGCTCTCTCTTTTCCCACTTAATGGCAAATGTGTTGGCTTTGTAGTATCTCATGGGGCCTGTCAGTGCAGGAGATCGCAGGGAAGTGAACCAGAGTTGATCTTCCTTCAGGTAGATTTTAATTTTCCCAAACCACTTGTCCTCATAGATCCCCATATAGTTCTTTGGGTTGATATGCTCATCACTGGCAGCTTCAACTGTGTTCCAAACGCGCTCCACTTCGGCCTTTACGCCTGTTGCACTGGCCAGGTATGACTCCAGGAAACGGTCGGTCCACCCGTAATCATCCAGTCCCAGGTAACTGTCCACAATGCTTTGTGAAACGGCGTTAAAGACTCCCACTCCTCCATAGTAAGAGTTGGTCAGTACCACCACACCAAGTCCCAGTTCGGGGATCATAATGGTTTTAGAGAGCATCCCGGAGAGATCACCGGTGTGGGAGACAGTCATTTTCCCGTTCATATCGCTAAGTCGCCATCCCAGGCCATAGCCCGAAAAATGAGGATTATATCTTTCATTGGGCCGTACAGGAATGGTGGTATGGATCTGCCACATTTCGCGCTGACTGGCCCCGGAGAAAAGTTGTTTTTCCAGATGTTCTCCATATTTACCTTCGTTTAGATGGACCAGCATCCAGAGACAGAGGTCATCCACATTTGCCAGGACACCCCCTGCGGCCCCATTTGTCTTTTTCGGGTCCAGTTCGTAATAGGGGATGGTTTTTAATACTCCATTTTCGGCCAGGTGGGGTGAAGCCAGGTTGTCCGAGTCGACCATGCCCGGGGGAAGGGCAAAGGAGTTATCCATGCCCAGCGGATCCAAAATCCTGGTTTTTATAAACACCTCCCAGGGCATGCCACTTACGCGCTTAATTACTTCCCCTGCCACCAGGTACAGTATATTGTCATAATCGTACTTGGTGCGGAAAGCCGAAACTGGCTCGAAATGCTGAAAGTTGCTTAGCATGTCGACAATGGTAAAGTCCGATCCTGAAGGCCATTTTTGCAGATCGCCGGCGCCCAGGCCGAGCCCGCTGCGGTGGGTCAGCAGATCCTGGATATTGAAATTCCGGGTTACATAATCATTATACATTTTGAACTCTGGGATATGATCAATGACCCGGTCCTGCCAGGAAAGTTTTCCCTCTTCCACCAGGATGGCCAGCGCAGTTGAAGTAAAAGCCTTGCTATTTGAAGCGATGGCAAAGGAGGTGTGTTCATTTACCTTCTCCCCGGTATCAACAGATTTCAGACCATATCCTTTTGTATGAATAATTTCACCATCTTTTACAACACCCACGGCCACTCCGGCCACTGTAAATTTTTCCATGGCGTCTTCCACCAGTTTGTCTATTTCTCTTGAGGATAGTTGTCCCGCTGCCGGTATATACAGGACAAATACTAAACCTAGGGCGAGAAGTGCTTTCAACTTTATGGTTTTCATAGATAATATTTTCAAAATCAAATTCATTAATCGGTATCAGACAGGGGCCCTTAAGGTAATTAAATAATCATATCTTTGGATATGTACAAGGGCATTGGGAAAAAGAGGAGGGCCATTATACTTGTAACACTGATTATTGCCGGCGAATCTGCGTTTCTTCTTCCATTTGTACTGGCTCGGGTATGTCGTTCTACTTTACTAAATGGTTTTCTGTTTACGGGGTTGTGGCAATGATCCGTAGCACCAGGGAGTGGGGTGGATGGTATGGCTGTTTATTCCAGAAAGATCTCCGCAAAGTTCAGGTGTTCCCATATACGAAGTGATCCAGGGTATCAAAAGATTATTCCCTGTGCCGGTTATAAAATCACAGACGTTTTTCCCCTGTTTGCCCGGGAGGTACCTGGCTTTACGGAGACTACTGCTACAGGTGCAGGAACAATTGCACTCTGGATTCGTACCCTGATCGGCGCTTTGCTGATCGGTTTCAGGATTTTTTAGGGAATTGCCCCCTGTTTATTTTGAACCTGTTGCTTGCTTTTTTTTGCTCTGCTTGGGCTGCTTGCAAGCCTGTTGTTTCGCAGATCATGTAGATCCTGAGAGTTTTTACAGATTCAGTAGCATCCATATGTTGCAGGTGGTATGTCCGGATTTACCCAATGGTAAGGAGACTTTTCTGATTCAAATTTATTTACTTACAAGTAAAAGGGTCATGAGAAAAAATTATCTATGGCTAGCCTGTCTGTTCTTTGCTCTGATGCAAAGCTGTACAACTCCGGAACTTACATATGTAACAGTGGTTTTTGACGTGGAAGATTATATCTCTCCTGTAGCCGATAGTGTGGATGATATTCCTCTTTGGCTGGCTGAGATCATGACAGAGGTGGGGGTCACAGGAACATTTTTTGTGATCGGGGAGAAAGCGCGCTCGCTGGAAGAACGGGGACGGCAGGATGTGATAGAGGCTATGGCCGCTCACGATATTGGAAGCCATACCAATTTGGGCTCCATCCACCCAACAGTCACTGAGATCCTGGAGTATGCAGATTGGGACCAGGGGGTACAGGCGATGCTCAAAAATGAGACACTGGGATTTGAGGAGCTTGAAAGAATATTTGGGGTTCCGGTAAGCACCCTGGCCCGACACGGAGGATCATACGGTCCGCAGCTGGTATATGCCCTGGGCCAGATGGGAAAGGGCTATGTTTATTCGCCGGTCCAATTACCTGGAAAACACGCGGTCTGGTTCTGCAACGCCCTGAATTTCCATGGCGATTACGGTGCATTTGATGATGTATATTACCGGGATGAGCTGTTTAATCCTGTATTTGACAGCCTGAAGAAGAACTTCTTATGGGATATTGAGGGGGTGGATATGATTTCATTCTTTGCTTGTCATCCCACCAAGATCAGAGCGGAGCAGTTCTGGGATTTCAATTTCTACGAAGGAGCCAATCCGGAAAGGGACAGCCTCATGCCTCCTGTACTTCGGCCAGCTGAAAGCATGTTGACTGCCAGAAAAAATTTTAAAAGGCTCATGCAGTTTCTTAAGGACCAGAAGAGCATTGAGGTTGTCACTATAAGTGATCTTATGGAGCGATTTTCCTATCAACCTGACTTTATTAACAGGAAGGATCTCTTGAGAATTGCTGAGAACATAAGATTGACCGGAAAGGTGGTATATGATGATGTTTATTCCCCTGCAGAGGTATTTTCAGCACTGGCACAATCGCTTCAGAAGTATGATCAGAATGGGAAAATGCCCGGGAAAATTAATCGCGAAAGTCCACTCGGACCCATGGGTATGCCACCTGAAACACCAGTAATTTCAATGGTTTCCATGGAAGAAGTCTTTGAACTGGCAGCAAGCTCACGGGATGTCATACTCAACCAGGGTCACCTTCCTTCAAAGCTTTTTGTTGGGGAGGGGGGTGTCGGTACAGGATCCCTGATCCACCTGTTCAGCTGTGTTTACATAGACTTGGCCCGGCAGGAGCAGCAGGATACCTATGAGCTGATCCCCTTTGATCCCTATCCAAAGGAGCATGAAGAGACCATACTCTCAGAAGTGGAGAGCTACAAGACGTGGATCGTACACCGAAAAGATCTGGATATGTCGCAGCTGGCTGAGATGACGCGTATGCAGCTTTGGACGCTGAAACCGGCTCATGAGAGCAAGTAAGCAAGGGCTTATCTGAAAAAAACTACAAAATATATTTCACGGTCCTGTTTTCTATCATCTCCTGAAGCTGATTAAGCAGGGCTTGTTCCTGTGGATCAACATGACCATCTTCTGTGACAATATTCAAAATGGAATCCATCTCGTCACGTGTAATTTTTTGATCATCAATGGCTTTTTCAATCATTTTTCTAAGCCTTCCAGCACTTTCGCTATATGCCATAGTCGTTTTTAGGTTTAAAATTCAGTATAAAAATAGCAGGAAAAAAGGTTCCACAGGACTTTTTGGGCATAAAAAAAGCCTGTCAAAACTGACAGGCTGTAAAATGCCGTAGGGTCAAAGTATATATTATACTAATTTGACATTTGTAGCGCTAAGTCCTTTTGGGCCTTCTTCTACATCATAGCTAACCTTGTCACCTTCAGTGATTTCGTCGATTAATCCGCTTTGATGTACAAAAACGTCTTTACCTCCTTCTTCAGGGTTGATAAAACCAAAACCTTTTACATTGTTGAAGAATTTTACTGTTCCGTTACTCATAACTTTTAATTAAAATGATACTTAATATAATGTAATAACAACTGTAAAGATAATTTGTTTTATTGGATTAATGCTTAATTATTCTTCTGAAAGACAAATATATACCATTTAAGACATTTTTTCTTTGATTTTTCAGGGTATCCGCATTGCATATATACTCTAAAAGGTGGCCACGATATTCACCCCTCTTATCACATTAACCCATGTAATCAAATCTGAAGTATTATGAAATACGGAGTAAATCGGGTCACCCTCGTTGGAAATGTGGGCGAGGTACCCAGGGTATCGGAACGGGAAGGGGAGGCTTTTGTGGCGAACTTTCCATTGGCCACCAATGAAGTCTGGCGCGATAAGGAAGGCGAAGAGGTTCGCCGCACCGAATGGCACCGGATTGTGGTGTGGAACAAAGCTGCAGATATTGTAAAGCAGTATGTTAAAAAAGGAGATGCTCTCTATGTGGAGGGGAAGATCTCCACCAATTCATGGGACGACAAAGAGGGTAACAAGCACTACAGTACGGAGGTTATCTGCGACAACTTCCTCTTCCTCTCTCCCAGAAATGTGGAGGAGCCGGCTGAGGCTTAGCATAGCTGGCCTGGGGTAAGCTTACTCCCGGTATGCTTCGATGGGGGCACAGGAACATACCAGGTTGCGGTCGCCGTAACCATCGTTGATGCGGCTTACCGCAGGCCAGAACTTATTCTCCTTTACCCAGGACAGGGGGAAAGCAGCCTTCTCTCTGGAGTAGCTTCGGTCCCAGTTTTCAGCAAGCAGCATCTCTGCTGTGTGGGGTGCATGTCTCAAAACGCTTTCCTCGGTTTTCAGCTTTCCGTCAGCGATCTCCATGATGTCCTTATGGATATCAATCATGGCCTGGATAAAGCGGTCCAATTCAGCTTTGGATTCACTCTCAGTGGGTTCCATCATCAGGGTTCCATGTACCGGAAAGGAGAGGGTGGGAGCGTGGAATCCATAGTCCATCAGTCGTTTTGCAATATCGGCTTCGGTGATGTTGGCCAGGGTCTTGAATTTTCTGCAATCCAAGATCATCTCGTGGGCCACCTTTCCCTCTGTGCCCGTATAGAGAATGTCATAGTAATCTTTCAGGGAAGCTGCCACATAGTTGGCATTAAGGATGGCTATTCGAGTCGATTGGGTGAGTCCTTCTGTACCAAGCATCCTGATATATGCATGGGAGATAGCCAGCACCCCTGCGCTTCCATAGGGTGAAGCAGCTACGCTGCTGATACCTTTCATCCCTCCGGTTTCTACCAGCGGATGGGTTGGAAGGTATTCCACCAGGTGATCTGCCACACCAATGGGGCCAACGCCGGGTCCGCCACCACCATGAGGGATGGCAAAGGTTTTGTGCAGGTTCAGGTGGCAGACATCTGCCCCGATAAAAGCCGGATTGGTGAGACCGACTTGGGCATTCATATTGGCTCCGTCCATATAGACCTGTCCACCGCAATCATGCACAATTCCTATAATTTCCCGGATGTTATCCTCAAAGACTCCGTGGGTGGAGGGGTAGGTGATCATAATGCCTGAAAGCACCTCTTTGTGTTCTTCAGCCAACTCTTTTAAGTGCCCTGCGTCGATGTTTCCGTGCTTATCGCATTTCACCACTTTCACTTCCAGACCGGCCATCACTGCACTGGCAGGATTGGTTCCATGAGCGGATGCTGGGATCAGGACCACATTTCGCCGGGTATCGCCCCTGTCCTTATGATAGGCCTGGATCACCATCAGTCCTGTATACTCTCCTGCAGCCCCCGAATTGGGTTGAAATGAGACGGTTTCAAAACCGGTGATCTCTTTCAATGCCTGCTCTAATTCATTAATCAGTTGATGAAATCCTTCCGTCTGGTCAATTGGAATAAAAGGATGCAGAGATGCAAATTCGGGCCAGCTTACCGGCATCAGCTGGGATGCCGCATTTAGTTTCATGGTGCACGATCCCAGGGAGATCATGGAATGGGTCAGAGAAATATCTTTCCGTTCCAGCATTTTGATATAACGCATCATGTCTGTTTCGGAGCGATACCGATGAAAAGTATCCTGGGGTAGAATGGGGGATATCCTGGCGCATTCCTGTTTAAAGACAATGCATGGGTCAAGGTTTTCCTGGAAATGGATTCCTTTTTTTACCGCCAAGGAAAAGACCTCCAGGATCTCATTGAGCCTCTCTTCCAATGTGGTTTCATCTGTTGATAATTGAACGGAGGTGTCGTCGGGATAGTAAAAGTTGATCTTCTTCTCTTCGGCAAGCTTCCTGAACTCATCCACCTTCAGGCCCGATGGGAGTTCTACCCTGATGGTATCAAAGAAATTCTCGTGTGTCAGCTTATAACCCAGTTCATTTAATTGAGATGCCAGGTAGGCGGCTCCGGTATGAATGTTGGAGGCAATTCTTTTTAATCCCTCAGGACCGTGGTAGGCTACATACATGCCTGCCATGCTGGCCAGCAGGGCCTGGGCCGTACAGATGTTGGATGTGGCACGTTCCCGCTTGATATGCTGTTCCCTGGTCTGAAGAGCCATGCGTAGCGCCGGCTTTTCATTCACATCAATTGATATTCCGATAATACGGCCTGGCATATATCTTTTAAAATCTTCTTTGCACGCAAAATAGGCTGCATGTGGACCACCATAAAACATGGGGATTCCGAAACGCTGTGTGGAACCCAACACCACATCAGCTTCCCATTCGCCTGGAGGAGTCAGTAGCACCAGGCTCATAATATCAGCGGCCACAGCCACAGCCACTTCCATTTCATGAGCCAGCTGTGTAAAACTGGCATAGTCCCTGATTTCTCCATCAGCAGCAGGATACTGAATCAGGGCTCCGAAGTAGGAGCCTTCCAGCTTGTTTTCCTGGTACGAGCCAAATTCCAACTCAATACCCAGTGGTTCAGCCCTGGTCACTAAAACAGCTCTTGTCTGGGGGAAAATATTTTCATCCACAAAGAATTTATTCCTGCCTTCCTTTGTTGCGGCCCTGGATCGGGCATTGAAAAACATGATCATGGCTTCGGCTGCAGCAGTGGCTTCATCCAGTAAGGATGCATTGGCCATTTCCATACCGGTCAGTTCCATTACCATGGTCTGAAAATTCAGCAATGCTTCAAGCCTGCCCTGGGAAATTTCTGCCTGGTAGGGAGTATAAGATGTATACCAGTTTGGATTTTCCAGGATATTGCGCTGGATAACCGGAGGAAGAATAGTATTATAATATCCAAGGCCCATATAGGTTCTGAACATCAGGTTCTTGCCTGCAATTTTCCTCATTCTTTCCAGGTAGCTCTGTTCATCAAGTGCTTCCGGCAGTTTCATGGACTGATTTTTCAGTATGGAGGCGGGGACGGAAAGGCTAATAAGTTCTTCCAGAGAATTAACTCCAATGAATTCCAACATAAGTTCAATTTCTGTCTGCCGGGGTCCCAGGTGGCGCTGACTAAATGGATCAGATTTCATAAAATGAGTAAAACTTTATACAATAGGGTATGAGTATAGAAGCGCAAATATAAAGAAACCTTCGCTTAAAAATGTTGAAGGAAATCATGTTCTTAAGCCATAGTAAGGAAGGGGTTTCCTGAAGCCTCCTCTCCAACACTTGTTGGATCTCCATGTCCGGGATAAACAATGGTTTCCGGGGGAAGGGTCAACAATCTATTCTGGATGGAACTGATCAGGGTATCGTAATCTCCACCGGGCAGGTCGGTGCGTCCGATACTTCCCTGGAAAAGGGCATCACCCGTTACTACAAAACCTCCTTCAGGTGAGTAGAAGGAGAGGCTGCCGGGTGAATGTCCGGGAACAAGGATGACTTTGAGAGACTCTTCTCCAACCAGGATGGTATCATGATCATTTAGTGGTTCATCAATTCCGAAAATGGGTTCAACAATAAGTCCGTAAATATCGCCCATCAGTGGAGCATTTCCAAGTAACTCCGATTCATTGGGGTGTGCACGCAGCGGACATTTGTATTTATCCTGCATGTACCTGACACCAAGGACATGATCCACGTGGCAATGGGTGTTTACCTGGCCAGTGATGCTTAATTTATTCCTGGAAATGTAATGGTCAAAAGCCTTAATCTCATCTGGTGAATAGAAAGCCGGATCGATGACCAGACAGTTTCCTTTCTCGTCTCTGACCAAATAGGTGTTAACCTGAAAGGAATTGAATACAAGTGATTCTAGGGATAGCATACTAATTATTTTTACCTTTTAACAGGGGAACAAAGGAGAAATGTCCGTGCTCACTGCGCTGGAAATTGTCCGTACTTTCCTTGACTACCCGGATCATTTTCTGACCCTCCCGTCCTCCTTCAGGTATCACCAGGACTCCTCCAATGGCCAGCTGGTTTAATAGTAGCTGAGGAATCTCAGGAGCCGCAGCGGTGACAAGGATTCTGTCAAAGGGCTGATAAGACGGTAATCCTTCGTAACCATCACCATAAAAAAAGATGGGCTTATAGTTCAGTGGCCCCAGGTTTTTCTGGGCATCAAGAAAGAGCTGGCGCTGCCTTTCAATTGTATAAACCCGTGCGCCAAGTTCCAGTAATACAGCTGTCTGATATCCCGAGCCAGTTCCGATTTCCAGGACCTTATGGTGCTTTTTCACCTCCAGCAGTTCGGTTTGAAATGCAACGGTGTAGGGCTGAGAGATGGTTTGTCCCGATGCGATGGGGAAGGCCTTGTCGTTATAGGAGAAGTTTATGAAACTGCTGTCCATAAAAAGATGCCTTGGAACTCGTCCCATGGCTTCCAGTACATCTTCATTGCTGACCCCCTTCAGTCTGACGGAGTCTATCAGTTTCTTCCTCAATCCCTTATGTCTAAAGCTATCTTCTTGTTCCATGTTGATGGACAAATATAGGGGATATTCTTTAACATAATTAGAGTTTTTTTGACAGTTAATGCAATTATCCGGGGTACTATTTAGTTATTAGTAATAGAGGTCGATCGTTTGAATGAAAAATAATAAGAAGCAGAGATTACTGTACATCCTATTTGACTTCCTGGCTGCTCTGGCGGCCTGGGTTCTTTTTTATCTATTTCGAAAGATTCAGATAGAACCTCAGGTTTTTGGAACTGAAGTCCCCATTACTTTTGGTTCCAGATTCTGGGGAGGTGTGATAGGGCTTCCATTTGCCTGGATCCTACTTTATTACTTTACAGGTTTTTATAAGAATATGTTCCACCGCTCCCGGCTGGACGATTTCACACGTACTCTGCTCAGTTCACTGCTGGGAGTAGTTATTATTTTCTTTTTGCTCATTCTGGATGATACCATATTAAATTATACCAATTATTACAGTCTGTTTTTCACATTGTTCCTTCTGCATTTCACCTTCACTCTGATTCCCAGAATGATCATTACCAGCCGAATGGTTGCCAAGGTTCATAAACGTGAAATCGGTTTTAGAACGGTTATGATTGGCAGCAATGAGAATGCTGTGGATGTCTACCTGGATATTCTTGATCAAAAAAAGTCAAGTGGATATGAGATTCTTGGTTTTATTAATGTGAACAAGAAGGAGCACTACCAGCTGCAGGACCAGATAGCCCATCTTGGGGGGCATGAAAACATGGAGGCCATCTTGAGGAAGCATCAGGTGGAAGAAGTAATTATTGCCCTGGAGCCTTTCGAACATGATAAGATAGGGGATATTGTTAGCCGGCTCTCCCTGCTCGATATCAGGATCAGTGCCATTCCGAGTATGACGGATATCCTGACCGGGAAAGTAAAAAGTACAACCATCTTTGGAACCCCCTTGCTGGAGGTGAGTCATGATCTGATGCCTGCCTGGCAGGTAAATGTGAAGCAGATGATGGATAAACTGATTGCCATCCTGGCATTGATCGTTTTAACGCCTTTGAATCTGTTCCTGATCACTGGAGTAAAGCTCTCTTCACGGGGCCCCATTCTTTATAAGCAGGATAGGGTAGGAAGGTTTGGCAAGGAATTTAAGATCTTCAAATTTCGCTCCATGTACCACAATGCAGAAGAAAATGGGCCTGAGCTTTCTTCAAAGCATGATCCCAGGGTTACCCGTTTCGGGCAGCTAATGCGCAAACACAGGCTTGACGAAATTCCCAATTTTATCAATGTACTTAAAGGTGATATGGCACTGGTGGGCCCACGGCCCGAAAGGGCATATTTTATTAATAAGATAACAGTTGAGGCACCTCATTATATTCACCTGCACAAGGTAAAGCCCGGAATCACTTCCTGGGGCCAGGTTAAATACGGTTATGCTGAAAATGTGGAGGAGATGATTAAGAGACTCAGGTATGATATCCTCTATATTGAGAATATGTCTTTGTTCGTAGATTTGAAGATTCTCTTCTATACGGTTATCACCATAGTAAAAGGAAGGGGAGTATAGATACCGGTTGATACCCTACTCCCCAAACTTTCTTCTTTCTTTGTTTCTCAGATCCAGTGTGTTAATTCAGGCCTCTGCCTTTCAGCAGTGCATCGATGGTGGGCTCAGCACCGCGAAAATTCACATACATCTCCATCTCTTCCTTTGAACCTCCCTTCTCCAGGATATTCTCCCGGAAAGAAGTGGATGTTGCCTGGTCGAATAAACTGGTTTCCACGAAGGCATTAAAGGCGTCTTTGTCCAATACCTCCGACCACATGTAGCTGTAGTAACCAGCCGAATATCCACCAGCAAAAATGTGCTGGAAGTAGTTGGATTTATATCTTGGAATGATCTCATCTATCAGCCCGATTCGTTTCATGGATGCCTCTTCAAATTCATTGGCATTGATCCCGCCTGCATCCTTCAGAGTGTGGAAATCCATGTCAAGAATCGATGCAGCTATATATTCAACTGTTACAAATCCCTGGTTGAACTTGCTGGCAGCTTCCAGTTTTGCAATAAGCTCATCCGGAATTACCTCACCGGTTTGGTAGTGTTTGGCATAGGTCTTCAGAACTTCGGGATGTGCGCACCAGTTTTCCATAATCTGTGACGGAAGTTCAACGAAATCAGTGGCAACCGAGGTGCCGGAAACGGTCAGGTACTCACATTTTGTAAGCATGGAGTGGAGCGCATGTCCGAATTCATGAAAGAAGGTAAGTGCTTCATCAAAGCTCAGCAGGGCTGGCTTGTCGCCTGTGGGCCTGGTGAAGTTCATTACAATCAGGTGCACGGGAGTAACCTTTTCACCTTCCTTGACATGGGCTCTTCTGATGCTTGTACTCCAGGCACCACCTCTTTTTCCGGGTCTGGGATGGAAGTCCATATAAATAATACCCAGGTGCGATCCGTCACTCTCTTTCACTTCATAGGGCATCACCTCCTCATTGTAAACAGGCAGGTCCTTGCGTGGCTCAAAGGTGAGGCCGTAGAGCTTGTTAACCACATCGAAGAGGCCGGTTTTAACGGCCTCAAGACTGAAATAGCTTCTAACTTCCTCTTCATCCAGGGCATATTTTTCTTTTCTGATTTTCTCGGCGTAATACCACCAGTCCCACGAAGCCAGCTGAAAATTGCCACCATCCCGGTCGATCATTTTCTGCATCATGGCAGCCTCTTCTTTTGCTTTCTCCAGAGCTGGGTCCCATACCTGCATCAAAAGATCATATACATTTTCTGCTTCTTTAGCCATCCTTTCTTCAAGCACATAGGCTGCATGGGTTTCATAACCCAGCAAGTTGGCTCGTTCGATTCTAAGTTCCAGGATCTCTGTAATGAGCTTATTATTGTCATACTCGTTCCCATTGTTACTGCGCATAAACATGGCGCTGTAAATATCTTCCCTCAGCTCTCTGTTTTCGGCATATTGGAGGAAAGGGATCCAGCTGGGCTTCTGAAGGGTGAATACCCAGAGCCCCTCCTTACCAGCTGCCCTGGCGGCATCAGAGGCTGCTGAGCGAACCGATTCGGGCAATCCTGCCAGGTCGGTTTCATTCTCGATTACCAGTTGATAGTTATTGGTTTCTTTCAGGAGGTTATCTCCAAATTGCATGGTTAGCATGGATAGCTTCTTGTCGATCTCTTTGATCCTCTCTTTGGCCTCTCCCTTCAGGTTGGCGCCTCCCCTTACAAAACCACGGAAGGTTTTCTTCAGGACCATGGCCTGTTCTTCATTCAGACCCATGGATTCCTTATTGGCATAGAGCTCATTGACCCGCTTAAACAGTTCCTGATTTAGGCTGATACTACTGTTGTGTGCAGTAAGCTTTGGCATTATTACCCTGGCAATGGAGTCAAGTTCATCGTTGGTCTCTGCCGAGCGGAGCCTGAAAAATACGCCGTTTACCTTGTGAAGCACTTCGCCGCTTATATCCAGTGCCTCAATGGTGTTTTCAAATGTGGCTGGGTCGTTGTTATTTACAATGGCATCGATCTCAGCCTGCTGCAGCTTCATTCCTTCCTCAAAGGCAGGTATGAAATGTTCGTTCTCAATAAGATCAAAAGGGGGAACCCCGAAAGGTGTGTTGTATTCTGTAAGGAATGGATTCATATTTTCTGTTTTTTCTATGTTGCAGGCGGACAAGAAGGCCGTTCCCACAAGCATCGCTACTACTAGTTTTTTCACAATCTCTTTTTTTAGGGTGAATGAATGGTGAAAGATAAGACTAAAGTGGGGTATAAAAAAGAAGGACTGCCATGTCGAGTAGCAGTCCTTCGGCAGAACCTAAAGATAATGATAATGATAAAATTGCCTACAGCCGGTCAGGCACGATACTAAATCTTGTCTGTTTCAACAAGTCTTCCCAGGATATCTGCGTAAGGCATCATCAAATACTCTTTACCATCGAACTCCAGTTCTGTTCCTGAAAAGTTCTTATAAAAAACCACATCGCCCACTGAAATCTCAGGATCTTCGATCCCGCTGATTGCCAGCACCTTTGCAAATTGAGGTTTTTCGTTTACGGTGTCAGGAATGATGATTCCCGAAGCTGTTTTTTCTTCTTTGGCTGCAATCTCAAGAAGAACATGTTGATTGATTGGCTGTAACTCTTTCATATTATTTTAATTTTTAGGTTTATTATAAGCGTCGAACTTATTTTATCTCAAGCAGCTGATTGATCCGGTTTTTATCAAAACCCACAATCATCTGTCCGTTTATCTCTGTCTGGGGAACTCCCTGTTGCCTGCTTTTTCTGACCATTGCTTCAGCGGCTGAGGTGTCAGCAGCCACATTGATTTCCCTGAACCTGACCCCTTGCTGATCCAGGTATGTTTTCAATGTGTTACACCAGCTGCAGCTTGGAGTGGTATATACAATAACCTGCTTACTTTTTCCTGGTTCTTTTCCTGTATATCCTCCAATTTCACGTCCCGACAAAATGGAATTATAGGCCGATTCGGTCTGGCACCCTTTGATGATATTCACCATTTCACCCTTATCAAAAACAACCAGGCTGGGAGCAGTAGTAATATCAAGACGTTCGTGGATATCACGAACCTTGCTTACATCAGCTGTAAAAAGCTTTGATGACTTTACGCTGTTGATATTCTGAAGCCTTTCCAGCGCACAATCGCTCTGATCGGCTCCACTCTTATAAAGTAGCAGGAAGCTTCTTTCCCTGGTTGAGACTCCAGTTTCAAGATCCTTGAATGAGTGTATGCTTGTTGTTTCCATTGATTTCTATCACATTTTAAAGGACACAAAGAAACGATAGCAACGGGAACTTTTCAGTAACTTTTGTCACATAAGGGCGAGTAATCGATCCGTCCCCGGGAGAGGCTGATAAGCCCTTTATTCTCCATCTGTTTTAATAGCCTGGAAATGACCTCCCTGGAGCTGTTCAAAGCCATAGCCACATCATGATGTGATCCTTCAAAAATCTTTGAGCCGGAAGAGCGGAACCTGTCTGTGAAGAATTTTTCCAGGCGTTGGTCCATTTTCAAAAAGGCGATGCTGTCCAGCGCATTTAGTAATTCATCAAATCGTAACTGCATGGAGTGCATCACATATTCCTTCCAGGTCTGGTACTTGGTCATCCAGTCGTCGAGTAGTTCTACTGGTACAATAATTGCACTGGTCGCCTCTTCAGTAATGGCTTTCACCCGGCTGCGGGTGCGATCCATGCAACAGATCAGGGATACGGTGCAGACCTCACCGGGCCTCAGGTAATAGAGCAATAATTCATTGCCCGCCTCATCGGTTCGGCTCACCTTTATCAATCCGGAGAGTACAATGGGAAAGGACCTGATATACTGATCTTCCCTGATCAGCTCTTTCCGGGCAGCAAATTCTCTGAATGTACCTGCTTCGCTAATGGCTGATCTGAGTCCCGATTCAAAGAATGGAAAGCGTTTTTTTACGATCTCCTCTTCCATTTTCTGATTTTTTTACGAAGGTAGGAAGAATGCTCAAATTATAAGGTGATTGTTTAATACAATCCTTATGTATATGGTCTCTTTTTTCTGATGGCACCTGTCCCTTTCTCTTCTGGTGTGTTTCTCTTTCTCTGCACTGTTCTTCCGTAAAACATAAACAGGATCCCGGCAAGAAAAGGGGAGTAGATGAGCAGGGCCGGGAAGTTATTCAGTACGATGCCGGCATTGTAGGCAATGGAGAGGATCAATCCAATCACCGCCAGAATCAATCCGACCCGGGACCATGTCGGGCCCCGGTCTCCCTGCTTTGCTGTTTCACCAAGGACCCGTTCATCCACCTGCCGTATCAAAGTCCTGATCTCTGAGGGACTCATACCGGATTTCGCTAACTCTCCACGGATTTCCGAGTAGCTTTTCCCATGTATTTTTTCCCAGACCAGATCCGCGATTCTGCTTTCAGGTATTTTGCTCATAGAATCTTACTCCTCCGCTTTTCCTTTCAAATATGTATCCAGGAACTCCAGTATTTGTCCGTAGCCTTTGATCTGGTTCTCTTTCTTTACAAAGCCGTGGCCTTCATCGTCGAAAATCACGTACTCAACCGGAACCCCGTTCTCCTTCACGGCGGCCACGATTTCATCCGATTCCACCTGCAGGACACGCGGATCGTTAGCTCCCTGAAGTACCATCAAAGGTTTGGTGACATTGTGGGCATGAAACAGGGGACTTATTTCGTAGAGTCGAATCGAATCTTCTGTAAAGGGATCGCCCAGTTCGTCGTAAAGGGCTTTCCTGGAGGCTTCCCAGTAGGGAGGGATGGCTTTAAGGGTGCGGAGCCAGTTGGTTACCCCGAACAGATTGACTCCCAGGGCAAACTCCTCGGGCTGAAAAGTAAGGGCAGCCATGGTCATATAGCCCCCGTAGGAACCTCCCATGATTCCAACCTTGTCCATGTCAATATAGCCCAGTGTGGCCAGGAAGTCTTTGGCCTTAACACAATCCATCAGGTCATCTTCTCCATGACGCTGGTTGTCCAGGTTGTAGAAGGTCTTTCCGTAACCGGAGCTACCCCGGTTGTTCACAGCAAGGATGGCATAGCCATGGTTTACAAAGTACTGGATCAGACTGCTGAAGCCCAGGCGGCTCTGTCCCCCTGGACCGCCATGAATCCATAGTAAGGCAGGGACCTGGTTTTTTTTGCTTGCCTCCAGTGGTTTGTAAAGGATTGACGGAATCTCCAGTCCGTCGTAGGAGGGATAGCGGATTACCTCACCAGCCACCAGGTCGTTTTCATTAATCTCCTGGTTAAGGGAGTGGGTCAAACGGGTAAAGTCCTCCGTCCCAAATTGGTGCATATAGAGATCTCCCGGCGAAGTCGGGCTGCCGGCAGCCAGTCGAATCAATTTTTCTGAACGGGAGATGGATACTCCTGAAATATCCCTGTTCCCAAAATCGGGCATGGTGATTGCTTCCCCCGTGGCTGCATCAAATACTTTAACCACGTTTTTAGCATCCTCATTGATCCCTATTACCTGGTATTTTTCGTTGTAGGAGAAATAGGCATAGGAGACATCCCATTCGGTCTCATAAACAAGTGCTTTCTCCCCGGTCTCCAGGTGGTAGGAAGAGAGATAGGTGAATTCACTGCCTTCATTGGAGAGATAATACAGGTATTGATCATCCAGTGAGAAGTCGGCCGGAGAATAAGTGGCATCTCCTTCATGTTCCGAAATATGTTTGATATCGCCGGTCGTGAGGTCCATCAGATACATCTCGTTGTTGGATGTGGTGAGCTGCCGGGTCAGGGCCATGTATCTCCCGCTATTGGAGATCCCGGCAGGGCTCAGGTTCTCCTTATTTTCGTAAATCATTAGGGGTTCGAACTTCTCCAGATCCATCTGGTACATATCAAAAAAGCGGGGATCCCTTTTGTTGGAAACCAGGTAGAGATACTTGAAATCGCGGCTCCATCCCCCGAATTGGGAGGTAGACCCTTCCCACGGGGTCAGGTCTGTGACGGTACCGTCCGGCCCCTGCATGTACAGGTGACTGTTTTCATCACCACCCTGGTCGGCGGAGAAGAGAAAACGGTCATCCTCAGGAAAATAGGAGTTGCCAAAAAAAGACTCCTCTTCCGAAAAGGTGAGTTGTTGCTTTCCTGAACCATCTGTATTCAGGGCATAGACATTGTATATGCCAGTCTCGTTGCTGGTCACAAGCAGCCTCGTTTCATCGGCAGAAAAGCTTCCTCCAAAGATGGAGAGGTTGTCAAAAAACTGATCGATGGTGTAGCGGGTTGGCTCAACAGTTTGCTGAGTACAGGCCACCATTATGGTAAGTACAATAAGACCAAAAAAAAATTTCATGGATTGAAGTTTTTATGAGAACGTAAAGTTAATATAGTCCGCAAAGAAAGTCAACAACTTTTACTTCCATCACTCAAATATTTCCTGCTTGCTGTGAACCAGCTTTTGGATTGATTCCATGAGCGATGCTTCCGGTTTAATGGTATTGTATATTCCCCAGAACACCGGGTCAAACTGGAATGGTTCATCGGCCAGTACAATATTACTACTTACGCGATCGGAATGATTAATACGAAGACGCTGGTTTGGAATAAGGTCCGTAATGGCCATCTCAATGGAAATTTTATACCTGGAACTTATCCATTTTCTTCGTTTCCTGATCTTCATCTCCAATACAGCACGTACCTGACTCACATAATACTTTTTATTGACAGCCCTGTAGTCCACATGATATTTCGCCATCATCGGGCGGATGCGAATATTGGGAGAAGAACTTACCAGGAAGAGTCCTGGCTCTTTCTGGATCATATCCGGATTGAATTCAAAATCAGCTGCGAGCACGGCCAGGCTCTCCTGTTCGAGGTATAGTGTCCCTTTAAACAACAGATCAGGGATCTCTTTTTTTTGTTGAAAGCTGATGACATAAACCAGCCTGTCGCCATAGCTCATCATATCAGTGAAATCAAGGTTATACCGATCCGTAAAGTCATCCTCAAGAAAATCGGGTCGGTTTTTAATGGCATCAAGATTCAGGGAGGTGGGGATGCCGGATCGCAGTTTGATCAGTACCGTGTCTTCGGCGTTTACATCGAAGATTTTTCTTCGCTTCAGGATACTAACATGGTCACTGGATATCAAAGAAGCATATGGTGCCTTAGCCACATTCAATACAGCCTCTGAGTAAAGCATGCAGTGATCGTTTCGTTTCACAGATTCCCTGTAGAATGCGGTCATGGTGGAATGGTCATCCAGGTAGTTCTCTGGAATCCTTCTGATGGCCTCGTGAAGGAGTTGAACCGGATCGGTATATCTGATAATGACCTCCTGGAGGGGAATCAGCTCCTTTTCCAGGCGTATTTCAATCTCCTTTTTCACAGGATAAGTTACGGGGTATACAAGGCTCTTATATCCCATATAGGAAATGACCAGCATGGGATCGGAAAGATTTATGGGTAATTTGAAAGAGAACTCGCCTTGCTGATTGGAGATGGAACCCAGGCTGGTTTCCAGCAGTGCAATGGTGGCATAGGAAAGCGCTTTGCCCGATCGCCTGTCCACAACTCGTCCCCGGATAAGTGCCCGGTCGATGGTACTGTTGATGGGGGTGGGGACACTATTATTTTTTCTATAAAGGACTATATTTTTTTCGATGGTCCTGTAATCAATCTGCGGATCACTTAGCAGGGAGTCGAGAACATGTCTCAGTTGCAGATCGGTGACCATGAACTGAACCTTTTGCTTCCCATTAATAATGGAAGCATTGAAGGTGAAGTGGTAGCCGGTTTGTAGTGTAATTTCATCCAGCACCTGGTTAATGGTCTTGTTCCTGGACGAAATCGTAACCCGGGCTGAAGGCAGGGTTTCCTGACCGTGCAGGGGTATGAAGAAGACAAGCAAAAGGAAAAGTGTCTGGCATAGATGTCCGGACAAATATCCTCTTGATGTAAAGCTCATGTGTTTATTCTATTTGGTCAATAAATAGCTATTTTCTCTGCTGCTGACATTTATTTCAAAAGCTGCACCAATGGTCTCCAAAATGGCATCGATGGATTGTCCACTGTAAGAGGTGGTGATTTTCATATCCGATAAGTCCAGTTCATTCGAATTAATTTCTACATGATAGGAGTCTTCCAACTCCTGTAGCACCTCAGTCAGCGCAGAATTCACAAATTTAAAATCTTTTGTTTTCCAGGAGATATAATTAGGATCTTCCTGATTTGAACTGGAAAGACTCCTGTTTTTTACATGTCCGAACTCTTCGGGCTCCAGCTGAATAAACTGATCAGTGTTTTCCAGCGAGACTTTGACTTTACCAGTAAGCACATAGACTTCCATATCCGATGATTGTTCCACTTGCTTTACATTGAAAGAGGTACCCACTACGGAAACGAGTACCTCTCCGGAATGTACAGTAAAGGGGTTCCGGGGATCTGTCATTACTTCGAAGAAAGCTTCTCCCGTGAGTTCAACAGCCCGATGATTTTTAAATGCTTTCGAATAGGATATTTTCGATCCCTCGTTGAGATAGACCAGACTGCCATCGGGAAGATTCACGGTGGATACACCTTCTCTGGCCAGGTGATGAATAAGGGAGTCTTTATTACTGTTACGGATTACCCCATAAAAGAGAATCGGGATGCTAAAGGCAAGAACCAGCGCTATGGAGGCTGCAATTTTGAGCATTGGACTGAATCGAATTCCCTCTGGCATTGTTGCCTGATCCTCAAGGAGGCCTTCCGACGCCAGCTTTTGATGCAGATGCTTCCATGCCTCACCGGAATTCCAGATGTTCCGGGAAGGATTTTGGTCAAAATATTTCCAGTGCTTTTCCATTTTCTTTAGTTCTGATAGTTGTTCCCGGCTTTTCCCGGAGTCACTCATATAGGAAAGTTCTTCTTTCATGCTCATCTCTCCGGCCAGGTAACGGGCCATCTCTGTATCTCTATTCCTGCTCATATTTTTCCAAGCTGTTACGTAATGCTTTTAATGCCTTCCCCATGTTAGCTTCAACTGTTTTTTCAGATATGGCTAGCTTTTGGGCAATTTCTCTGTATTTCAATCCCTCCTGTCGATTCAACCTGAAGACTTCCCTGCTTCGTTCCGAAAGTCCCTCCAGTGTTTGAGTTATCAATGATGATACCTCATCAAGTTGAATGATCTGTGAAGGATCAGGATCATCCATACTTGGTTCCGGCCTGGAGAGATCTTCCATAAAATGTTCCCTTCGCATTTTTCTCAGGTACATCATGGAATTGTTATACGCTGAACGGTACATATAGCTTTTTAAACTATATCTGATTCGTAAAGTTTTCCTGTTTTTCCAAATATTAAAGAAAACATCCTGAACTACTTCTTCAGCCACCTCTTTCATACCCAGCAGGCTTTCTGCATATCCGCACAGGCCATCATAATAATTGTGAAAAAGAGATTCAAAAGATGCTATATTTCCTTTTCTTATTTTTCTGAGCTGATGTTGTTCTTTCAGGACCATTTTAATGTGTAAAAAACACTGTCTGTTCGGTGAGCTCTACAGGGATGGTAAAGTTACACAATTCCTACAGACAGTGCTTTGAGCTATATTAATAGATGCTTATGATTCATTGCCATTTCTGCGGAGGTATTTTTTATTCAGTCTCCGGATGGCACTCTCAATGGACTGGTCCGGTTCTATTACATTGTAACCCTCCCAGAATCCCTGGTCAAAAAAAATGTAGACTTTCTCATTGATGATATCATTACTTTTGAACCGTTCTCTTGCAGCAAATTTCTCGATACCTTCATACGTACGGTCTGTAATGGCCAGCTCAGACATAGTTGTGAAGGTGGTATTAAAGAGTTTCTTTTTCCAGTTCACTTTAAATTTTACCTCGGCACGTGCATAACTGAAGTACCACTTGTCTTCATCAATGGAATACTTGGCCCGGTAGGCAGCTCTCTCGGGAATGATGCTCATTCCCATGGGTTTACGTTGAATAAAAAGTCTTGCAGCTTCATCCTGGTTTTCCACGTTGAGCTCAAATTCTGCTTCCGTGATGGCAAGCCTGTCCATCTCAACATAGAGCCGCCCCCTGTAATATGGGTCATCCACATACTCTTTCTGACTGAAAGAGATCACATAGTGAAGCCTGTCGTTGATAGTGATTACATCTGAGATAATAAAATCATAAATATTCAGGTACTCATCGGAGAGCAGGATATAGGGATTTTTCACCACATCCATCAAAATGGTGGTATTGGGCCCGCCCTGTACCTTAAAAAGAACTGTATCCATCTTCTCCACATCTGCACTCTTGCGCCCTTTGAACAACTTCACCTGGTCCATCTGGTATTCGTTGGAGTAGGAGCCTTTATAAACATCAATGATGGCTTCGGAGATGGATACATAATTTCGCCCCCTCTGGATGGTCTCCCTGTAAAATCCGCGCATCATCATTGGATCTTCACTGTAATTGTTACTGATGTTATCCAATATATCAGATATTAATTCCATGGCATTTTTTGGACGAATGGTGACCTGTTTCAGTTGAACGGAACTGGGCTCAAGTTCTATGGTGAATGATCGCTTGTCATTAAACTTATTCAGATCAACCACTTGATTCTGGAACCCGATGTAAGAGATTTTTAATTGATTTATGTCCGCATTGCGTTCAATCTTAATGGTGAAATTTCCATCAATATTCGATACGGTTGCAGTATTGCTTCCAAGTGCCTCAATGGTAGCAAAAGGAAGTGCTTTGTTTGATTGGGAATCAATCACTTTGCCATAAAATGACTTGTAATTAGTGGTATCTGCCAGCTCCTCATTGCCTGGTAAAGCAAATAATCCTGTTCCCAGGAACAACAGTGCTGTCATTAACCAAATGTTCCTGTTTGCTGCTGAAGTTTTCATTTCTATATTTTTTTTAGTGTTCTTTATATCGGCTTTACGCATAAGATGCACGCGAAGTCTTTTACCCTATCAAAAGATGAAAGATTTATGAAAAAAGAGAGATGGACGCTTGATCAGATGCCTCAACAGACGGGGAGAATCGCAGTGGTGACAGGGGCTAACAGTGGATTGGGATTCAATACAGCAAAGGCACTTGCTCTGAAGGGTGCAAAAGTGATTATGGCCTGCCGGAACGTGGAGAAAGGAAAGCTTGCCAGCTTAACTATAATTAACGAAGGTGCAGAAGTGAAGCCTGAAGTTTGGCAACTCGATCTGGCCAGTTTGAAGTCGGTGCAACAATTTGCAGAGAAGTTTTCGAAATCAGTTGACAGGCTGGATCTGCTCATAAATAATGCGGGACTGATGGCCATTCCTTATGCCAGAACGGAAGATGGTTTCGAAATGCAGTTTGGAGTGAACCACCTGGGACATTTTGCACTTACAGCGCGACTCTGGCCCCTGATTTCCCTTACGGAGGGGTCGAGGGTAGTTCAGGTAAGCAGCCTGGCTCACCGCTGGGGGAAAATCCGTAAGGAAGATATTCACTGGGAGCAGGGGTATAAAAAATGGGGAGCCTATGGCATGAGCAAGCTGGCAAATCTTTTATTTATACGTGAACTTTCCAACAGGCTTGAATCTAGAGATATTTCCCTGATGGCCCTTGTAGCCCATCCCGGTTATGCCAATACAGCATTGCAGGCCAAAGGGTCAAGGATGCAGGGGGCCAGGCTGGGAGCAGCGTTCTTTGACCTGGCCAACCGGCTGGTAGCCCAGTCTGCAGCCATGGGTGCGCTTCCATCCCTCTATGCAGCAAGCGCCACCGATGTGATCCAGGGTGCCTACTATGGTCCGGGTGGAATCATGAAACTGCATGGATGGCCCAAAGAGGATTTCCCCGATCGAAAGTTGGTCACCGACAATGCAGCAGGAGAACTCTGGGATATTTCAGAAACCTTAACCGGAGTAAGATTTGCCGTATGACCTGGCATTTCTTCTGTGGCACAATATTTGCTTTTTTAAGGGTGAATCAAAGGGAACAATCATGAGCAGTAAAATAGCAGGCCTTTGGATCCTCTCCATGGTGCTTTTTTCCGGATGTGGATCCTCCGTAAAATTATATTCAGATATAGATGATTCAGCAATGTTTGATCAATATACCACCTATAATTTTCTGGATTTCAGTGAGGGGAATAAAAAAACCATAACAGGGATGGAACTGGAGCGCATCAGGGTTGCTTTTGCCAGGGAGATTGAGAATCGCGGGATGAGCTTTGTTGAGGAAAATGCAGATATTTCAGTGAAAATAACAGTCTATCACCGCCAGGCTGCGGATGGTTATTATGGATATGCAGGCAGGTTCCAGTACATGGAACGTGCCATAGCTGTTGATATGTACGATAACCGGACCCAGAAACAAATCTGGCATTGTGCTGCAGTTGGAGAACTGGAATATGATCCGGACGACCGTGCAGCAGGCTTACCCATTGTGGTGGCAAAGATTTTTGAAAGATACCCCGTGCAAACTAGCGCAGAGATTTAGTCTTTATCCTTTTTCTTTTTCCCGATTCTGAGGTCCTGACGGATAAAGTGGAAGAAATCACGGTTCAGTTGTCTGCTCTCCTCTCCGGGCATTTTATAAAGGCGTTTTAACAGCTTGTTATCCAGTAATTCTGCCAGGATAAACAGTTCACAAAGAGTGATATAAAGGTCTTTCAGGTCGAAGGTATAGAAGGGTTTGATGGTGATATAATCAAGCGATCCTCCCCAGAAAGCATTATCGATCAGGTTGGCCAGCAGGCCGGCAAGGAAGAGATGGATAAATCCATTGATCCAGAAACTGTTTCTTTTTCTTTTTACATAAAATCTCCATCCCTCAATGAAGATGATGCCCACCAGGGTGAACAGGATAATATTCAGCAGGTGGGAACCTTGCTTTAAGCCCAGCAGTACCCATAGATAGGATCCCAATGTATTATGGGTGGGCTGGATATAAAAAACCGGTTCGATCAAAGCTATGGAGAGGGTTTCCCATTCCAGGGAAAAAAGGTAGGCCTTGATGCCCTGGTCCACTGCTAACGCCCCGAGCAAGAAGATCCAGTTGATGCCTTTCTTTACACGGCTTGTTTGTTCCAGGAAGGTTGCCAGTGCAGCCAGGAAACCAAGAAAAAGAGCAGGAAGAAGGAAGAACTTCCACAGGTAGTTCAGATCACTTACCCTGTTGCTGACTGCATATATTACCATAACCAGTATCCATACAGCGAAGAAGAGAGCAATATTTCTGAGATATATCCGGAGCATTGATTAGAATATTTATGCGTGGCGAAAATAGTGAAATTTGGATTAATAGAAATCTTTCTCTTATCTTTGTTCTTCATAATTGCAAGAGATGACAAATATTCGCACAAATTGGTGGTGGCAATCCTGTATCCAAAGACCGGAGCATAGGTAAAGCCCTGTTGTGCAATACAATATTTAAGGCTTCCGCTTCGGTGGAGGCCTTTTTTTTTGTTCATATAGTCTAACACAATGAAGAAAACAGCTATAAGAGTTGAAAAGCGAAAAATCCTGGCAGATATCATTACTCCGGTAAGTATATATTTAAAAGTCAGGGATATATATCCAAATTCTCTATTGCTTGAGAGTTCAGATTATCATTCCAAGGAGAATTCATATTCCTTTATATGCATGGATCCCATTGCCGGGTTCCAGGTGCATCACGATGAAATAATAGTCTCCCTTCCCGGTGAGACACCGCTTAGTGAAAAAATTGGGCCGGGAGTTAATGTGGTGAAGGGTCTTAATGATTTTCTCTCCTCTTTTGAGCTTGATGCCGGAGACATGGAGCTTTTAGTGGATGGAGTCTTTGGCTACTCAACATTCGATGCTGTTCAGTATTTTGAAGATATTCGTTTTCAATCGCCCATTCCGGAAAAAGAAGATATACCCGAGCTCAGGTATAACTTCTATAGATTTGTGCTGGCTGTGAATCATCTTACCAATGAGTTATTGCTTTTTGAGCACATAATTAAAGGTGGAGAAAGCGAAATTGACCGGGTAACTTCTTTGCTGCATAACCGTAATATTGCCACCTATGGATTTGAAATTTCCGGAGAGGAAGCATCCAACCTGAGTGATGACGACTATAGGGCCATGGTTGCAAAAGGCAAGGAGCATTGCTTCAGGGGAGATGTCTTTCAAATTGTGCTTTCAAGGCAGTTTTACCAGGTTTTTACCGGTGATGAGTTCAATGTTTACAGGGCTCTTCGATCCATCAATCCCTCGCCCTACCTCTTTTATTTTGACTATGGCAGCTATAAGCTTTTTGGTTCCTCTCCCGAAGCACAGATCATCGTTAAAGGAGGGAAAGCCTATATCAACCCCATTGCAGGTACGTTCAGACGTACGGGAAATGACAGGGAAGATCAGGAGCTGGCCAGGAAACTAACAGAAGATGAAAAAGAAAATGCTGAACATGTGATGCTGGTGGACCTGGCCAGGAACGATCTGAGCCGGACCACCAGAAAGGTAAGAGTTGAAGAGTACCGGGAGATTCAATTTTATTCTCATGTGATACATATGGTATCAAAAGTATCGGGAGAACTGCCCAAAGATGCCAATACAATCAGGATACTGGCTGAATCTTTTCCGGCCGGCACACTTTCAGGAGCCCCAAAATACAAAGCAATGGAACTGATCGATACCTATGAGCGGAAACGACGAGGTTACTACGGGGGCACCCTTGGTTTTTTACGCTTCAACGGGGATATTAATCACGCTATTATGATTCGCTCTTTTCTTTCCCGCGATCACAGGCTCTATTACCAGGCTGGGGCGGGAGTTGTTTCCGAATCCACCGAAGAGGGTGAGTTACAGGAGGTGAATAACAAGCTGGCAGCCCTGAAATCGGCCATTGAGATGGCCAGGAATTTAAACAAAGTTAATTGAACTGAAGATGAAGATTCTCGTACTGGATAATTATGACTCCTTTACCTACAACCTTGTGCAGTATCTGGAGCGGGTACTGAAAACACCGGTCGATGTGAAGCGAAATGATCTCTTGTTGCTGGAAGAGGTCGCAGCCTATGATAAGATATTAATCAGTCCCGGACCTGGCATACCGGAAGAGGCGGGTATTACTCTGGATCTCATCCGAAAGTATGGCCCGGTCAAAAGTATCCTGGGAGTTTGCCTGGGGCACCAGGCAATTGCTGAGGCCTACGGGGGTACTATTTCCAATCTTTCCACGGTGTACCATGGGGTGACGGGACAGATGAAACAGCTGATCAGTGATGATTACCTCTTTAAGGGTGTGCCTGTTGAATTTGATGCAGGGCGTTATCACTCATGGGTGGTGGACCCTGAAAGTCTGCCCGCTGATCTGGAAATTACCGTGGAAAATGATGAGGGCTATATTATGGCCATCAGGCACAGGGAGCATGATGTGAGGGGGGTGCAGTTTCACCCCGAATCGGTGCTTACTGAATACGGCGGAAAAATGATATTGAATTGGATAGAGGGAAAAAGTTAATAGTTAAATCATGAAAGATACCTTACAATACCTTTTTGATCACAGAACCCTCGGAAAAGAGGATGCTAAACTGATTCTCAGGAATATGGCAGAGGGGAAATACAATGATGCAGAGATTGCGGCATTTATTTCGGTCTACCTCATGCGGAGTATTACTCTTGAAGAGCTTGCGGGCTTTCGGGATGCCTTGCTGGAGCTCTGCAGCCCGGTGGACCTGTCGGACTTCAATACCATTGATGTTTGTGGTACAGGCGGGGATGAGAAAAATACCTTTAATATTTCCACCATGACCGCTTTTCTGGTGGCCGGTGCAGGAGCGAAAGTGGCAAAGCACGGGAACTACAGTGTCTCATCGGCATGTGGCTCGTCCAATGTACTGGAGTATTTTGGATATAGCTTCAGCAATGATCCCGATCGTTTGAAGCGGGAGATGGACAAGTGCAACATCTGCTTTCTGCATGCCCCTCTGTTTAATCCGGCCATGAAAAATGTGGCTCCCGTCCGCAGGAGCCTGAGAATCAAGACTTTTTTTAATATGCTTGGTCCCATGGTCAACCCCTCCAATCCACAAAATCAAATGATTGGGGTCTTCAGTCTTGATGTGGCCAGGCTCTATCATTACCTCTACCAGGAATCGGGGAAAGAGTTTTGCATTGTCCACTCCATTGATGGGTATGATGAGATCTCCCTGACTGGAGCTTTCAAAGCCTTTACACGTAGTACCGAGCGGACCTTTGTTCCTGGTGATCTTGGTCTTGATCCTGTTACTCCTGCTGATATCTATGGCGGGACATCTGTGGAAATGGCTGCCTCGCTATTTTTGAAGATTCTTGAGGGGAAGGGGAGCAGGGCACAGAATGATGTGGTGGTGGCCAATGCTGCACTTGCACTCTATTGCATGGATGAAAATCCCGGAATGGACCAGTGTCTGGGACGGGCAAGGGAGGCGCTGGAATCGGGTTCTGCCTTGAAGGCATTTAAACAATTAATAGCTTATACCTGAGATGAATTTCCTTGATGGCATAGTGGAACAGAAGAGGGTTGAGATTCTGAAAAGAAAACAGAAGCGTCCACTCTCCGATTTGGCAACATTTCCCTATTACAGGCGCATATGCAATGTGATTTCCCTTCCGGAAATACCAGAAAAACCGGGTATTATTGCTGAATTCAAACGTAAATCGCCTTCACGTGGACCCATTCATATGGAGGCAGATCCAGTGAAAGTGGCTGCGGCTTATGAGGCAGCAGGGGTGGCGGCCATGAGCATCCTGACCGACAGGAATTTCTTTGGAGGCTCTTTCTTGGACCTGAAACAGGTGAGGGAGTTTTCTTCCGGGCTCGTGCTTTTAAGAAAGGATTTCATTATTGACCCTTACCAGTTGCATGAGGCCAGTGCCTATGGTGCTGATATGATATTGCTGATTGCTGCCATTCTAGATCGCCGGGAGATCGAGGAGCTTGCCCTGGAAGCTACATCACTGGGTTTGAGTATTCTTTTTGAAGTACACAATGAAGAGGAGCTGAAGAAATATCATCCGGAGATAAAATACCTGGGTGTGAATAACCGTGATCTGAAAACATTCCATGTGGATACGGGCAGGAGCCTGGAGCTGATCGGGCAGATGCCCACCGGTGTTGTTCCGGTTTCGGAAAGCGGACTCAGTAGTCAGCACGAAATCAGAAATCTTGCAGAGGCAGGCTACCGACTGTTCCTGATGGGAGAGACTTTTATGAAGGAGAAGGATCCGGGACTGGCGTGCAGGAAACTGATAGAGCGTTTATAAATGCCGATGAAAATAAAGATAAAAGTATGCGGGATGCGTGATCCTGAGAACCTGGAACAGCTTTGTGCTCTTGCACCTGAGTTTGTTGGTTTTATCTTCTACTCCCGGTCCAAACGTTTTGTTGGAAACTCTCCTGATTCGGCCCTCTTTCAGATTCCCGGTCCGGAGATAAAAAAAGTGGGAGTGTTTGTGAATGAGGAAATTTCCCGGGTACGCATAGCCATACAAAAGTATAAGCTGGAGGTGGTCCAATTACATGGAGGAGAATCTGTGGAGTATTGTCAAAGCCTGGCAGAGGAAGTCAGGGTGCTTAAGGTACTGGATCCCTATACACAACAAACCGGCCTGGAGAACTATGCAGGAGTGGTGGACTTTTTTTTGTTTGATACACCGGGAGAGGGCTATGGAGGGACAGGCCGTAAGTTTGATTGGAACCTGCTGAAGGAGGTCTTTTCACCTTTACCCTTCCTGCTAAGTGGAGGAATTGCTCCGGGGGATGCCGGAACCATACGGAATATTGATCATAAACAATTGATGGGTATTGATCTGAACAGCCGCTTTGAGCTGGCGCCTGGCCAAAAAGATATACAAGCCTTAAAGGAATTTATTTTAGAAATCAGAAAATAGAATAACATGGGATTTGCAGTAGATATGCAGGGTTTTTATGGAGAGTATGGCGGTGCTTATATTCCTGAAATGCTCTATCCGAATATCAAGGAACTTGAAGATAGTTACTTGAATATTGTACAGTCAGAGAGTTTTCAGCTAAGATTCAGGCACTTGCTAAAGGATTATGCTGGCAGACCAACTCCTCTTTTCAGGGCAGAGCGTTTGTCGGAACATTTTGGAACACAGATTTTTCTGAAAAGAGAGGATCTGAATCATACCGGGGCTCATAAGATTAACAATACCATCGGTCAGCTTCTTATGGCAGAGAGACTGAATAAAAAGCGGATTATCGCGGAGACCGGTGCAGGGCAGCATGGTGTGGCCACGGCCACAGTCTGTGCTCTGACAGGAATGGAATGTATTGTATATATGGGCGCACTGGATGTGGAGCGCCAGGCTTCCAATGTTAAGAAGATGAAGATGCTGGGGGCGGAGGTAATACCTGTGCATAGCGGTAATAAAACACTGAAGGATGCCACCAATGAGGCCATTCGCGACTGGATCAATCATCCTGTGGATACCCATTATATTATTGGCTCGGTGGTGGGGCCCCATCCTTATCCCGATATGGTTACCAGGTTTCAATCGGTCATCTCCGAGGAGATCAGGATCCAGTTGATGGAGCAGGTGGGTCGGGATTATCCAGATTATCTGGTGGCATGTGTAGGCGGGGGGAGTAATGCAGCCGGGGCCTATTATCATTACATGGATGATGATCGTGTCACATTGGTCTCTGCCGAAGCAGCTGGCCTGGGAGTGGATAGTGGTAAAACAGCAGCCACATCTTTGCTGGGTACCCCGGGCATTATTCATGGCAGCAGGACACTGCTGATGCAGGATGATGACGGTCAGATCGAGGAGCCCTATTCCATTTCGGCCGGACTGGACTATCCGGGTGTTGGGCCGCTACATGCCTGGCTGGCCCGGTCGGGCAGGGCCACCTTGCATGCAATTACAGATGAAAAGGCCCTGCAGGCAGCTTTTCTGTGCACAAGGAAAGAGGGAATTATTCCTGCCCTTGAAACCGCACATGCCCTGGCTGCTCTGGAGCTTATTACTCCCGGCACGGATGATGTAGTGGTGGTGAACCTTTCCGGACGGGGAGATAAGGATATGGAAATCTATATTGATAAACTTGAAATATAAAGCAATGAGTATAAACAGGATTAATCAACTTTTCAGGGACAGGGAAACAGAGATTCTTTCCATATATCTCACGGCTGGTTATCCCGGGCTTGATGACACTGTAAAACTGCTGGAATTGCTCCAGGAGCATGGTGCTCATATGGTGGAGATAGGAATCCCCTTCTCTGATCCCCTGGCCGATGGCCCGGTGATACAGGAGAGTAGCCAGATTGCTCTGAACAATGGGATGAAACTGGATCTGCTTTTTAAGCAGCTTCTGGAGGTCCGGCGTACCGTTCATATTCCACTGGTTCTGATGGGCTACCTGAACCCGGTGCTGCAAATGGGTATGGAGAAGTTCCTGAGCAGATGCAGTGAAGCCGGGATCGATGGCGTGATTATTCCCGACTTACCACCTAAGGAATACGAAACCCGGTACAGGGAACTTTTTAAGAGCAAGGGAATCTATAACATTCTGCTGCTTACTCCTTTTACAGATGATGATCGGATAAGACAGATAAGTTCACTATCAGATGGATTTGTCTACCTGGTGGCCGATTCTTCTACAACCGGGGTCAGAGATTCGGTGGGAGATCACCAGAAAGAATATTTTCAGCGCATAAAGGAGATGAACCTTCCTGTTCCCGGACTCATCGGATTCGGAATCTCCAACCGGAAAGCTTTCCTGACTGCCAGCAAATATGCCAGTGGAGCCATCATAGGAAGTGCGTTTATAAGGGTCCTGAGTGAGAAGAATACACTTAGCCTGGAGGCGCGGGTGGAGAAATTTATCAGGGGAATTTCTGGAAACTGAGTTTAGCTTAGAAATTGAGCCAGATCGCGGCTTTTATCTTTAACTGCCATCCGGTCCAGTCTGTGGTAAGAATCCGTTCCCGATCAAGGGGGTCCAAAAGAAATTCGCCGTTATCTGTATTCTTCAGATTCCCGGTCAGATCGACCAGGTATCCGGCATCTATTCCAAGGGAGAAGTCCCGGAATCCGTACATGAGTTCTGTTCCAATGGTGCCCACTGGAGAAATGGAGCAGTACTTGTTTGTGCCACTGTTTGAAATGTTTTGTATGGAGTAGGCCGTCAGAATAGCCAGGCTGCTCAGGTTTGCTTCGGCCTTCCCGTATAAAGATAGCTCAAGGCGTTCTCCACCCAATACCAAATAAGAGAGGTAGGCTCCCAGGCGGTGTGAAGTAACTGACGTTTCTGAATATATCTCTCCGGAATAATCGGAGTAACTGGATTTTCCTCCCGTGGTGGCATAGCTGTATCCGCCGCCAATTCTAATATGATCATACAATTGCTTAAATCCGGTGATCACTGCGCTTGTAAAGGGAGGGAAAGAACTGGTAACTTTTCCTTCCACTGGATAAGTGCTTAAAATATACTCCTGAAGATATTTCATATCTTCCATAGCTGAGGATGCCATTCCGCCTGAAACCATAATGCCGCCATCCTGGGCAGAGATAGTAAGGCCAGAGAAAAGTAGAATTGTCAGGGCTGTCCTGGGAATAGATATCTTTCTCATTTCGTATCCTCCAGGTTAAAATCCACAGCAAATTTTATTATCTCCAGGGTCGCTTCATATCCTACCTGATCGGCCAAACTGTTGCTGTTGGTGGAATAGTACAGGTCGATATACAGGGTATCCACTCCGGAATCGGTGGCCAGTTCCGGGTAGATCCAGAAGGACCCCCGGGTGGTATCGGAGTCGTATACCGCAGTATTGGCTATTACCGCATACATGTAGTAGAAATCCCCGTTTTCTATTTCCACCTGGTAGCTAACGTGGAGACTGTCGTTTACGGCCGGATGGTAAAGGGTGTCCAGGTTTGTGATCATCGAAAAAACCGGGGGATTGCCGGGAACGGGATCCACCCTGTACAATTCTGAATCTGAATAAAAACAAGATTGTGGCAATACCAGCAGAACCACTGCTAAAAGGGTATAGATGCTGCTTTTCATGAGGGCGTAAAAGTAGCAAAAAAAGTGAGAAACAGTAGAAAAGAGCAGATCGATCGGGACATTCTATCAGCTCATGGCCTCATCAATAACCTTTTGCAATATGGTTTCCATTTTCAAGCCCATGCTGCTCACTTGTTTTGGGAAAATACTCTCCCTGGTCATGCCCGGTATGGTATTCAGTTCCAGGAAGTATACCTGATTTCCCTTGATAATAAAATCGACTCTGATAATGCCGGTACAATCGGCCAGATTATAAATGGCCATTGCCATATCCTGGCATTTTTTTGTAATATCATCGTCAATCCGGGCCGGAGTGATTTCCTCGGCCTTCCCCTCGGTATATTTTGCCTCATAGTCGAAAAATTCATTTTTCGGGATGATCTCGGTAATGGGAAACAGACTGAAGCCATCACGTGTTTTCATGAGCCCGCAGGTGACTTCAGTTCCTTTGATGTATCGTTCAACGATGGCTTCATCGTCTTCCCGAAGTGCTTCTTCAAGGGCTGGTTTCAACTCCTCAAAACGATGCACTTTGGCTATTCCGAAACTTGAGCCACCGCTATTGGGTTTCACGAAGCAGGGGAATCCCACCATCTCAGCCACTGCTTCAAGGTCGGTTTCCATATTTTTTCTTACTAGACTCGCTTCGGGAGTCAGCACCTTGTGCTCTTTCAGGAAGCTTTTGCAAGTGTATTTATTATAGGTGAGTGCGGAGGAAAGATGGTTGGAACTACTGTACCGAATCCCCATCATATCGAAGAATCCCTGGAGCTTACCATCTTCACCTGGTGTGCCGTGTATGGTATTCCAGATAAAATCGAAATTGACCTGACTTCCCTTATTCAGAAAACTCAGATTGTTTTTATCAAGTGGAATCTTAACTTTTCCCATATTAACAGTCCACTTATCTTTTCTGACCTCAACAAGGTAACATGTATGGCCTGCTGCTTCCAGCCAAAGGCGAACCTGCTCGGCGCTTTTCATGGAGATTAGGTATTCAGAAGAATCTCCTCCGGTAAATATGGCAATAGTCATCACTTCTTAATTTGAATTGTTCTCCTTCTTAAATGTAATACCTTTTGTAGGAAGAGTGTATAAATAGGGGTACTCAATTTTGACGAAAAGGGCCATTCATCCATGAAAGTGGACCCCACCATGGGTATTTTCAGCTACTCCTCGCTGCGACCCTTGATGTAGGTACGCCATTTTTGCAGTACAGTACTGAAACCCTCAGGGAGAGGAGCATCAAATAGCATCTCTTCTCCGGATGAAGGATGGACAAAGCCAAGGCTTCGTGCATGCAGAGCCTGTCCGGGTAAAAGATCGAAGCAATTATTGACAAATTGCTTGTATTTGGTAAAGGTGGTTCCCCTGAGGATGCGGTCGCCACCGTACTCCGGATCATTAAACAGTGGATGGGACATATATTGAAAATGCACCCTGATCTGGTGGGTACGTCCTGTTTCCAGTCTGCATTCAACCAGGTTCACATAGCCAAGCCTCTCCAGTACCCGATAGTGGGTGATGGCCTCCTTGCCCTGGTCGCCTTCCGGGAACACATGCATCTGCTTCCGGTTCTTTGGATTCCGGCCAATGTGTCCCCGGATAGTCCCTTCTTTCTCCTTCATATCGCCCCATATCAGGGCTGTATAGGTTCTTTTGCTTGTTTTATGGAAAAACTGACTGGCAAGTTTGCTGAGAGCCAGCTCATTTTTTGCAACCACAAGCAAGCCGGAGGTATTTTTATCTATCCTGTGAACCAGTCCCGGCCGTTCATCGCCAGACTGAAAGAGGGGATTATCCCTGAGGTGAAACACCAATGCATTGACCAGGGTTCCTGAGTAATTTCCATAACCCGGATGTACCACCAGTCCGGCATTTTTATTGACCACAATTACATCTTCATCCTCAAATACAATATTCAGGGGGATATCTTCCGGGATCAGTTCAATTTTCCGGGGAGGGTGTGGCAGGACGATGGTAATGACATCACCCGGTTTCACTTTGTAATTTGGCTTAACAGGGGAGTTGTTGGAGAGAATGTTCCCGGCATTGGCTGCGGCCTGAATTCTGCTTCGGGAGGTACTTTCAAGTTTATTGGAAAGGAACTTATCAATTCTCAATGGGGTCTGTCCTGGATCGGCACTGAATCTGAAATGCTCAAATAGTTCATTGTTTTCTGCAGGTTCAAGAGGCATGTGCTTAAGGATTGATCAATATTTTTGAAAAATAGGGTTCACCTGAGATGGTGGTTCTTAGGTAATAGAGGCCTGGTGAAAATCCTGAAACATCCAGGCTGTTGGACCGGAGTACCGAATGATGAAGCTTCCGGCCCGATGTATCAAAGATATCAATCAGAATATCATGGCCCTTGTAGCCCGAAGGAAACTGGAACCAGATTCGGTCGTGTGCCGGATTGGGATAGAATTGCAGGGCTTTTATTTCTTGTCCTGCTGAACTTTCCACCCCCGTGCTGCTGTCATACATGTAAGGTCTGAGAAGGATCATGCCCGGTGCCTCCGACTCGCTCCAGGAACCAATGTTATAATACATAAGCGGGGAATCGGGCCTGTTATTCAGGTCGAGTCCCACATTAAGTAAATATTCCTTGTATTGTTTCCACCCCACATAGAATGCTCCGTCTACCGGAACAGGTTCCGTAAACTCATATTTGACAAAGCCTGAATAGCTGGGCGTATAGACGGGCCTTCTGATGGTGGGATCTTCCCATAGAATCGAACCCGGGATTCCCCCTGCATCGTTCCATACCATCAGGTTAAAGGTGTAGTTTTTCAGATTTATGGAATCATATACCTGGTTGAAGAAAATATAGATTCCTCCCAGCATATCCGGTACATAGGAGTGATGCCTGACAGCTACCATTCCGTTGACTGTGCCATCCCCCCTCAGTCCGTAACCCGCCTCAGCCGTTCCGTCATCGTAGGCATAATAGTCTCTGAATAGTTGGTCATGAATCACCGTGTCGTTTACCTTGGGATCAAATTCATCGGTGCGCAGTGCTGCTTTGAACCGGAGCAATGCGGAATCCCCTCTGTCAAAATCCAGATCATAAGCTAAAATGAAATCAACCACAGTCTCTTCAAAGGCCGGCAGGTCCTGGGCTGTTGGAGTTTCATCGGGCTGTGACTCGCCATAGATGGGTTCCAGGATGGACAGGGAACGGGTTACATTCCGGGTGATGGAATCGTTGTTCCTGTATCCGACCGAAATAAATGAAGCCAGGGTTGTATTGTAAGCCTCTTCAAAATGGGACCAGGGGACAGCTGTATGTTCCTTGAAGATAGAGGTAAACGGAGTGTTAAAAGCCACATCTCTGGGAATGGTGTCAGAGGCTGACCTGTTTTTGTTGAGAAGGACGTAATCCACATGCCAGTAATCCACATTGCTTCTCTTATCGGGTGAATCATTGTTCCTGGAAAGACTGGCTCTGTTCCTGAATCTGAATTTGAAGTCGCTGGTCAGGAAGCGCTGAGAGGTAAGTGGGATCATCACATGTTTGAATGCATGCATCCCTGTGCCGGGCACGCGCCAGATATTGATCCATCTACTTGAATCGCTTGCCCAGAAATCAACCATCAGGGAGTCTTCCTCTTCAGGCAGGTCACACAATCCACCCGGCTGATAAAGGAAACTAAAGTAAATACTATCCGATGGGGGATAATCCAGGTTAATAGAGCGACTGGTAAGGACATCTGCCACAAAGGAGGAAGGGTAGAGTACCGCATGTGAATATATGGATCCTTCTGCATCCAGGGCATCCAGGGTGGCAACTCCATTGGTGATCGGGTTCACAGCGAAGTTGTTGTTTACAAAGGCATTGTAATCGCTCCAGATACCCGTGTCGGCTACCAGGGAGCTGTTTGAAAAGTCGTCAAATATGGGAAGCTCCAGTAGGGATTCTGTTGTAGATTTCTTTGTGCTGTAAAGCTTATGGTGCTGTTGGGCAGCCCCGGTTTTATAGAGGGGTGTAATAACTTCCTGTGCCTGAATAGTGAAAACTCCAGGAAGAGAGATTATTAGGCAGGCTATGACACTTTTGGCTCTATTCATTCAATTATTCTCTGTCATCACCAATGAGTGCCGAATCGGGTTGAGGTAAAAGCGTTGAGTCCAAAGTGAGCCAGATATCAATCTCCATGCCCATATTCAATCTTCTGAATTCATCAAAATCGGGGTATTGTCTCCAGATAAAAGCACCGGCGCTATCCTTGGCTTCTTCAAAGCTAAGGTCGTATGTCATGGCTCCCAGATTCAGATAATAATCAGAAATAATCTCTGAAGCTTCTTCCAGTCCCAATCCCACCAGGTCGGGTACCCGGGTTGTTTTACTGCTTAGTCCCATGCCCAGTATCAGGTCTATGACCGCTCCTTTAGTGATTTCGGTTCCTTCAATAATAACGGAGTTGTTGTGCATTTGTTGTAGCACGTTATTTTTGGCATAATCGGGTCTGTATTCAATGCTTCCCTGGATAAGACCGGCATTCTGTAATGCAAGCCTGGCCTGTCGGAAGGAGAGCCCGATTAGCTGAGGCATGGAGACCATTTCAGGGTTCACAGCATTCATTGTCAGGAAAATCTTCCTGTTTTTCTTGACCTTTGAACTGGCATTGGGATTTTGTTTTATCACAGTTCCCCGTGGCATCTCCGTAGAAAAAACGGAGTCGATCACCTCAAATCTCAGGTGCCTGGAGGAAGTCACATCATCCACTTCATCCAGGGTCAGACCAGTCATATCCGGAACCATGATGGTTTTCCCGTGATGGGTGTATATCTTAAGGCCTACCAGGGTTCCAAGAAGTAAAATAATGGCAATGGCAACTGCCAGTCCCAGATGACGCAAGAATTTTTTTGTAATTAAAAACCTGAAGAAATCCATATTCCGAGCTTTGCCCAAAGGTAGTGTTTATTCTAAAAATCAGGACAAAAAAATAACCAACCGGTTATCGGTCAGTTATTCAGTAAAGAGTAATAAAAGCTTAATATTAAGCTTTGTGCCTTGGCTCATCGGAAACGGTTAGTTTTTTACGCCCTTTTCTTCTTCTTTTGGCAATAACACCACGTCCGCTGGCTGATGACATCCGCTCCCTGAATCCATGCTTATTCTTTCTTTTCCTGTTGGATGGCTGAAATGTACGCTTCATAAGAATATGTTTTGAGGGTGCAAAAGTAAGTCATTTTTTTAGATATACAATCATTTTCGAAGAAAAAAACGACTCTTCAAACCATGTGGAGAGCGGAAAGAGCTGTGCCCTGCTTTTGAAATAGGCCAACTCCTCCATCAGGTCTCCTCCCTTCAAAGAAATCAGGCCGTTAGGCATGGACTGCTTATGACCGGGAATAATTAGCTTGCTGGTCCACTGGTGAAGTTTGGGGAAAGCGGTGACTGCCCTTGAAACCACAAAATCTGCTTTCAGGTTCAACTCTTCCATTCTCCCGCACAAGGGGCGTGCATTTTTTAGTTCCAGTTCTTCAAGCAGTTCTTCAAGCAGTCGAACCTTTTTACCGATGGAGTCGACCAGGGTGAATGTTGCCTCCGGAAACAATATGGCAAGGGGAACTCCAGGAAATCCACCACCTGTTCCAACATCTACAATTCTTGCTACGGAATCAAAGCTGAATTTTTTGGCTATGGAGAGGGAATGAAGGATGTGTCGTTCCTCAAGGTGTTCAATATCTTTCCTTGAAATGATATTCACCTTTTGATTTAGCGGGGGAATGACCTCCATTAACTTCTCAAATTGTTTGATCTGTTGGGAAGTAAGATCAGGGAAATATTTGCGTACCAGTTCCATAAGATGATCCCGCGCCTTTCTTTAAGGCTTTTCTGGCGCACGGTTCAGGATATTGAGAAGTAGTTCCCGGGCCCTGAAAAGTTGTGCTTTTACGGTTCCGATTGGTATATCAAGTTCCACAGCAATTTCATCGTATGAATACTCCTTGAAATAGCGCAGTTCCACCAGCTGTCTGTAGCGGGGTTTCAGGCGTGAAACAACCTTTCTCATATGCCTTATTTTCTGCTGATTGATCATGTAGGTTTCAGGATCCGGATCATCTGACTGGATCATCGTGGAGGGGGCCAGTGAATCCTCTCCATCTATGGTCTGATCGATAGAGACATGGCTGGTTCGTTTTTTTCGGATAAAGTCAATGCAGTTATTGGTAGCAATCTTAAACAGCCAGGTGGAAAATGCGAAATTGGGGGTGTACTGGTCAATATTCTTAAAAGCCTTTCCAAAAGCTTCAATGGTCAGGTCCTCTGCATCCACGGGACTATTTACCATTTTTAACAGCATGAAATAGATAGCATCCCGATACCTTTCCAGCAACTCCCCATAGGCGAGTTGATCCCCATTCTTGGCTCTTTCAACCAGTTCGATGTCCTTTTGTGCTTTAAGGGAAAGATTGGAATTTATCTCCATGACTGATACTTATTTTCGAAAAGGCTGCTGAACCAGATAAGGCCCAGAAGGACTGGTAAAACCGGGTCAAACAGTAGCGAAGGTACTAATAAATATTTTTCATCCAAATGGCGCATTCCTAATTTGAAAACCACCATGCGGACCAATAAGAGAAAAGTAAAAAGTGTGGCTACAGGCCAGATCCACGGAGATGAAATACAAATCCAGATACATGTAGTATAGAGAATAATCCGGCTGATCAGTTCAGTGCCCAGCCTGATCCTTGAGCCGGTCCGGTAGAGGCTTCCAGCCGAGAGGTGTCTCTTCTTCTGCTTAAGCCAGCTTTTGAAGGTGAGTTCTGGCCGGGAGAGTGTATGGCTCTCTTTTGAGAACTCGACAGCACAGTTTTTTCCATTGGCATTCTCATTGACGAAGAGGTCATCGTCTCCGGAAAGCAGATGGTAGTGACGGGCAAAACCTTTGTTATCAAAAAAAAGTGATTTTTCGTAAGCCAGATTTCGTCCAATACCCATATAAGGGCGACCTTTTATGGCATAGGAGAAGTAGGAAATGGCGGTAAAGCACGTTTCATAACGGATGAGTTTGTTGAGTAATCCTTTTTTTTGCTCATATCCCCCATAACCCAGAACGATTTTTTTATCTCCCGAAAAATTGGAAGCCATTCTTTTCAGCCAGTGATCACTAACCGGATAGCAGTCCGCATCGGTAAGCACTACGTGATCGAACTTTGCCGATTTGAGTCCGATGGTGAGCGCCAGCTTTTTCCCACGCATAAGATTATCATTTGCCTGGATTGATGTATAACGAAGCTGTTTGTGTTGTGCCGCCATCTGCATAAGCAGTTGTTCGGTTTCATCGCTCGAGCTGTCATTGACCACCACCACTTCAAATTCGGGGTAATCCTGTTGAATGATGTGCGGCAGGAAACTTTCCAGGTTCTTCTCTTCATTTTTCGCACAGATAATCACGGAGATTCCCGGGGTAGGGGAGTTGTTCTTTTCCTGTCTGTATAGAGGCAATTTCAGAAATACGAATAGATTAATTCCCAATTGATAGAAAAATGCAAGTAAAAATAAAACTAACAGAATCCAGTCTAGGAGAAGTGTTCCGGCGATAATATCTCGTATTTCCATGCATTGTAAATTTAGCTGGCAAATAGGGAAAAGAAAAAGCAGGTTTTCAACAATTGCTTATCTTTGGCAGATCTCAAGAAATTCTATGGAGTTTAAAATTTTGCACCGGGACAAAGGGAGTGAGGCAAGGGCCGGCATTCTAAAAACGGATCATTCCGAGATCCCCACTCCCATATTTATGCCTGTAGGAACTGCGGGAACTGTTAAGGGTGTGCATCAGAGGGATTTACAGAATGATATTAATGCTCCTATTATTCTTGGGAATACCTATCATCTTTATCTGAGGCCGGGCCTTGAGGTTCTGAAGGGGGCTGGCGGTCTGCACGGGTTTATGAATTGGGATCGCTCAATTCTTACCGATAGCGGTGGTTACCAGGTATTCTCTCTGGCGGCAAAGCGCAAGCTCAAACCTGAAGGAGCATGGTTCAGTTCACATATAGATGGATCAAAGCATCTGTTTACCCCTGAGAATATTGTAGATACCCAGCGAATTATCGGGGCCGATATCATGATGGCTTTTGATGAGTGCACTCCCTGGCCCTGTGAGATGAAATATGCCAAGGATTCACTGAAGCTGACCCACCAGTGGCTGGACCGGGGATTGAAGCAGTTTAATTCCACTGAGCCACACTATGATCACAGTCAGGCATTTTTCCCCATTGTCCAGGGCAGTGTTTTTAAGGACCTCCGAAGGAAAAGTGCAGAATATATCGCGGAAAAAAATGCGGAGGGGAATGCCATTGGAGGTTTATCTGTTGGTGAGCCGGCAGAGGAGATGTATGCCATGTTGGAAGTTGTGAATGATATCCTGCCCGCAGATAAGCCCAGGTACCTGATGGGTGTGGGAACTCCTGTTAATATTCTGGAGAGTATTTCCCGTGGCGTGGATATGTTCGATTGTGTAATGCCCACCCGAAATGGAAGAAATGGCATGCTGTTTACAGCAGAGGGGATCATCAATATAAAAAACAGGAAATGGATGGACGATTATTCGCCCATTGATATATCTGGTAACAGTTTTGTAGATTTGCACTATTCAAAGGCCTATCTGCGTCATTTGATTATAGCCGGTGAAATGCTGGGGGCCCAGATAGCAACCATGCATAATCTTGCATTCTATATCAGGCTGGTTAGTTTAGCGTTTGAAAAAATTAAAAGTGGCACATTCACTGCATGGAAGGAAAAAATGATACCGGCCTTAAGTACAAGATTGTAAGGTTTTTAGGACTTAAGATCCTGGATATCTATGTAATCAGGAAATTTCTGGGCACCTACTTGTTGTCCATTGCATTGATCCTTGCTATTGTGGTAATTTTTGACCTAAGTGAGAAGATCGATGATTTTCTGGAAAGCGGGGCAAAATTAAAAGTGATCCTGTTTGATTACTATCTCAATTTCATTCCTTACTTCGCTGTTCTTTTCAGTTCACTGTTTGCTTTTATTGCTGTAATCTATTTCACCAGCCGGATGGCATACAACACCGAGATCATTGCCATACTGAACAGTGGTATGAGTTTCCGAAGGTTTCTTCTTCCCTTCCTGATTTCGGCCACCCTGATTGCATCTGTATCCTTTTTCCTGAGCGATCAGGTTATTCCGAAAGCCAATAAGGTGAAGCTGGGATTCGAAGAGCAATATGTCAAGAAACGGCCCATTCGTTTCAAAGCCAAGGATTTTCACAGACAGATTGAACCAGGGGTATATGTGTACCTTCACAGTTACAGCAATGTTTCCAAAGTGGGATATCAGTTTACAATTGAGAAATTTGAGGAAGGTGAACTCGTTTCAAAAATGGTAGCTGATCAAATCAGGTGGGATACCACTGTAAATAAGTGGCGGGCCAGAAGATATTACATACGGACTATCGATGGACTTAATGAAACCATTGAGGAGGGCAAGCAAATCGATACCACCCTGGCCATGCATCCGGATGATTTTAAAATGAGGCTGAATATTGTAGAGACCATGAGTCTCAAAGAGCTGGATGAATTTATAAAGAAGCAGCGGATGCAGGGTGAGACTAATGTGGCATCATACCAGATCGAGCGACACAACCGTATCGCTTTTCCATTTTCTACATTTATACTGACACTCATTGGTGTGGCTGTTTCATCCCGAAAGATACGAGGAGGCATCGGTCTTCAGATTGCCATCGGGGTGGTGATCAGCTTTACCTACATTCTATTTACGCAGTTTTCCAAACAGTTTGCCATTGGAGGATTATTGCCGGTGATGGCTGCTGTCTGGCTGCCCAATATCTTTTTCCTGATTATTGCTCTTTTTTTAATGCGTTTGGCGCCCAGGTAAGGACCGGGAATGTTTTATGCAATAGTTTTTCAGACAGCATTGTTTTTTGTAAGATTGTACCACTAAATTAAAATCTATAGGAATGTCCTCAAACAAGAAAGTTCAGGAACTAAAGAAGCGCCGTGAAGAGGTGCAGCAAGGAGGTGGCGAACAGGCCATTCAAAAGCAGGTTGCCATGGGGAAGTTGACAGCCAGGGAGCGCATTATCAAACTTTGTGACGAAGGATCCTTCAACGAGTATGATATGTTTGTGGAGCATGAGGCGAGAGACTTTGGCATGGACCGGAAGACGCTTCATGGAGACGGTGTAATTACAGGAACCGGCACTGTAGGAGGCAGACCTATTTGTATCTATGCCCAGGATTTTACTGTGGCCGGGGGATCACTTGGGTTCATGCATGCCCGGAAGATTACTAAAATCATGGATCACTCCCTGAAGATGAGAATGCCACTGATCGGTATCAACGATTCAGGTGGGGCCAGGATCCAGGAAGGAGTGAACTCTCTGGCGGGATATGGAGAGATCTTTTTCAGGAACACGCTGGCCTCAGGTGTGATTCCCCAGATATCAGTCATTCTTGGACCATGTGCAGGAGGTGCGGTATATTCACCTGCGCTGACCGACTTTGTATTTGTTGTGGATAATATCTCTAAGATGTTTATTACCGGTCCGGAAGTGATTAAAACCGTATTGGGTGAGGATATTTCTATGGAGGAGCTGGGAGGAGCCCGTGTGCATAGCGAAATCACCGGAAATGCACACTTCTTTTCAGAGTCGGAAGATGAGTGTTTTGACCAGATCAAATCATTGCTCAGTTACCTTCCCTGGTCAAATACAGATGTACCGGCCAGAAAAGAGGTTATGGAACCACTGGAGAAGTATAATATCTCAGAAATTGTTCCTTCTGACAAGAGGCAGCCCTACGATGTTCGTAATGTAATCAGGGCAGTGACCGATGGGTCGGATTTCTTCGAGGTACAGGAGAGCTGGGCCGCCAATATGGTCATTGGTTTCGGAACCATACGTGGTCGCACTGTGGGTTTTGTGGCCAATCAGCCGCTTGTTCTCGCAGGTGTGCTTGATGTGGATTCCTCGGATAAGGCAGGCAGGTTTATCCGCTATTGTGATGCCTTCAATATCCCCCTCGTTACCCTGGTGGATCTGCCGGGATATCTGCCGGGAGTGGATCAGGAGCATGCAGGGGTGATCAGACATGGGGCCAAGGTATTGTATGCCTACAGCGAAGCAACTGTTCCCAAAATTACGGTCATCCTGCGCAAAGCTTATGGCGGAGGATATATTGCGATGAATTCCAGGCACCTCAGGGCCGATTTTGTATTTGCCTGGCCCGATGCCGAGGTGGCTGTGATGGGGCCGGAAGGGGCTGCTAATATTATTTTCCGAAAGGAGATTGCCTCTGCGGAAGATCCGGATAAAATGAGGGCGCAAAAGGTCCAGGAGTACAAGGAGAAGTTTGCCAACCCTTATGTGGCTGCAGCAAAAGGCTATATCGATTCCGTCATTGAACCCTGGGAGACCAGGAAATCCTTGCTTCATGCCCTGGACGTATCCGGAGAGAAGAGTGTTGGCATGCCAATGAAAAAGCACGGGATACCACCATTTTAATAGTCATTTATGAGCAACAAGGAGAATATTTCAAAAAAGGATCAGTCCGCACCTCCCATGGAATCGTTGGAGATCGGAGGTGCTTTATATGCAACCAGGCTAACCAATAAGTTCCGGAACCGGGAGTTCTGGGACAAGCCGGATGTAAAAAAAATCGAGGCCATTATCCCCGGAACAATTCAGAGGATCATGGTAAAAGAGGGGGTTGAGGTAAGTACCGGCACAGCACTCTTGATACTGGAAGCCATGAAAATGAGAAATGAAATCCTGGCACCTTTCTCCGGAGTGGTCAGAAAGATTCATGTCAAGAAAGGGGAAATGGTCCCCAAGTCTTACCTGCTCATTGAAATGGACTAGGCCTGGCCTGCCCAGATTACATATTTTTTAATGTTTTGGGGAAGTTCAGGTGGTGAATTAAACAGGCCATACATCGATGAGCCACTGCCACTCATTGAGGCATAGGATGCCCCGGCATCATAGAGTGAGTTTTTTAACTCTTTCAATAAAGGGTGCCTGATAAATGCACTCTTTTCAAAATCATTTTTAATCAAGTCTTTCCAGCGATCGTTGGGTGTTTCTAGAAGTATCCGCAGGTGCACTTCCGGGTAGGCGGGTGTAACTCCCCCGTATGCTTCGGCAGTTGAGATATGAATGTCCGGAAAAAGCAACACAAGGAATAGGGTGTCCAGAGATAGTCTGACAGGGCTCAGTACATCGCCTCTCCCTTCCATCATCATGGCTTTGTTGTGAAGAAAAAATGGGCAGTCACTTCCCAGTTGAGCGGCAAGTTCTGTGAGTCTTTCAGCTGAAACAGTAGAGCCGGCGATCTGATTCAAGCCTTGTAAGGTGGTAGATGCATTGGAAGATCCTCCTCCCAGTCCTGCTCCAACGGGAATCTGTTTGTGCAGATGAATGGCAACATTGGGGAGTGTTCTTTCCGACGATAGCAATTTCCAGGCATTAACACAGAGGTTCTCGTCCAAATCAGATGCAAAGCGTATGCCGGATTGTGAAAAACGAAGGGGGCCTTCTGCTGCAGGTAGCTGATTGATCTCAATGATGTCACATAGACCAGTTGGATACATCACTGATCGAAGCTCATGGAAACCATCTTCTCTACGTTCAAGGATTTGCAGTCCCAGGTTGATCTTTGCAGGTGAAAAGTATATCATCATTATAAAGATATTGCATTTTTCAACATTTGTTAATTAAAACTTTGGGGGCTCTGTGCAAAAGTAAGTAAGAGGAGCAAACTGCCTCTAAGGGTGGTTTCTTACCTTTACAGCCCAAATTTGACTTTCATGGCCAAACAACAGTATAGCACTTCGAAGAAGAATCCAGCCATTGTAATGGACTATGGAAAAATACCCCCTCAGGCCCTTGATCTGGAAGAGGCTGTGCTTGGTGCCATCATGCTTGAAAGAGATGCACTTCTTTCCGTCCTGGATATTCTTGAGCCAAGCAGTTTTTACAAGGAGTCGCATCAGCGAATCTTTGAAGTGGCACAGTCACTTTCTTCGGCTGAGAAGCCCATTGACTTGCTGACTGTTACAGAGGAGCTCAGGAAAACGGATTTGCTTGAGGCTGTTGGAGGTGCGGTCTATATCTCACAGCTGACCTCACGAGTTGGATCGGCAGCTCACCTGGAGTATCATGCCCGCATTGTGGCGCAGAAATATATTCAACGCGAGTTGATCCGTGTCTCTTCCGAAATCCAGGAGCGCGCTTTTAATGAAAGTTCGGATGTAGATGACCTGTTGGATTTTTCAGAGCGAGAGCTGCTGAATATTGCAGAGGGACACATCAAGAAGGAGACTGTTAAGCTTAATAACCTCATAAAAACAGCCCTTGAGCAGATCGAAGAGGCAGGAAAAAGAAAGGACAGTTTGAGTGGGGTACCCTCGGGATTTACAAGTCTCGACAGGCTTACCTCAGGATGGCAAAAATCGGACCTGGTGATTCTTGCTGCCCGTCCCTCCATGGGAAAAACAGCTTTTGTGCTCTCCATGGCCAGAAATATGGCGGTGGATCATAGCCGGCCGGTGGCTTTTTTCTCCCTGGAAATGTCCTCCATCCAGCTGGTGAACAGGCTGATCATTGGGGAAACGCAACTGGCTTCAGACAAGATACGGACAGGGCGACTGGAAAATTATGAGTGGGAGCAACTGGAGTATAAGATCAAGGATCTGGAGCAGGCACCCATCTATGTGGACGATACCCCGGCCCTCTCTATATTCGAATTCCGGGCCAAATGCAGGAGGTTAAAACAAAAGTATGATATTCAGGCAATCGTTATTGATTATCTTCAGCTGATGACCGGTTCAAAAGATTCGGGCAGCCGTGAGCAGGAAGTAAGTAATATCTCCCGTTCACTGAAGAGTATCGCCAAAGAACTGGATGTTCCCATTATTGCACTATCGCAATTGAACCGAAGTGTGGAGATGCGATCCGGGAACAAACGTCCCCAACTCTCTGACCTGCGTGAGTCAGGCGCCATTGAACAGGATGCCGACCTGGTTCTTTTTATTCACCGTCCCGAATACTACGGGATTGATGTGGATGAGGAGGGCAACTCACTGAAAGGGGTGGCAGAGATCATTATTGCCAAACACAGGAACGGGGCAACAGGTGATGTACATCTTAAATTTGTACGGGAATTTGCCAAGTTCGTGGATATGGATGACAACCTGGCAATGGTTGATGACAATGGGTTTACGGTCTCATCCAAAATGAACCAGGAGGAAGCCGGAGGAATGACCAATAGTGATATTGGGACAAATAACGGATTTGACGGACCGACACCCTTTTAATCACGGAGAAGAGCAGTGGCGATCCAAAGGAAGTAGCCCCTGGTTCTATTGTTCAGGTGTCTGCCTGGTATATTTCATATCCTACACCAAATGTTATAAGATGCAGAATGATAGCCAGATATGTGTGGTTTATCAGGTGTTAAAATATGATATAACTGAATTACAGGATCGGGTGATATTATTTACAGGGGCAATCCTCTGGTCTCTACCAGGATTACAGGTTCCGGAAGCCTAAGATCTTATTAATTCCCGGATCCTTCCACCACAATTACAATCTCACCTTTAACGCTTCCCTGGCTGAAGTGCTGAGCTAGTTCCTGCAAGCTTCCCCTGGCGTTTTCCTCGTGAATTTTTGTGAGTTCCCTGGAGACCGATCCTTTTCTTTCCGGTCCAAAATATTCGGCAAGTTGGGTCAATGTTTTCACCAGCCTGTAGGGTGATTCATAGAAAATCATGGTTCGGCTTTCAGAGGAAAGTTCTGTGAGACGCTTGTGTCGGCCTTTTTTTTGCGGAAGGAAACCTTCAAAAACAAACTTCTCGCATGGAAGCCCCGAATTTACCAGTGCAGGGACAAATGCGGTTGGTCCGGGAAGCGATTCTACTTCAATTCCCTGTTCAATGCATGCCCTGACCAGGAGGAATCCCGGATCCGAAATACCCGGAGTGCCAGCATCGGTAACCAGGGCAATACTTGTTCCGCCAAGCAGACGCTGTAAAAGAGATTCAATGGTCCGATGCTCATTGAACTTATGATGTGAATGAAGCGGTTTGCTGATTTGGAAATGCTTCAGAAGGATTCCGGATTTACGTGTATCCTCTGCCAGTATAAGATCTACATCCTTTAGTACCTCAATGGCTCTGAGGGTGATATCACCCAGGTTTCCGATGGGTGTTGGGACCAGGTAAAGCTTTGACATCAGATTATCGGATAAACCTTCTTTTGACCAGTCCTGAAAGGATATCAAGCCCTTCATGTTCCATATGGCTGGCAAGTTGTTCTTCCAGGATTCCGGCCGCTGCCTCGTAGTTTTCTGCACTATCGAGGGAGCTTATAAGCTTTTTGAAGCGATCCTCATCTCCATTAAAAATCTCCCTTATGATTAAGAAGCGGTCATTGATCCCAATGTTGCGGCTGATGTTTTCGATGGCCTGGCCCATTAATTTTGCATCAATATCCTTGCCTCGCTTCCCGGCAAGATTTTCATTTATACTGGATTCTGCCGAGAATTTTTCAGCCAGGATGGTGGATTCTTCAGGATCGCCAGAGGAAGGGGTTAAGGCGTCTGGCTCAGCAACAGAAACAGGAGCAGTCTCCGGCTCCGGCTCCGGAGCAGGCAAAGGATCCGGTACAGCGGCAGGTGCTGGTTTGGCGGCAGAGTGACCCTGTTTTCGCATTTCACTTACCAGTTCATTGAGACGGTCGGCTTTGATCATGGTTAGAATCTCATAAACATTTCTGAGTTTTGATAATGCCAGGTCAAGTTCAATGGTCGAATCACCCTTAGAATTCTTAAGGTTCCCCACCAGTTTTTCGATATCTTGTATATCTTTAGTCAGGATTTCAATGGTGTATTTTATCTCCATGATGAGCTGTGATTTTTGTACAGGGATATTACAAAACTAACGATAATCTTCTTATAATCTTGTATCATGTTTCTTGAAAATACAACAGGTAGTGCCAGCGGTCGTGGGTGGATCGAGGTCATCACCGGATCTATGTTTTCAGGAAAGACAGAGGAGTTGATCCGGCGAATGAAGAGAGCCAGGTTCGCAAAGCAGAAAGTGGAGATATTTAAACCACGAATAGAAGTAAGATATTCTGTGGAGGAAGTGGTCTCACATGATGAAAATGCCATACATAGCACACCGGTCGATTCATCAGCAAATATACTTTTGCTGGCAAGTGGGGTCGAGGTGGTCGGAATCGATGAAGCCCAGTTTTTTGATGACGGGCTTGTCGAAGTTTGTAACCAGCTGGCGTATAACGGAATAAGGGTTATTATTGCTGGGCTGGACATGGATTATAAAGGGGTCCCATTCGGTCCCATCCCTGCCTTGATGTCCATTGCCGAATATGTAAGCAAGGTTCACGCCATCTGCGTTAAATGCGGCAATCTGGCAAACTATACCCACAGAATGTCTGAAGATGAAAAGCTGATCGTGCTGGGAGAAACTGATATTTATGAACCCCTGTGCAGGGTGTGCTATGCAAAAGCCAAATCCGGAGGATAACGATTCATGGAACTGTGTTGGACATTGGAAGAAATGGCGTTGCTTATTGATGGAGAGCTTTATGGCAGGAAAGATCTTTCTTTTACCAGCCTTTCGATCGATAGCAGGAGTCTAGTTCCCTCCCGGGATACACTTTTCGTGGCCTTGATTGGAGACCAGCATAATGGGCACAACTATATCGAAGATCTCTACAGCCGAGGAATACGTTCCTTTTTGGTCTCCTCTCTTCCGGATTATGCGAAGCTCCCCGAAGCCGGATTTTGCCATGTGAAAGATACCCTCTCTGGATTACAGGGGATTGCCTCATCCAGGCGCAAGCAATTTAATGGGGAGGTACTGGCCATTACCGGCAGCAATGGTAAAACCATTGTCAAAGAGTGGATCTACCATGTTCTGGGCGACAGGATCCGAATTCACAGGAGCCCCAAAAGTTACAATAGTCAGGTGGGAGTCCCACTTTCGGTATGGGGAATTGAATCAAGTCATGAATTGGCCATAATTGAAGCCGGCATCTCCCGTCCCGGAGAAATGGTGAAACTACATCAAATTATCCAGCCTGATACAGGGATATTTACCCATATTGGAACTGCTCATCAGGAGCATTTTGAGAGCGTGGAAGTGAAACTCGTAGAGAAACTGAAGCTGTTTCAGGGCTGTAAAAAAATAATTTGCAGATCCGATATACAGGTCTCCTCCAGGCCACTTCCTTCTTATTTGAAGGATCTTCAGGCTGATATTGTGGACTGGAGCCTGGAAGGTGAGGCCAGGTACAGGTTCAGGGTGAGCGGACGGACGCAGACACAGACATCATTAGAAATCAGGCTCCATGGAGAAGAGTTCAGCTTCACACTGCCTTTTGTTGATGATGCTTCTGTTGAAAACGCCCTGCATGTTTTTACTTATTCCATTGAGCAGGGTTTGCCTGAAAAGTTCGTCATCGAACAGATAGGGAGCCTGGAACCGGTGTCCATGCGCCTGGAAATACTCAAGGGAGTGATGGGCAGCACCCTGATAAATGATACTTACAATTCCGATACGGGAGGATTGGCTGCAGCACTTGACCTGATGGGACAGCAGGACAGCAAGACAGGAAGGGTGCTTATCCTGTCGGATCTTTTGCAGAGTGGATTGGAGGACAGGGTTCTCTATTCCGGGATTGCGTCTTTGCTCAGCAATAAAAAAATTGATCTCTTTATCGGGATTGGTCCTGCACTGTTTGAGCAGAAATCCTTATTTCTGCCTTCCTCTCTTTTCTATCCTAATACCGAGGAGTTTTTGAAAGGAATGGATAGGACCCTGTTCAATGGAAAAATCATATTGATTAAGGGATCCAGGAAGTTTGGTTTCGAGCGTATTGCAAGGGAACTGCAATTGAAGACCCACCAGACAAGGCTCGAAACAGATCTGAATGCCATGGTATTTAACCTGAATTATTTCAGGTCTCTTCTGAAGGATGGGGTGAAGACCATGGTGATGGTAAAGGCCCTCTCCTATGGAAGTGGAAATATTGAAATTGCAAAACTGTTGCAATACCACCAGGTGGACTACCTGGCGGTTGCAATTATTGATGAGGGCATTGAATTGCGAAAGGCAGGGATCAACCTGCCCATCGTGGTGTTGAATCCCGATCCCTCGGGTTTTGGAACCATGCTTGATTTCAGACTGGAACCTGAGATCTATAATTTGCGGGGAGTAGAAGCACTTCATAAGATTCTGCATCACAGGGGAATCACGGAATTTCCTATACATGTGAAGCTGGATACCGGAATGCATCGACTGGGATTTGATGAAGCAGAGCTGAATCAGCTTCTTACCTGGCTACAGAAACCTGAGATGCGGGTGAGCTCTGTATTCAGTCACCTGGTGGCCTCAGACAAACAGGATCATGACCTGTTTTCCCAGGAACAGATCAGACGATTTGACGAAAGATGTTCAATGATGACCGAAGCGCTGGGGTTTACATTTCAACGACACATTCTGAATTCTGCCGGTATTGAGCGTTTCCCTGGTGCACAGTATGAAATAGTCAGACTTGGAATTGGCTTGCATGGAATAGGGCTTAGCTCTGTGCTTAAGGTGGTGAGTTCTTTTAAGACCACCATTTCGCAGCTAAGATCGCTTGATGCTGGAGAAACAGTTGGTTATTCCCGTCGTGGGGTGATGAAGCGAAAAGGAATCATTGCCACCATACCTGTTGGTTATGCCGATGGATTTCACAGGAGCCTGGGCAATGGTGCGGGAAAAGTATATGTAAACGGCAAAGTTGCACCTACCATTGGGGAAATCTGCATGGATATGGCCATGATTGATGTAACAGGAATAGCTGCATCTGAAGGGGATACCGTGGAACTCTTTGGAAAACAGCAAGCTGTTTCTGAACTGGCCAGACAGGCGGGAACAATTCCATATGAGATACTGACCTCCGTTCCGGAGCGTGTGAAAAGAGTATATTTGCAGGAATAAGATGAAAATAAAAATCTCAGCAGTCATCATTACCTTTAATGAGGAGCGTAATATCAGGCCTTGTCTCGACGCTTTATCAGGCCTTGCTGATGAGATTGTGGTGGTGGACTCTTACTCCACCGACCGGACAGAAGAGATCTGCCGTCAGTACAATGCTGTTTTTATTAAACACAAATTCACAGGCCATATTCAGCAGAAGAACTGGGCGATTCTTCAGGCCAGTTCTCCCTATATTCTTTCCCTCGATGCAGATGAGGTACTTTCGGATGAGCTGAAAGCCTCCATCCTTAAGGTCAAGGAGAACTGGACCCATGATGCTTACTACTTTAATCGGCTCACCAACTATTGCGGCAAATGGATCCGTCATACCAGCTGGTATCCTTCCAGAAAACTCAGGTTGTGGGATTCTAGGATGGGAAGCTGGGGAGGTATGAATCCGCACGATACGTACATCTTGAACCGGGGAGCCTCAAGCAGGTATTTGACGGGAGATCTCCTGCACTATTCCTATTATTCTCTGAATGAGCACCTGGTGCAGATGAATTCATTCTCTTCGATCCTGGCTCGTTCCTATTTTGAACAGGGCAGGAGAGCCAATATTTTGCAGATTACCTTTCGTCCTTTCTGGCGTTTCTTAAAGGATTATATCTTTCTGAGAGGATTTTTGGATGGATATTACGGCTTTGTTGTAAGTGTGAATTCGGCCCATGAGGTATTCCTGAAATATGTAAAACTCAGGAACATCTATATAGACGAAAAACGCGTTGGGAAAGAGACCATCTGTTTTTTCAATACTCAGAGTATTTGGGGAGGAGGGGAGAAGTGGCATCTCGATATAATATCAAGTCTTAATACCAAGGAACACAGGTTTATCTACATCTCTTCACCCGCGAGTCCGCTTTCACTGAAATTGAATGCAATGAATGTGAGCGGGTATGAATTACGAATCTCCAACCTGAGTTTTCTGAACCCTTTGAAAGTATGGAAACTGGCCCGGATTTTCAGGAAGGAGAAAGTGGGGGTACTGCTATCCAATCTTCCGAGTGATATGAAAGTTGCCTCCATTGCAGGTAAGATGGCAGGAGTCCCTAAAATCCTCTATCGAAGAGGCAGTGCCATTCCTGTAAGGAACAGCATTATGAACCGTTACCTCTTCAGAAGGGTATTGACCGGGATCATGGCCAACTCCCAGGAGACCAGGAGAACCATTCTGGCAAATAACAGCACACTTGTGCCTGAAGATAAGATCAAAGTGATCTACAACGGAGTTTGTCTTGCAAGGTACCAGCGGGATTCAAAGCCGATTTACCAGGCAAAAGAGGGAGAAACAGTACTTGGTTGTGCCGGTCGCTTATCGGAAGAGAAGGGGCACCTTCATCTTCTTGAAACGATGAAATACCTGAAGGATAAAAAGGGAAGCTATAAACTTCTTATTGCCGGAGAAGGAAAGATGCGGAATGCATTGGAGAGAAAGGCCAGTAAGCTTGGTGTGAGCGAGCAGGTAGAGTTTCTGGGCTTTGTTGAGAATATGCCCTCATTTTTCTCTTCCATTGATATCTTTTTATTGTCTTCCCGCTTTGAAGGTTTTGGTTATGTGATTGCTGAGGCCATGGCAAGCTGGAAGCCTGTTGTGGCCTTTGATATCAAATCCTCGGTTGAAATTGTTGAGCATGGTGTAACCGGATTTATTACCAGGCCAAACAGAGTGGATGAGATGGCTTCCAGAGTTCAGGAACTGGCAGGAGATAAGGAACTAAGGGAAAAGATGGGGGAGATGGGCAGAGCACGTGTTGAGAAGCTATTCTCCTTTGAGAAGAATCAGAAAGAGGTTGTTGCGTTTATCAGCCCTCATACAGACTGAGAATGCTGTTTCCCGTGTTCCTGATTATATTTTTCATAGGAATGTTGCCAGCGCTTGTGCGACCACAGCCAGTAGGCCGGTTCTTCCCTGATCTGGTCTTCCAGGATATGTACATGTCGTTCCGTGATTTCAAAGGGTTTAAGTTCTTCTGGTCCTTCACAGATCAGTTCGGTCTCCACTTCATACCGGCCTCTTTTCACTTTTCTGATTTTTAAAAAAACAACTGCAGCATCCAGTTTCCTGGCCAGCTTCTCAGTACCAAGGAACATTGGGGTGTCGCGCCCCATAAATTTGGTCCAGTACTGGATCTGATGATAGAGGGGGCGCTGATCGCTCAGGTTGAGGGTAAGAACCGGAGTGTTGGTTTTTTTATATTCGATCAGTCGCCTGGCAATTTTTTCCATGGGAACGGTGATCACCCCAAACGTATTTCTGTTTTTCTGCACCATCCTGTCAAAATACTTGTTATGCAGGGGCTTATAAATAGCCACAACCGGGGAATCAATGGCCAGACCAAGGGTGGACAGATACTCCCAGTTTCCGTAATGGCCCAGAACGGCTATCACCTGTTTCCCTTTGCTATGCAATTCATTCAGCAATTCAGGGTTTTTATAGGTGATTCTATTCAGCGCCTTTGTTTCTGAGTAGAAAGGGAAAACTGCCGATTCCAGGAAAAGATCACTAAGGTGGTGATAGAAAAGCCTTGCCGTTCGCCTTATCTCCTTTTTATCATATTCAGGGAAGGCTTTTTCAAGGTTTGCATATACCACCCTTTTCCTGTAACCGGCCACATGGTACATAAGAAGGTAAAGGAAGTCTGAAAGCAGATAGAGAATAGGATCGGGCAGAAAGTGAAGCAGCCACAGAAAGCTGTAGGAGATAATATAAGTTAAGAATTTCATCTCCTAGCCCAGCTCACTGATGCGTTCCAGCTTGGGCAAATCCAGGATCCTTATCTTCCTTCCATCGATTGAGATCACTCCCTCCTGAGCAAAGGTTGAAAGTGTGCGGATGGCATTAGAAGTGGTCATATTGGAGAGGTTGGCCACATCTTCCCGGGAGAGGTATATTTTGATGGTTTTATCATCATCCTCGTAGCCGTACGTGTCCTTGAGAAAGACCAGGGATTCGGCAAGTCTTCCCCTGATATGTTTTTGCGTAAGTGTTACAGTTCGATCGTGAGAAAATCCCAGTTCCGATGCAAAAGACTGGATAATACTCATGCTCAGCTCAGCATTGCTGCGCATCACCCGGAATACGCTCTCTCTATCGACAATGCATGAAACACAATCTTCAATGGCTACAGCGGTGGCTGTATGATTCTCTTCTGCGAACAGAGCCCGGTACCCTATAAAACCAACAGGTTTGGCCATTCTTACAATTTGTTCTCTTCCTCCCACTCCTTCCTTAAATATCTTGACTTTTCCTTCAGCCAGGATCATAAGGCCTATGGGTTTATCTCCCTCCTTGAAAATAATCTCGCCTTTCTTGTAAAATGCACAAGTATAGTTTTGCTTAAGAAATTCCTTCTCTTTGGGTGTAAGTACAGTAAATACAGATTTCGCATTGTCTATACAGTCATCTGCATTAAAGTTCCTTTCCTGCATTGTAATCTTCTGATTTTGGTCTTAATGAGGTTGAATAACAGACAAAATTAGAAAAAATAATCGATTTCACATTAATATCTGGCTACCAGTGGCAAACGCCTGCCAACTCCAAATGCTTTGGACGATATTCTCAGTATCGGGGGGGTCTGATAGCGTTTATATTCGTTCTGGTTAACCATCCTTATTATTTTACTAACTAGCTGAAAATCATACCCCATCTCCACAAGTTTCTCCAGCGGGAGTTGTTTCTCTATATAGGCCTCCAGGATCAGATCCAGCTCCTCATAGAGAGGAAGTGAATCACTGTCTTTCTGGTCCGGTCTCAGTTCAGCTGAAGGAGCTTTGTCAATGATGTTTTCAGGAATTACCTCTTTTTCCTTGTTCAGGTAATGTGCCAGGAGGTAAACATCGGTCTTATAAACATCACCAAGTATGGAGAGTCCGCCACTCATATCTCCGTATAGGGTTCCATATCCAACTGCAGCTTCACTTTTATTACTGGTATTCAGAAGAATATTTCCGAATTTATTGGAGAGTGCCATCAGAAGTGTTCCCCGGATACGGGCCTGTATATTTTCTTCTGTAATATCCTCTGGAAGATTCTCAAAAAGCGGAAATAGTGTCTCCCGAAAACTGTTAAACAGTTTTTCAATGGGGAGGATGTTATATTTTATTCTCAGGTTTTCGGCCATCTGTACCGAATCGTTCACACTGTGATCTGAGGAATACTGGGAGGGAAGTAAGAGCACATGAAGGTTCTCAGGTCCAAGTGCCTCTGCAGCCAGGGCCAGGGTTACTGCTGAGTCGACCCCCCCTGAGAGGCCCAGAGTGGCTGTAAGGAAATTCATTTTCCCGAAATAATCCCTGATACCACAAATCAATGCTTCTGCCATGCATCCGATGCGGTCGGGAATTTCCTCCACGGAGTCGGGAACAGAATCGACCAGTTCGTCCAGATCAGTAATCAGTATACCCTCACTAAAGAAGGGAAGCTTATTTGCTATTTGGCCTGATGAGTGAATAGCCATGGAACCGCCTTCGAATATCAATTCTGTATGTGCTCCTACCTGGTTGCAATAAAGCACCGGTAATTTGTGTTTGGCTGCCTTGTCTTTGAAGATGGATTGCTTTATTTCCATTTTCCTGTGTGCAAATGGCGATGCAGCAATGTTGATGATCAGATCGGGGTCGAAGGCCATCAGCTCTTTCAGGGGATTGGTGGTATAGAGTCTGCTCCGGGAAAAATCATTTTCGAATGGTTGCTCGTCCCAGAGATCCTCACAGATAGTCACTGCCAGCTTCTTGCCTTTGAAGTGCAGGATATTGAATTCGCGATTGGGTTCAAAGTACCTGTATTCATCGAAAATATCATAGGTGGGAAGCAATGTTTTTCGAAATACCTGCTGAACCTTCCCTTCATAAAGGAAAAAAGCTGAGTTGAAGAGCATTTTCCCATCCTTGTTCGGATTGAATTCAGGGCTCCCCACCAGTACCCCGGTACCCGGATCCACCATGGAGGTCAGTTTCTCAGTATATAAAATACAGGTTTCAATGAACTCCCTCCTCTCCAGGAGGTCCAGGGGTGGATATCCACAGATGGAGAGTTCAGAAAAAATTACCAGCTCAGCACCCGATGCAGTGGCATCAGATACTGCTGAGGCGATTTTTGACAGGTTTCCATCAAAATCACCGATAATATAATTCTGTTGAGCAAGAGCAATTTTCATGGCAGATCAGAAGAGGATTCCAAGGTGAATTGAGATGACATCCGTTTTCACATTGGCTCTGTCATTATCTGTTACATCAATGAGCCCTGAAGACCACCGGATCCCTCCTATGATAGCTGTACTTCCCCCAAGTTTGTATTCCACTCCGGCTCCTGCATGGTAACCGAGATTGAAAAGATGAATGCTCTCACGTACATCCTTCTTATCAAATCCTGCATCTTCAGAGGTGGCTCTGGCATTGAGATTGATCATTGGATTGAATCCAAGCTGCAAAAAGAAAGTTGCATATCCAAGCTCCTCTGTCTTCAGTTTAAGACCGATCGGAATATCGATGTATTGCAGATTCATTTTTACGGATTGTCCTGGTTCAACCAGAAGGATCTCTCCTTTGGAGCTGAATTCTGTAGAATCGGCATATAGCAGGTTTCCTCCAAGGTTATTGATTCCCAGACCCATTGAAAAAGCGTAATTCTCGGCGAAAAAATAGTCCATATTCAGTCCCGTCTGCATATGGAAAATCGACCCGTCAGGTTCCACGACCTCCTCATCTGAGTTGAGCCAGGCAAATTGAGGGTTCACATGGACACTGAACTTTATGGGTGATGTTTGGGCATGAATGAAGATCGCTGCACTCAGAATTATGAATATAATCAGTAATCGTTTCATATTTTATACTTTTGTTTTTGCAATTGAATGTTCAAATTTAGTGATTATGATGAGACCTGTTCAAGTGACAATGATTTTTCTATTCCCTATGGTCTTCGTGCTTGCGGCATGCAACAGCAAGCCGCTGGATGTGGATGTGTCAGGAGTACAGGCAAACATAAAGCTGGAACGATTTGACAGGGACCTGTTTATGATGGACCAGGATACGATGAATGCCGCCATCGGGACCTTGTACGAGGAATATGGGGATTTCTTTGATGTGTTCAATGTACATGTGATTAGCATTGGCCAGGCATCTTCCCGTAGGTATTCATCCTATCTTTCCATGTTTATCAATGATCCTATCAACCGGGAGGTGTTTGAATATACCAATGAAGTATTTGCATCCGCTACTGCCATTGAAGAGGAGCTCACCAATGGATTCAGGCACTACCTCTATCACTATCCCGATTCTCTTCCACCCAGGGTGGTGGCTTATGTGAGCAGATTCAACCAGGGCCTTTTTACTGTGGGTAGTTTTGTGGGTGTGGGACTTGATCAGTACCTGGGCAGTGAATGTAAGTATTACCATCAGATGGGGATACCATCCTATCTGGTCCGGAAAAAAGTACCGGAACAGGTTCCTCTGGATGTGATGTATGCCTGGGCCACACAACTATATCCCTATAACGATTCAGCCGACAATGTGCTTTCCAGAATGATTTACCATGGTCAGCTGACCTGGTTTGTGGGTGCCATGTTTCCCGACTTTGAAGAGCAGCTGATCATGGGTTTCACTGAAGAACAGATGCGCTGGTGCAGGAACAATGAAGAGCAAATGTGGACCCACCTGGTTGAAGAAAAACTCCTCTTCTCCTCCGATCCTATGAACATTCGCAAACTGGTTGAGGATGCTCCCCATACACGGTTCTATACCTCTGAATCACCGGGCAGGGCAGCTGTCTGGCAGGGCTGGCAGATTGTAGGAGCCTATGCAAGCCGCAACCCAAAACTGTCCGTCCACCAGGTTATGTCTCAGCGCAATTACCAGGAACTGCTCAGACTCTCAAGTTATAATCCCTAAAAAGTCAAAACTTAATTAGTCAGGGATGGTTTTTGTAGCTTTTCCTTACTTGTATTTTCTTACCCGTTCGTCCTTGATGACACCACTCCAGTTCAGACCAAAGGCGAAGTCATAAACATTGCCATCAGCGTCGGTGTAGCACTCCATATCGCGGGGAATATCCTCGAGCTGCTCTTCCACGGTTTGCATGGAAGCTGGCATCTGGAAGGGCAGCAAAGCGGAGGGCTCAGCTGAACCTGTTTAGGTTTTAGTTAGGTTGACAATATACATGGGGTGAAAGTTTAACAGTTTATAAAAAGAAGTGACCGGCCTATTGAACGGTCACCTAAAGCTAAAGATTCAGGATGATTCCCAGTCCGAATTCCCCTGTACCGGTCATACATGCTAAAGCTTGGTCCCGCATATCTTGCAGAAAAGGGCGTCCGGGTCATGATTTTCATGCCCACAATGGGGACAGGAGACCTTATTCGGCCTCTTTTGTTCGGATTTTATTGCTTTTCCCATCTCAATGGTTATTATCCCTGTGGGGACCGCAATAATGGAGTATCCGGTGAGCATGGCCACGGAGGCCAGGATTTTTCCCAGAATTGTTGCCGGGGCAATGTCCCCGTAGCCCACCGTGGTAATTGTTACTATGGCCCAGTAGATGCTTTGCGGAATGGAAGTGAATCCATTCTCTTCGCCTTCAATCAGGTATAGCAGTGAGCCCAGGATCAGAACAAGGGTCAGAACAGCTCCAAAAAAGACGACGATCTTACGAATACTAAGCTGCAGGGCACGCACCAGTACTGCTGCCTCCCTGATATATCTTCCCAGTTTAAATACTCTGAACATCCTGAGCAACCTGAGAGCACGAATGGTGAGCAGGAAGGTGGTCTGATCAAAGACTAAACCCATGTAGCTTGGAAGAATGGCCAGCAGGTCCACAATCCCAAAGAAACTGGTCATGTACTTCCATGGTTTGGGGGAAGAATATATCCTGAGCAGGTATTCCAGGGAAAAGATGATGGTGAAGAACCACTCGGTGCTTATGAAAAACTTGTGGTGTGCCTCCTGCAGAGTCGAGACACTTTCCAGTATCACAATGGCAACACTGAGAATGATCGCCCAGAGCAGGACCACATCAAAATTTTTTCCTGCCCGCGTATCGGTGCCAAAAATGATGATAAATATTTTATTCCTCAGTTTCACTTCAGTTCAAAGTTATAAAAAAAAAAGCCGCCCTTTGAGGCAGCTTTTTTTCAAATTCTTGTTTCCCGGCCCTACTCAGGGCTGATTGCTTCAACGGGACAAACATCGGCACAGGCGCCACAGTCGGTACACAGTTCGGGGTCGATCTTATAAATGTCTCCTTCGCTGATAGCCTCCACCGGACACTCATCAATACAAGTACCGCATGCAGTACAATCATCTGAAATTACGTAAGCCATTGTATCTAATTTTGAAATTCTTAAAGCGCAAATTTAGCGTCTATTTTTTATTAAGCAATCCTTGTCAGGTTTTTATTTTTTCAACATAGCTATTTTAGGTAATTCTATGGCCAGGAAGGCCATCAGAGAGATTCCTGTTTTCAGGGCAGATTCATCTGCCAGAAATCGTGAAGTATGCAGAGGCAGGATCTCGTTTGATCCGGGTTTCCTGACCCCCAGGCGATACATCATCCCGGGTATTGACTGGGTATACCATGCAAAATCTTCGGTAGTCATCCTGATGTCCATCCCTTCCACATTCGCCAATCCAAGTAGTTTCACAGCCAGTCTTTTGGATTCCCGGCTTAACTGTTCATGGTTATGTAGTACCGGGTATCCATGTCTGATCTCAACCTCAGCGGAGCCACCCATGCCCGATGAGATGTCCGACGCAAGCTTTTGAATAAGCTTATGTACCTCTTTTCTCCACTCCTCATTCATGGTCCGGAAGGTGCCTTCCAGAATCACTTCATTGGGAATTACATTGACAGCGCCATTGGCAAGTACTTTACCAAAGGAGAGCACTGTTGGAATGGAAGAGGGTGCTTTTTCGGTGACTTCCTCCTGCAGGGAGAGGAGGATTTTTGAGGCCATCAATATGGGATCTTTAAGATGTTGCCGCAGTGCTGCGTGCCCGCCTTTTCCTTTTACTGTAATATAGATCTCATCTCCTGATGCCATATAGATACCAGGTCTGAAACCCACATGCCCCGCTTCCATCTCTGGGAGAACGTGCTGGGCAAGGATCAGGTCCGGTGGTAGCTCAGCAAAGACCCCCTCCTCCAGCATCAGCTTTGCTCCACCAGGGAGCATTTCTTCACCGGGTTGAAATAAACACAGGATCTCTCCTTCAATTTCATGTTTCATTTGATTTAATACATGAATGGTTCCCAGCAGGGAGGCCATGTGCATGTCATGGCCACAGGCGTGCATCACGCCAGTTTTATTTGAAGCAAATGCCAACCCGGTCTGCTCCTGAATGGGCAGGGCATCCATATCTGAGCGCAGAGCGATACGTTTTCCCGGACGATCTCCCACGATCCGGGCTAAGATCCCTGTCTTTACAAAGGGAAAGAAATATTCCACTCCCCACTGATCGAGAAGCCTACGGATGGTTTGAGAGGTATTAAACTCCTGGAATGAGAGCTCCGGGTTTTGATGAAGCCATCGCCTGGTGGCTCTGATCTCCTTAAGAAGTTGATCGTTTACGATATCCGATATTTGTTGCTCCAGGTTCATGCGGGAAGGGGGAACATTTTAAAAATCGAGACTGAGTGAAAGATAGAACATCCTGGGCTGAACCTGCATATTTTCCACTCCCCAGGCCCAGTCGAGACGAATAAAATAGCCCAGCAACTGGCTCCGTACTCCAAATCCATAACCCGCAACGATGGGATCCCTGTTTGCATCAATGGTAATGGTCATGGGACCGTTTTCAATGACCTCCGTATTCCATGCATTGTTATCATTGAAGGGATGCAGTCCGGTCCATGCAGTTCCCACATCGGCAAAGCCCACAACCTGGAAGCTATTGAGGAAACCCGATCCCAGGGGGTGTCCTGCCAGGTAGCGGAAGATGGGCCATCTGAGCTCCGTATTTATAACAAGAAAATTGCTGCCGTTCCTGATGTTCTGAGAGAAACCGCGCACATTTGTTGCGAGGGCCTGGTAAGCATAATTCCGGGTGTAATCGATGGCTACGGACTCATTGAAGGTCGGGACCTTCGATTGATTCAGGTTGATCCAGTTATCAACGCTCCCCAGATAATAAATCAAGGGACTACGCCCAAAGGAAGCACTTCCGGCAATCCGGTTGGCCCAGATCAGCGTTCTGTGAATGCGCGTATAGGACCTGAAATCGGCGCCTACTACAAAGAGATCAGATTTGGCCGCATTGATCTGGCGGTATGCTTCACCAAATACCTTCCAGCGCATTCCACTGTATAAATTGGTCCCCAGCTTCCTGGTATTGTCAAAGATCAATTCAGCCTTAAGCCCTCCCCATACTTTTAAGAGGTTTGGCCTGTTTAAGTTCTCGTTGTTTGTGGCCAGGTATACTGAGTTGTCATGCCTGAAAGAGGCTGTTCCCTTAAGGGCCAGGGTCTGGTTTATGGGATATTTCACAGATCCCAGCAATTCGTGGGTGAAGGTCTTAACAACCGTGTAATAATCTATATAATTTTTAAATACCTGGCGGTGAAATATCAACTGTTTATCCAGCTGCTTCTTCAGGTTTTCAAAACTGAGCAGGTATTCATTGCTATCAAAATCTGTAGACAATCTGACTCCTCCAACAAGGCGGTAATCCTCAAAAAGATCATTGGCTCCCACTTTAAACAGCAGGTTAAGTCCAGGGTTGAAATAGAAGGCCCCGCCAGTAAAGGCCTGATAAGAAGCATTCAGGAAGCTGAAGTCGATCTGGTTTACCAGTTTATTGGGATAGAAGGAGGTAGAATAATCGATATACATCGCTCTTTTATTCTCCGTGGAGTCGAGAACCAGATTCAGATTTCTGTTTCTAAGCTGATTGTTGTAGTAATTCAGCTTCTCCCGTTCAAAGATGTAGTTATTAATATCGATCTTAAACTGCTGCAAGGCAATGGTATCGCCTTCATATATCAGCCGGTTATCGGCAATATCCTTCATGGAAACTACCTTTTTTTCAACATGATGTATGGAGTCTTCATTGGTTAACCTTTGCATATGTCTCCTCTGGTATTCTGTGGATTTCAGATGATCACCAAATTTCCTGTCAAATTCGATGGGGTACTTATACATGTGGTATCTGCCATCGTTGTATACGATTTCCGCAATTTCCTGGGTTTCTGTATTGATGTCCTGGGAAAGGATATTGCGTTTGTAATTGGAAAGCGGGTAGCTGTTGGGGAAATACCTGTAATGGATGGTTGTGTCGACCAGACTTATGGTACTGTCATACTTTGCGTAGTATCGGTTCACAATGCCGTTTTTATCGCTCAGATAAAAAAATTCATTGTTTCGTGGCGAAAGGGGTTGGGTATGATTGATGTAATTACCTTCTGAGATAAGTTGAAGCTGCTGTTTTTTTCCGGCGTAATCGTAGACATATACCGCAAAGGCAGTTGTCGTGTTGTTTTCAGGATCATTTTCAAGATAGAGTTGACTGCTTCTGCGATTTGAGACAAAAGAGATATTGTCCATATTGTTCATAAATCTTGGGTAGAAGTCATCGGCCAGGTCATTAGTGATCCGTTCGTTGGTCGATGCAGCAATATCAAATACCCAGATATCGGTCTGGCCGTCAATTACGGCCGAAAACACCAGTTTCCGGGCATCAGGGGAGAAACTTAAATCCAGTATTTTTTCAAACTGGAGCAGGTTCCTGGTAGTGATTTCCCTGGTTTCCAGGTTATAAACGTGGAATTTAAGTTGACCTTTCTCTTCGCTAACAAAACCAAGAATCTCTGAGGAAGGGTGCCAGGCGATTTCAGGGTAGGAGTAGTCATTGATCTGGTCCAGTTTCTGACCCCTTTTGTAGATACATTTCTGCTTGTCGGCAGATTCATCGTGAATCCAGATCTTATACTGTCCCTTTTGGTTTGTCACGTAGGCAACGTGGTTTCCATCGGGACTGATCCTGATATTCTGGTAGACCCGCCTTTTATTTGGACGCTTCAGTATCTCTCCCTGCTCAGGTAGCCCTGTGGTTTCCTCCTGCGTAGTATACAAACCAAGGTAGTAAGCGGTCCAATCGATGGAGAGCTCCTTTAACTTACTGCCCAGAACATAGAGAAAGCCGCTTTCGGCACTCTTATTGATTTTTGTGATATAGAGTATCTGTGGAATAATGGCTGCCCCGTAGAGATCGGCCACATATTTCCAGAAGGAGTGCCCGGCGTATCGGGCATCTTCATCCTGAAGATTTACAAATTTGCTGTATTTTCCTGAGACTATCCCATCCTTAACCATGTTCTCCATATCGTAATCCCATGGATTGGATACAAAGGAGATTAATCCTTCAAGATACCACTCAGGGAGGTTGATCATGGTGCTGCTGGTCATGTTTGCTTTCAGTCCTTTCCCAAACATCATTTCCGTAAGCAAAACCTCCGCAATGGCTGCCCTGATCTGGCGTTCGAAGTTCATGTGGTCCCCGTCAAAATAGAGAAAAACCTTGTTTTGAATAATCTTGGTGGTTCCCCCGATATTATACTCTTCGGCCTCGGAGACCAGACCGATATTACTCTGCCTGAAATCGGATAGTTTGTTATAGGTAAGGAAGATCAGTCGACGTTCAATGTCATAGTCAAAAAAGCGCTCAATAATGGCAAGTTCCTTTTCCACGAAATCGGCCACATATAATGAAAGATCGGTTCCGTTTTCGTAAGAGTAGACATCAAATCTTTCGAAACGATAAAACTTCCAGTACCGGTTATTATACTGTACTCTGTTTTTTCCGAAATTCATCTGCATCCCATTATAAAACTGGGCAGACAAACCGGCTGAACTGAGCATCAGGAATAACAGGAGCCCTATTCTAGCAATGCTTTTCATTTCCTGTTTTTGACGATTTAAAAGTAAGCATTATTCGTAATATGGAGGTTCTATTCGTGGCCCGATAATTGTAATTCTATGATTACCTCAAAAATTGTGCAACTATTTTCTATTTATTTGTGTTAATTTTATAGCCTTAAGTAATTATATACCTATTCTAAATCACAAAATAGTCGGAACATGAAACGGATAATATTATTATTCTGTGTGGCCGTTTTTATTGTACCCCTCAAATCGCAGACGGTACAGCCTAAAATATCTTTTAATGAAACGACCCACGATTTTGGGAAAATTAAAGAGGCTGATGGAAAAGTTACCTGCAAATTTGAATTTGTTAATACTGGTGGCAGTGACCTGATTATTCAAAATGTCTCTGCTTCATGCGGATGTACAGCCCCCCGCTGGACGCGCGAACCGGTTGCCCCGGGAGCCAAAGGGTATGTGGCAGCCACTTATAATCCGGCCGGACGGCCCGGTGCCTTCAGAAAGTATGTAACTGTTATTTCTAATTCCAATCCCGGAAGTGTCAGATTGACCATTGCGGGTGAGGTGGAGGCGAAACCCAGAACCATTGAGGATGATTACCGATATGCCATGGGACCCATTAGACTGAAGTCTAATCACCTGGCCTTTGGAAACCTGAAGAATACAGCAAAAACGGATAAGGAACTTGAAGTTATAAACAACTCGCAGGAGGATGTAAGTGTCACTTTTCTAAGGGTTCCCAAACATGTTGTAATTGCCATGGAGCCTGCTAAGTTAAAGCCGGGGCAGAAGGGAGTCATTCATGCAAATTATGATGCACCTATGAGAAATGACTGGGGATTCGTGATTGACCGGATGTCACTTGAGATTAACGGGAAAACGGAAAGAAACTTTAGCCTGGTGATCAGCGCTAATATTGAGGAGGATTTTTCTGCCCTGTCTGAAGCAGAGCTGGCCAACGCGCCGGTGCTTAGTGTGGATGATGCCGAATTCAAATTTGGAAAAATTAACCAGGGGGACAAGGTGGAGCATGTTTATGTGCTGACCAACTCGGGCAAATCAGATCTTCTTATCCGAAAGGTAAAGGCATCCTGTGGATGTACAGCTGTTCAGCCCGAAAAAAAGGTGATTGCTCCTGGTGAATCGGTTAACATTAAAGCCGTATTCAATTCTGCCGGGAAGGTGGGGAACCAGAATAAAACCGTAACTATTATTACCAACGACCCCAAGAAGAGTAAAATGATTCTCTGGGTAAAAGGTGAGGTGGTGAAAAGCTAAATAGTGCCAGGCACTAAAGTAGGGATTCGATGGCTTCCTTAAGCTCATCACTCTCCAGGTTCTTGGCGCTAATGATCCCATTCCTGTCGATCAGGACAGAATGGGGAATGGCGGGTACGCCATAGAGTTCAGCACCTTCCGAGTTCCAGTATTTCAGGTCCGAGATATGATTCCAAATAAGATGGTCATCTGCTATGGCCCTTACCCAGCTGGCCGAATCACGGTCGAGTGATACACCCAGGATATCAAATCCCTTTTCGTGATAGGTGTTATATATCTCAACCACAACGGGATTGACCCTGCGGCAGGGTGCGCACCAGCTGGCCCAGAAATCGATGAGCAATACATTTCCCTGGTGTACATCAGATACTTTCAGCATTTCACCCTCCGGAGTTTCCAGTCCGAAATCGGTATATTTCTGACCAATGGCCACAGCTTTCATTCTCTCCAGTTTGCCATTCATGTATTTGTACTCTTCCATTTCTTGCAGGGGAGTATCCAGACGGGTAAGAGCAGCTTCAAGCTCTTCGTTATCCAGAGTATAGAAAATACCCCTCAGTGCAAGTACTGAAGCATAAGAGCTGGGGTTTTCCCCGATATAAACAGAATCAATGGTCCTCTGCTTATCATAAAGTTCATAATAGGCCTCGCGCAGACTGTCACTTTTCTGGGGGTTCTCGGGATCAGGACCCTTCCTCAGTTCAGCTACCAGTTCAGTCATTTTTTCAGTAATGGGCCTGATCTGTTCATTGTATGCATTCAGGTCATTCTGGGCTTTGCTGTCCGTTTTGATCTCAGGTTCCTCCAGGGTTCCACCAAGGGAGTAGCTGCTGTTTTCTACCAGCAACCGGACGGAGCCATCGGCGTCTTCAACTGTCAGGTACATGGATTTAACTCCATCAACCCCCCTTGTGAGAACTGCAGGTGATCCAGCCTCTGCAAATGCAGAATCATATGTGACATAATTCCTGTCTTCCAGGGCCATTAGCTTGATCCATTTACCTCCTGAACCATACAGGTTTACCTCAATGGTATAGGCTTCCTTGTTTTGATCACAGGCCTGCAATGTAATGATAGCCAGCATGATCCAGATTAACTTGCGCATATCAGATTTGGTTTTAATTTGAAGCGCAATAATACAATTAATTATTTAACAGGGGCATAGTCGGGAAGATTAAATGCCTGATTTATACTTGTTCAAGATAGAAGATGCGGCCATAAAGGAGGTGATGCGTCCTTCAGCGATGGCTTTTTCGTGTAGTTCAAGTTCTTTTTTCATAGCCGGATCGTTGAATACCTGCATGTAGATTCCGTCCCGGAGGGTCTCATACATCCAGTACCTGGATTGTTCTAACCGTTTTTCTTTCAGGTAACCACTTTCCTTTACAAAGGATGAGTACTTCTGAGCCAAATCCCAAATTTCATCGATCCCTTTGTTGTAAAGTGAGGAGCAGGTTTTTACCAGGGGAATCCATCCGGAAAGCGAAGGGGGAAAGAGGTGAAGCGCATTGGCAAATTCGGACTGAGCCCTTCTGGCCCTTCGTATGTTGGTACCATCGGCTTTATTGATCACAATGGCATCGGCCATTTCCATGATACCCCTCTTGATTCCCTGCAGTTCATCACCGGCACCGGCCAGCATTACCAAGAGGAAGAAATCGACCATGCTGTGTACCGCTGTTTCGGATTGTCCAACCCCCACAGTTTCTATAAAAATGGTATCGAATCCGGCGGCTTCGCACAGGATAATGCTCTCCCGTGTTTTCCTGGCCACTCCACCCAGCGTTCCCCCCGAAGGAGAGGGCCTGATATACGCGTTTTTGCTTCCTGCCAGTTCCTCCATGCGGGTCTTATCGCCCAAAATGCTACCCCTGGAACGCTCACTGCTTGGATCAATGGCCAGTACTGCCAGTCGGCCGCCTCTCCCAATGATATGTTTGCCCAAGGATTCTATAAATGTACTTTTCCCGGCGCCCGGTACCCCGGTGATCCCCACACGAAAAGCGTTCCCTGAATAGGGTAGGCAGGCTGCGATAAGTTCCTGGGCAGCCTTTTGATGACTCTCAAGTGAACTCTCCACCAGCGTAATGGCCTGGCCAAGCATACTAATCTCGCCCTTGCGGATACCTCTGAGTAACTGGGTAGTTGAGTATGGCTTCTTTTTTGTCTTCTTCAGATGGTCGACAGCCTGCTGGTTGATAGATCCAGGCTGTTCGACACCTTCAGAGACAGAGAGTGCAGTTTTTGATGTTTTGCTTCCCGGCATGTGCTGTTTAAAAGTGTTTTTTTAGAATGCTATCTACCTGATCCGTGTCTGCAATTCCATAATAAATGGCATTAGTTAGGTGATGTTCGAATACTTGGGGATGGTATATTTATTTTTAAAATATTCATAGATGGTCATCTGCGCTCTGATGTCGGGCCCTTTGGTTATGATCTTTTGATTCCTGAGATTTTCATCAATTTCACAGGCCTTCACATTGTCTGAGAGCTGAATATGAAGGATATTCAGTAACTCTTTCTTCAGATCAGGATCATAAATCGGGAAGACACACTCTACTCTGCTACGCAAGTTGCGTTTCATCCAGTCGGCCGAACCAAGGTAGATCCGGTGCTCACCATCGTTTAGAAAAACAAAAACCCTGGCATGTTCAAGGAATCTGTCCACAATGCGAATCACCCTGATATTTTTGCTGTATCGCTTTTTTGTTTTGAGTGTACACACGCCCCGGATGATCAGGTCCACTTTCACACCGGCTTCGCTGGCTTTGTAGAGGCTGTCCACCATCTCCTTGTCCTGCAGCCCGTTCATTTTTAGCAGTATATACCCTATCTTCCCCGCTTTCACATTGGCGATTTCCTGGTCGATCATTTCAATAAAGGAGGGTATCATATTGAATCGTGGTACCAGGATATGTTTGAATTCAGGTTGTATTTGCTGGTCCATCAGGTAGCGGTAAAGTTCTTTTACTTCGCTGACCACCTCAGGATTGGAGGTGAAGAGTCCGTGATCACCATAAAGGCGGGCAGTCTTTTCATTGAAGTTGCCGGTTCCCAGGTAGGCCTGGTCTCCATATTTGCTCCCTTTCTTGCGGATGACCAGGGCGATTTTTGCATGGACTTTCAAATTCGGGATGCTATATATGATCCGAATCCCGGCCTTGGTCATTTCATAGGCCCATTTCAGGTTGGCCTCCTCATCAAACCTTGCTTTCAGTTCCACAAATACAGTAACTTTTTTACCGTTTTCAGCGGCTGCAATCAGCGAGTTTACTACCACAGAGTGATCCGACACCCGATACTGTGTGGCTTTGATCTCTTTTACTGTGGGATCGGTCGATGCTTCCCTGAGGAACCTCAGGTAGTGCTCAAAGGGTTGATAGGGTACGCTAAGTAGAAAATCTTTCTTGGAAATCAAACTGGCTATGGGCTTTTTCTGGTTGGCCAGCGCCGGAATGGGGATCGGAGGCAGACTTTGAATCTCCAATTTTGGATAGGCGGGATTTGGGAAAGAGAAAAAATCCCTGAAATTATGCCTGTTGCCTCCCATCACCATAATATCTTTGCTGATATGGAAGGAAGCGGTCAGATATTCAAGCAATTTCTCCGGCATAGCCCTGTCGAACTGGAAGCGATTGGGTTTACCCACCGACCGGACCGACCTGATTCTGTCTATGGCCTCAATCAGGTCATCACCCTCATAATCGTCATACTCCATGTCAGCATCCCGGGTGAGTTTAAATGAATAAGAGTTTTTAATCTTGTATCCGGGGAAGATGGCATCAATATGCTTCATGATTACATCCTCCACAAACATGATGTAGTGCTTGCCATTGTGTTCAGGCAATTCCACAAACCTGGAGATATTATGGTCTGTAGGAATCTTAATCATTCCATAGCGCTCCAGTTGTTTGTTTTTGTTGCTGTCCTTGCTAACCATCTCCAGGGCCATGTAAGGTTGCCCGGTTCTCATAAATGGCCGGACTTTCTTTTTAACAAGCAGAACCGGTTGTACGGAGGTAATGATATTGGAGTAAAATACCTCTCTAACAAAACTATGCTGTTCATCGCTCAGCTGGACTTTCTCATCTACCAATATAATATTGTTTTTCCGAAGTGCAGGAATTATTTCCTGTTCGAAGATCAGGTGAAAGATTGATTGCTGATTGGTAACAATTTCATTGATCTGTCGGATGATGGCTGCAGGATCTACGTTCTTGAAATGCTGTTTGGGAAACTCGCGTTCGTGGCGAAGCATATGTTTATAGTAGCTGACCCTGACCTGGTAGAATTCTTCAGTGTTGTTGGAGTATATGGCCAGAAACTTAATGCGTTCATAGAGTGGAAGGGTTTTATCCATTGCTTCCTGAAGCACCCTGAAGTTAAACGAGAGCCAGCTGATATCGCGGTTGGTATATTCGTATTTGCTCATATGGGGGGAGATGAATATACAAATGTAATGATAGTTTGCAAATAGCCCAGCATGCTGTAGGCCATACATATCCCATAATAGCTTGAAATCTTATGGAGAATAACCCACTTTTTCTTAATTTTAATCAAAAACGCCCTCTTATGGATATATTTTCTGACCCCGCGGTGATCTGGTTCCTTGTTGGCCTTGGTTTGCTTCTCCTTGAACTGGTCCTTCCCGGACTGGTTATTCTGTTCTTTGGTGTGGGTGCATGGGTTACAGCCCTGGTATGTACCATCACAGATATTAACCTTAATTGGCAGATTCTGATTTTTCTGGTAGCCAGCTTGCTGGGACTGGTCCTGCTTCGAAAATACCTCAGGAATCGCTTTTTTAATCGAAGCGATAAAGAGATAGATGATCAGCTTGAAGAGTTTATCGGGCGAAAGGCCTTAGCCGTTGATGATTTTAAGGATGGTTCCGGGAAAGTTGAGTTTAAAGGGACCCAATGGATGGCCCGGAGTAAAAAGCCGGTTTCAAAAGGAGACTGGGTGATTATCCGGAGTAAGGACAGCCTGACCCTCGACGTTGAAAAACCCTCATAATTGGCGACCATTAACAATTAACCATTAACTATTTTCTATGGAAATGAATGCACTTACACTGGTATATGCCGGGTTGATCTTCCTGGCCTTGATTCTTCTTTTATCCTCTATCAAAGTGGTCCCTCAACGCAAAGCCTATATCGTGGAGCGCCTTGGTAAATATCGTGTAACACTGATGGCGGGATTTAATATTATTATGCCCTTTATTGACCGGGTGAAGTACAGGCACACGCTGAAGGAACAGGCCATTGATGTGGCTTCACAGATCTGTATTACCAGGGACAATATTTCGGTAGAAGTGGACGGGATCCTTTACCTGCAGGTGATTGATGCCATGAAAGCCTCTTACGGGATTGATCATTACCAGTTTGCGTCGATCCAGATTGCACAGACCACCATGCGGAGTATTATCGGAAAACTGGAACTTGACCGCACTTTTGAGGAACGGGAGACTATCAATAACAGCATTGTGAATGCGGTGGACAAGGCCAGTGATCCATGGGGAGTAAAGGTGACACGTTATGAAGTGAAGAACATCATTCCCCCTCAGAGTATTAAAGATGCCATGGAGAAGCAGATGCGTGCTGAGCGCGAGAAGCGAGCAGTGATTGCTGAGTCGGAAGGGGAGAAGCAGGCCAAGATAAATGTGGCCGAAGGATCCAAGCAGGAGCTCATTGCCGAGTCGGAAGGGGAGATGCAGAAGCGGATCAACGAGGCTACAGGAAAGGCTTCGGAGATTGAACAGGTAGCTACTGCTACGGCGAACGGCATCAGGGCTATTGCCCTGGCCATCAATGAAGAAGGTGGTAAGGATGCTGTGAACCTTAGGATTGCAGAGCAATATCTTTTAGAATTCGGAAAGCTGGCCAAGGAGTCAAATACCATGATTATGCCTTCAAACCTGGCCGATATTTCCAGCATTATTGCAACGGCTACCAGTGTTTTTGATGCTACAAAAAAATCCTGATTGTTAATATTTTTTGAAGAGCTGTCCGCATAATTATAAATACAGTTATACTTTTGCCTTCTTGAACCGTATTATTTAGGAGGAGGATGAATGAGCGGCCGGATAGTTAAGGTAGTGGCATTGATATTTTTGGTGGTTATACTTTCAGCTGCCACCATCTATGTATCGAGAGGAACCTTACCCCTGGAAGTGAAGCTGCCCGTGGAGAAGGATCCCCTTCCCCTTTTTGAGCCGTTCAGGGATTTCATCCATTTTATGGAGCAGGAGCTGGACAGCAGCCATACGGTGGGTGCTGCTTATACCATCGTCCACGGTGGGCAGGTGGTTTATACCGGTACTTTTGGTGAACGGGCCCGTGGACGAGGAAAGAAGGTGGATGAACATACCCTGTTCAGATTGGCTTCAGTTTCCAAAGGTTTTGCAGGTGTGCTGGCCAGCATGCTGGAACTGGATGGGGCTTTTTCGCTCAACGACAGGGTAGTGGATTATTATCCGGGCTTCAGGCTAAAGGACTCTGTGAGTACGGCCGAACTATCGATCCGAAACCTTTTAAGCCATACCTCCGGCCTGGTTCCCTATGCTTTTGATAACCTGGTGGAGGCGGACCAGGAGTTGCATACCATCATAGACCGGCTCGATGAGGTGGATATCTCTGCTCCACCTGGTGAGCTATATGGCTATCAGAACGTAATGTTCAGCATGCTGGACCCAATTGCACGTTTTACTACAGGGATTCCCTACCAGGTACTATTAAAAGAGAAGATATTCGATCCCCTGGGAATGAAGGATGCTTCGGCCGGACCGGTGGACCTGGAAAGCTATCCGAATGTGGCCTATCCTCATGTAAAGACCAGTAAAGGTTATGCAAGGCTTCATCCTCATGAAGGGTATTACAACGTCTTGCCTGCTGCCGGAGTAAATGCGAGCATCACGGATATGGGACACTGGCTCCTGGCACTGCTGGGTTATCAGCCGGAGTTTATGCCCGATACAGTGATCAGCTCTATCTCCACTCCTGTTATATACACTCCCCTGAAATGGAGGTATACCAGGTACTGGAAACCTTTCAGGGAACGCTACTACAGTCTGGGCTGGAGAATCTACCAGTACCAGGGAAGGAAAATTATGTACCATGGGGGGTATATTCGTGGCTACAGAGCCGAGATCGCATTTTGTCCGTCCGAAGATGTGGGAATTGCCTTTCTGCAAAACTCCCCCAATAACCTGGCGTCACGCTGCGTTCCGACTTTCATGGATCTACTATTGGAATAATTATAAATATAGTTGTATACGATGCTACAGAAGCTAAAAAAGGAGAGCGCTTATGAGCATCCTGATATACATGATTATAGTGAATCCAGCAGATTTTTATTGATTTGGGTAAACCCTAATTCGTTTTGCTTGTTATAAACTTGTAAATTCGCGTGTAATTTTAAAAACAACCAGAATGAACTTTGATCTTTTAGTGATAGGTAGCGGACCAGGAGGGTATGTTGCTGCCATTCGTGCGTCCCAGCTTGGATTAAAAACTGCAGTAGTAGAGCGTGAATCCCTGGGCGGTATCTGCCTGAATTGGGGATGTATTCCAACCAAATCCCTGCTGAAAAGTGCGCAAGTATATGAATACTTCCTTCATGCCGCAGATTATGGCATTGCATTGGACGGATCCGTGAAACCGGATTTTGAAAAGGTAGTGGGCCGCAGTCGCAATGTGGCTGAAGGTATGAGCAATGGGATACAGTATCTGTTTAAGAAAAACAAGATCGAAGTCATTAATGGCACCGGGAAACTGAAGTCTCCCGGTGTTGTTGAAGTTACGGCTGCCGATGGTGCCACATCGGAAGTAAAAGCATCTCATATCATCCTTGCAACCGGGGCCCGTTCACGTGAACTGCCCAACCTGAAGCAGGATGGCAAAAAAATTATTGGTTACCGTGAAGCCATGACTCTGTCAAAATTGCCTGAATCGATGGTCGTGGTGGGATCCGGTGCCATTGGAAGTGAATTCGCCAACTTCTACAATACCATGGGTACCATGGTAACCCTGGTGGAATTTCTGCCCAACGTGGTTCCTCTTGAGGATGAGGAGGTGTCAAAACTGCTTGAGCGCTCCTTTAAGAAGTCGAAAATGAAGGTGATGACCTCATCTTCTGTTGAATCGGTGGATACTTCAGGCAAACTTTGTAAGGTGAAGATCAAGACTCCAAAGGGTGAAGTTGAAGTGGAGGCCGAGGTGGTTCTTTCAGCTGTTGGAGTGACCCCCAACCTGGAAAATATTGGTCTTGAAGGGCTGGGCATTGAACTGGATGGTGGAAAGGTGAAGGTGGATAACTTCTACCGTACCAATGTGAATGGCATTTATGCCATTGGCGATATCGTGGGTGGGCCGGCCCTGGCCCATGTGGCCTCGGCCGAGGGAATTACCTGCGTGGAGAAGATAGCCGGACACAATCCCATTCCGGTGGACTATGGAAATATCCCCGGATGTACCTATACCAGTCCGGAAGTTGCTTCAGTTGGAATGACCGAAAAGGCGGCAAAGGATGCTGGTTATGAACTGAAGGTGGGCAAGTTTCCCTTTACCGCTTCGGGAAAAGCATCGGCAGCTGGAGCCAAGGAAGGATTTGTCAAGCTGCTCTTTGATGCCAAGTATGGAGAATTACTGGGAGCACACCTTATCGGTACCAATGTAACCGAGATGGTTGCCGAACTGGTGGTGGCCCGAAAACTGGAGACCACCGGCGAAGAGATTATAAAGGCCATCCACCCGCATCCTACCATGTCGGAGGCGGTGATGGAAGCTGCTGCCGCAGCTTATGGGGAAGTAATACACATTTAAGTTAATATGTTAATGAGTTAGTAGGCCGGTTCGCTGACTTTCCCCATAAATACAATTGATTTACTGGAGTTCTCAGTGATGGCAAAGAGGAAAGGCCGATCGAGCCTGATTTCATTGAGGGGGCCAACAGAGGTAAGCTCAAAAACGACTGCTGTTACAGCAGCGGCTTCTGTCCCCTCTTCATTCACCTTGATATAGGTCTTGTGGATCACATCGGCGATGTGAAGTGGGATAGTACTGATGCCTGAGAAATCAGCCAGGTCGGTAAAGGCAATATCCAGGCCCATGGCTTTTAGATCATCTGCCAGGGAGCGTTCAAATTCAAATTCGAACCTGGGCATAAATACGGAGACTTCTCCCTGCTCGTAAAAACCTTCCAGCCAGCTGTTCCAGGTCGTTACGTCCAGGTTCTGCACCAGTTGATTCACGGAGCTTTCTTCTGAGGGAAGGAATAAAAGCATGCTGAATTTCCCATTTTTATAGGGAAGCTCCACTGCAGAGAAGGAGTCGTTGTTTGCGACTTTAAATTTTTCTTCCAGCTGCATCATATCAACCTTAGCGAACACACTTCCATCTTCATTGAAAAAATTGGCCTGGCGGGTCAGGTCGGGATCAAATTCCACGTCCCACACGCAGTTGAAATAGATGGCGTTGATAAGGATCATCATTACGGCAGGGTCGATTGTTTCAATAATCTCCTCTATTTTGCCATTGGTCTTGTCGTTCACCCAGTCATTAATGGTCTTGACTGCACTGGCCTGACTGAAATCCAGCTCCTTGACATCGGCACTGTAGTAGTGGCTGTTCAGACTTATAAATTCAGGTTCCACCGGGAAGCCCTTATCGTACCACATGGAGTTTGCCACCTCCAGCAGGTTGCCTTTCACATTGGTGACCAACACCTGAATCAGCTCTTTGGTGATTTCGTTGATCTCTTCGCGGGTGAGTCCCTCGTAGTTCAATACCTCTTCAAAGGCATCCATGGTGGTGGTTTCAGCGCCGTTATAGGCCATACCCAGTGCGATGCTAACCGAAGCGGGAGAGATCATGATATTTGCTTTCTCATCTTCCTCAAAAACTGTCTTCAGGAGTTTCAATCCGAAGTCGTTGTTGGTCTCGATAACTTTAGCGGATTTCAGGTTATAATCGAATTCCGGGATGTTTGGATCCTGACTGCAGCCGGTTCCGAGGAAGGCGAGTGCCAGGCTTAATAGAATTGGGAGTCTGTAAGTTTTCATCTCTATTAATAAGGTTAATTATTAGCACGTTTTCAAAGGGATCCTATTGTGGACCGGAGTATTTTAATGATAAGACGAATCTACCCCCCTCCAGGTTGCGTTCGGTGCCCTACGCAACCACTTACAGGCCTTTTGCATCATAGTATCGTGACTCGAGATAAGAAATCCTGCCAATTTGCATAAATTTGTCAAGGAGGAAAACTGGATTGGCAGAAACACTGGATATATTATTGTCAGAGTGCAAACGAGGTAAGCCTGGAAGTCAGGAGGAGCTTTACCGGAAGTTTGCATCAGCCATGTATGGCTTATGTCTGCAGTATGCCAATAATGAAGAGGATGCACAGGATATTCTGCAAGATGGGTTCATTAAAGTATTTACAAAGCTGGAACAGGTGAAAAACCCGGCTGCCCTGCCAGGTTGGATCCGCAGGGTGATGATTAATACAGCACTGGAAAAGTACCGGAGCCAGGTTGTTCTTCAACGGGTCGGCGAGATGAAGGAGAGCATTGAGGAGGTTTCCAGTAATGAAGCATTTGAAGCTCTGACCTGCAAAGAGCTGGTGGGCTTGATTCAGACACTGACTCCGAAATACCGCATGGTATTTAACCTCTATGCCATTGAAGGATATTCGCATCAGGAGGTAAGTAAAGAGCTTGGAATCTCGGTTGGAACCTCTAAGTCAAACCTCTCCAGGGCCCGGGCCATATTGCAGGAAAAGATAAAAAACATGTATGGATCAGTAATTGTAAGATGAACGATCAGGCAGATATGAACAAGGGATTTCTGAAGGATAAGCTGGGGACCTACCAGGTGGATCCACCGGAGAAGGTGTGGAGCGAGATTTCAGCACAAACCGGAGGGGGGCGTAAAAGAAGGGGACTGTTTATTATTCTTATAGCTGCGGCAGCTTCTTTTGCACTTGCTCTTACCCTTGGACTCCATTTTTTCGGACCGGATCTGTCCCGGGATGAAGCGTATGTGGAAGAGCTACCCCTGCTTGAGGAGGCCCTTGAAAGATCTGAAAAAACCATTAATGAAAAGGAGGAAGGTTCAAAGTTGGAACAGAAGGTTGTTCTAAAGCAACCAGGCAGCCATAAGCAGGCCAACCAGAACCGTTCCCTGGCCTTGACCATGCAGAGTATGGCTCTGGCACAGGAGAGCGAGGGCAAAACCCTGCCTGATACTCTTCATGAGCAAAATGATCTCCAGGAAGTGGATGAATTTCCTGATTCTGTAGTGTTGCTGGAAAAGGAAGAGATTAGCGATCTGAATGGAGATCCGGACCTGATGTTGCCTCCTGGAAAGAATAAAGATCCTAGGTGGATGCTGGGCGCTGCTCTTTCACCCCTCTACAGTTTTCGTGATGCTGAGGCCATGACCAACAGTCCTGCTGAAACGGGATTGTTATCATACTCCACCGGAATATATGTAAGTTACCGAAGAAACTCCAGACTTGCCATTGAAACAGGTATATATTTTAATAAAACAGGGATTTCCATTGGCGCTCCTGGAATCCAGGTATTCAATCAGGCATACGATAATATGATATTTGGGGCAGGATCGGAACGGGCCGATATCAGGACAGTGAGTAACTCGGTGGGAAATATCATTGCCTATTCGGGCGATATCTATATGAACGGGTATAAGATCAATGCGGAAAATTCAACAGATATCCAGGCCTTTGCCGCTATGAATGATGTTCAGACTTCTGATCAGGGAATTCAGCAACACCTGGATTACCTGGAGCTACCTTTTAATCTGCGTTATTCGATTGTCGACAGGACCATCGAATTGCAGTTGGTAGGCGGAATGAGCGCCAATTTCCTGGTGAACAATTATGTGAGTATGGAGGGCGCTTCGGGACAGGAAGAGATTGGTTATCTTTCCAATGTTAAAGCGATTAACTATTCAGGGAATGCCGGACTGGGAATGATTTATCACCTGGGCGAAAAGCTATGTCTGAATCTGGAGCCAAGATTCAGGTATTTTATTAATTCAGTGAATGATTCCTCACTTCCTTCCACCAGGCCCTATTCCATCGGGTTTTATACAGGCCTGAGTTATACCTTCTAGAAGCTTTCACTTCTTTCTTTAGAAGAATGAAAACATTTCAGTAATTTTGTGGATTGCTGTGAAAAAGGATATTCATTTTAGGAAGGCAGAACATGATCAGGGAAGATAAAGGCAGGAGAGCAAAGCATTACCTTTTTTTAATATCGTTTTTTGTTACCGGTGGACTGGCAATCTTGCTGGCTGCAACAGCTTATACGGGCACCGGGTCGGGTTCGGTGGAGCCTGCCCATAAAGAATCTTATACAATATATGGGGTCGAGATCCCGGACAGGGCCACATTTGCTGGTGAACCGGTACCTCTGGATCTGTTTGATGTGAAGGAAGCGCTGGACAGGGAGTTACTCATCAATACCTATTTTCATTCTCAGACTATCCGCTTGATCAAAATGGCTAACCGCTATTTTCCGGAGATTGAACCGGTGCTTAAAAATAACCTGGTTCCGGATGACTTCAAATACCTTGCAGTGGCAGAAAGCGGTTTAACACAGGCAGTGTCTCCCGCAAAAGCAGTGGGGTTCTGGCAACTTATGAAAGGAACGGCACAGGATTATGGACTGGAGGTTGGGGCCGAGATTGATGAACGTTATCATGTGCTTAAATCTACGGAGGTTGCGTGTCAGTACCTGATTGATTCCTACAAGAAGTATGGCAACTGGACAATGACTGCAGCCTCTTACAATGCAGGCAGGAGGGGAGTGGACAGGCAGATCGAACGCCAGTATAAGGAGAACTATTACGATCTGCTCCTCAATGAAGAAACTGCCAGATATCTGTACAGGGTACTGTCTTTTAAACTTATTTTTGAAAACCCTGCTGCATATGGCTTTATCCTGTCTGAGAAGGATCTTTATCCCGAAATTCCTGTTCATGTTGTAGAAGTTGATAGTGCCATAGGAGATTTTGCTGTTTTTGCAGATGAACATGGGACCAATTACAAGATTTTAAAATACCTGAACCCCTGGTTAAGGGACAACAAGTTGTCCAATTCTTCGGGGAAGAACTACGAGATTCTGATTCCTGAGAGAGGCTATCGTCGTCCGAATGCATGGGATCCACAATATATGGAGGAAAGCAGATAGCGTGATTAAGGAAGAGCAGAAAATAGAGGTGCTGGGTGCGCGTGTGCACAACCTGAAAAATATTGATGTAAGCATTCCACGGAACAGTCTGACGGTGATCACCGGATTAAGCGGAAGTGGGAAGTCTTCCCTGGCCTTTGATACCATTTATGCCGAAGGGCAACGAAGGTATATAGAAACGCTGAGTGCATACGCACGGCAATTCCTGGGGAATATGGAACGTCCCGATGTTGATAAAATTACCGGCCTGAGTCCGGTGATCTCCATCGAGCAGAAAACCACTAATAAAAATCCACGTTCCACAGTGGGTACAGTGACCGAGATTTATGATTTCCTCAGACTCCTCTATGCACGGGCATCCGATGCATATTCCTACGTGACGGGCGAGAAGATGGTGAAATACACAGAGGAGCAGATTCTGAATATTATTATGGAGGCCTTTTCCGAAAAGAAAATTTATATGTTGGCTCCCGTGGTGAGGGGACGAAAGGGCCACTACCGGGAGTTGTTTGAACAGATCAGGCGGAACGGCTATATCTATGCACGCATCGATGGTGAGATTAAGGAGCTTATGCCAGGGATGCGAATAGACCGATACAAGAATCATGATGTTGAGATTGTGATTGACCGGCTCTCTGCGAGGGAGAAGGACCGGGAGAGGTTGAAAAAATCTTTGTCAGCTGCTTTGAAACAGGGGAAAGGGGTTACCATGATCCAGGAGAAGGATGGAAGCGAACTCCGTTATTTTTCCAGCCAGTTAATGTGTCCCACTTCCGGGATCTCTTACAACGAACCCGCTCCCCATAGTTTTTCCTTTAACTCCCCCCATGGAGCCTGTCCCCATTGCAATGGACTTGGAATAATTAATGATGTGGATATCAAAAAAATTGTGCCCGACGATAGCAAAAGCATCCGGAACGGGGCTCTGTTACCCCTGGGGAAATACAGGAATGCACTTATATTCTGGCAGATGGATGCTATTGTGTCTAAATACGGTTTTTCACTGGATACCCCGGTGAAGGAGATTGCTGAAGAGGCCATGCGATGTATTCTTTTTGGTTCTGAGGAGCCATTAAAGCTAATGAATACCCCTCTGGGAGCTAATTCTAACTACTTCCTCAGCTTTGAAGGAATTATCAATCACATACAGAACGGTGCAGGTGAGGGAAATGGCAATAAAAGATCTCAGCATGTCAGACAGTTTATAAGGAAGGTCACCTGTCCCCATTGCAAGGGGATGCGGTTGAAAACAGAAATGCTCTATTTCCGGATCAATGAGAAAAGTATCGCAGACTTATCGGCGATGGATATCGGCGAGCTCGCCGAATGGTTCAGTCATATTGAGAAGCATTTGAGCGAGCGACAAAATATTATTGCCCGGGATATCCTGAAGGAGATTCGAAGCAGACTTGGATTCCTGCTGGATGTGGGGCTGAATTATCTCTCCCTTCAACGCAGTGCTCGTTCGCTTTCGGGGGGTGAGAGTCAACGGATCAGGCTGGCAACCCAGATTGGTTCCAGGTTGGTTAATGTCCTATATATTCTGGATGAGCCTAGTATCGGACTGCATCAGCGTGATAACAGGAAGCTTATTGTTTCCTTGCAAAATCTCCGGGATCAGGGAAATTCGGTGATTGTTGTGGAGCATGACAAGGACATGATCCTTTCGGCCGATCATATTGTGGATCTGGGTCCGGGTGCGGGCCGCCTGGGAGGAGAACTTGTTGCTCATGGTTCACCGGCTCAGATTCTGAAGGGTGAAACCCTGACGGCCCAATACCTGAACCAGACAAAAGAGATAGCCATTCCCCATAAACGAAGGCCAGGGAATGGAAAGGAACTAAAACTTAGCGGTGCTTCAGGCAATAACCTGAAAAATGTGAGTGTTGCTTTTCCCCTGGGCAAGTTCATTTGCATTACCGGAGTAAGTGGCAGTGGCAAATCGACCTTGATTAATGAAACTCTGCACCCTATCATAAGTCAGAAGCTTTACAGATCCAACAAGGATCCGTTGCCATATGAATCTCTTGAGGGGCTCGATCTGATTGATAAGGTTATCGAGGTGGATCAGAGTCCTCTTGGCCGAACGCCCCGCTCAAACCCCGTGACCTACACCGGCGTATTCAGCGATATCAGGAAACTTTTTGAGCAGACATCCGATGCAAAAATTCGTGGATACAAGGCCAGCAGGTTCTCATTCAACGTTAAGGGAGGACGTTGCGAAACCTGTGGTGGTGCGGGGCTGCAGACTATAGAGATGAATTTTCTTCCGGATGTATACGTACCTTGCAAAGCCTGTAACGGTAAGCGGTATAACCGGGAAACCCTGGAGGTCAGGTTCAAGGATAAGAACATCAATGATGTATTGAAGATGACCATTAACCAGGCGGTGGAGTTTTTCTCCAGCATTCCATCCATTCTGAGAAAACTAAAGACCCTGCAGGAAGTTGGACTTGGCTATATCCGGCTGGGTCAGCCATCCACCACGCTTTCCGGAGGTGAATCGCAACGGGTAAAGCTTTCGGCTGAGTTAGCAAAAAAGGATACAGGGAAAACCCTTTATATCCTGGATGAACCGACGACTGGGCTTCATTTTGAAGATGTCAGGGTATTGCTGGACGTCATCGCCAGGCTGGTAAACAAGGGCAATACCGTGATTATGATCGAACATAATATGGATGTAATTAAGGTGGCGGATCATATTATCGACCTGGGCAAAGATGGCGGGAATAAGGGAGGAACCATTCTGGCTGAAGGGACTCCTGAAGAGCTTGCCATAGTAGCGGAAAGCTATACCGGTTATTTTCTTAGGGAGGAATTAGCTTTGGGATAAATTGGTTAAATTGTTCTACTAATAAAAAGAAAAGAGATGGGTGCTAGTGAAGACAAAATCAAGAAGGCTTTTAAGCAGAAGACCTGGAACGAGATAAAAGCCTCCGATTCATGGCAGATCTTTAAGATCATGGCAGAGTTTGTGGAAGGATTCGAGAAAATGGGTTCAATCGGGCCATGTGTTTCTCTGTTTGGATCGGCCAGAACCGAAGCCCATACCAGGTATTATAAACTGGCTGAAGAGATTGCCTATAAGCTGACCCAGAGTGGTTACGGAGTAATTACCGGGGGCGGTCCGGGTATTATGGAAGCAGCCAATAAAGGAGCTATGCGAGGAGAAGGTATCAGTGTCGGCTTGGGTATACACCTCCCCTTTGAGCAGGGATCTAATCCATATATAGATTCGGATAAGCTGATCACATTCAAGCACTTCTTTGTCAGGAAAGTGATGTTTCAGAAGTATGCCCAGGGATTTGTGGTCTTGCCAGGTGGATTCGGGACCTTTGATGAATTCTTTGAGTCGGCAACGCTGATTCAGACCGGAAAAATAGGGAAGTTTCCAATTGTGCTGGTGGGTTCCGATTTCTGGAAAGGTTTGATGGACTGGATTGACAAGGTGGTGCAAGAGGAGGAGGAAAATATCAGTCGGGAGGACATGAACCTCTTTACACTGGTGGACAGTGCAGATGAGGCAGTGGATGTGATAAATCAATTCTATTCAAAATACCTCTTAAGTCCTAATTTCTAGAGAGTGAACTTGCTGTAGTGTTAGTAAATACAGTGATTACTTGAAAAATTATTTTGTACATTGTATCAATAATTAATTCTTCTCATGATGAAGTACTTAAGCCATTGTCTAACCATTTCCATGTTTTTTCTTGCATTTTCGCTGAATGGGCAGAATGTGGATATATCCATTGATCATCCCGACAGGGTTAATGCAGGAGAGGATTTTACAGTTTCAGTGACCATCTCCAAGGGTTCACTGACAGACTATTCTCGATTTTCACAGGATCTGCCGCTTGGACTGACAGCTAGTAATTTGAGTTCCCCCAATGCGGATTTCAGTTTTGATGACCAGAGAGTCAGGATTATATGGCTGAAGATGCCAGAAGCAAATGAAGTTAAAATTTCTTACCTGATATCGGTCGATTCCAGGCTTAAAGGATCCTTTAGACTGAGTGGGGTCTTTGCCTATGTTGTGGATGATGAACGTAAGTTTTTGAACTTTGATGAAGACAGGATGATCACCATTGTACCGAATTCATCCATTGACCAGGCATTGGTCGTTGATATTCAGAATTTCAAAGGAGGCGCAGCTGTTGTACCAGTCGCTACTCAGAACAGTGATGCTTTTGCCAAGGCCATACGGCAAAAGCCGGTATTGCAGAATAATGGAGGATACCTGGTTCACCTTTTAATTGATAACCCTACAGGAAGCAAGTATGCCAAGGTCGAAGAGACTATTCCATCGGGCTACCTGTTCGAGGAGGTGAGTTCCAGTGATGGAATCGTATCACATGCCTCATCAACAGTGAAGTTTATCTGGATGAAGATGCCGGAGCAATCTGAATTTGAAGTGGTTTACAGACTTGTGCCAAAGCAGAATGAACCTCAGGGTAATATGTCGATAGAGGGATTGTTAACATATACTTCAGGTAATGAAAATAAGATTGCGGACATAGTGGAAGTGGATGCCCCTCTGGATAAGATGACCAGTGCTCAGAAAAGAAATCTGCTGGCCACCGGAGTGTTTACTGAAGTTCCCAAAACTGCTCCGCAAGTGAAGAAGCCTGTACAGACAGAGGCCACTCCCCAGACCACTTCTTCAAATGTGGGTACAGCTTCGGCAAGGATGATTGTCAATACCAAAGTGTTAGACAGGGGAACCGGGACCTATTTCAGGGTACAGCTCACAGCCAACCGAAAGCCCTTCGATGCCCAGGATTTTTACAGAAAGGCTGGTGTGGACAAAGAAGTACTTGTAGAGCAGCACGAAGGTTTATACAAATATACTACCGGACCATTTCAATCTTATAACGAAGCTGTTTCATACCGGCAGCGGGTTGAGGGCCTATCGGTGGTTCAAGGAGCATTTGTGGTGGGATATCAGAGTGGCAAACGTGTTCCTATCAGTTCTATCAGATAATTGATTCTACTAAGAGAAGAATTCTTTTGCTAAGTGCACGCACATATAGATTCCTGATATTGTTCCTGGCCCTGATTCCATTGCTGGCACAGGCGCAGGAAGTGGATTATGATTCTATGCTGCAGCGGATCGATACTGTTGAGAACCCCGTTTATAAGCCGGTAGTATCCTTCTCATATGGTGTGATGAATTTCCATGGAGATGTGCAAAACAGCAAAATCAGTCCGGTTATTGGGAACAATGCCATATCTGTGAATGTCTCTACCTTTGTTGACAGAAAGCATCATTTCACCGCAAATTTCTTCTACCTGATAGGGAACCTGAGTGGTAACACTTACTCCCACAATGACCTTACACAAAACCTGAATTTCAGGACATCGACATCAGCCATTGGAGCCAATGCGGAATACAGGTTTGGGCATTTCATTGATAAAGAAGCTCTTATAAGGCCTTATCTGTCATTGGGCCTGGGTAACCTCAGCTTTAGCTCAAAAGGGGACCTAAGGGATGCCAGTGGGATGACCTACTATTACTGGACAGATGGAAGCATCAAGGATTCACCTGAATGGCTGGGTGGGGGAGCACTACCACTCAACAGGGATTACGAATATGAAACAGACCTGCGTTTGCGTGAAAGTGAGGAATTTGGATTGGGCAATTATAGCCAGAATACTCTCGTAATTCCCATGGGACTGGGTGCTCATTTTCGGATCAACAGCCGGTCTTTTTTCAGTCTGGGTGTGGCCTACTACATTTCAATGACCGATATGCTGGATAATGTTGCCTACGAAGGCACCAGTATTCAGGGGAGCAAAGGGAAGGATGGTTTTATCTATTCACACCTGACACTTCATTTTGACCTTTTCTCAGACCCGACTACCAGGAGGGTGGACTTGTTGTATGCAGATGTTGAATTTGACCCTCTATTGTTTGATGACGAAGATGGAGACTTTGTACTGGATGTATCGGATCGTTGTCCGGGTACTCCTTATGGTGTTGAAGTGGATACACTTGGTTGTCCGCTTGATGAGGATATGGATGGAGTGGCCGATTATCTTGATCAGGAACTTGACACAAAGCGAAATGCATGGGTGGATGATCAGGGAGTAACTGTTTCTGAAGAGGACTATATGGAACGTATGGAACTTCGGAACACTGCCATGGACCGTGAAGATGTTGAGGATTACACGGCCATTATCAGTGGGGAATACAGGTTGACTTCCGATGTTGAAATTCCGGATAAATTTCAGTCGCTCGATATAGATAGTGATGGCTATCTCTCCTTCGATGAGCTATTACTGGTTATCGATAAGTATTTTGATTTTCAGTTAGATCTGGATGTTGAAGGGGTCAGGATACTCAATGACTTCTTCTTCTCTCAGTAAGGTCTGTACTATTTTATTTTCTGGAGGCGGTCCATCTGACGCTGTGTGTCTTTGCGTTTGATGGTTTCACGCTTGTCGTATTCCCTCTTACCTCTTGCCAGACCAATCTCCAGCTTGGCATAACCGGAATTTGAGATAAACAATTTTAACGCGACAATAGTGAGACCGCTTTCCCGGGTTTTGCGTTTCAATTTTTTTAGTTCGTTTCGGGTCATCAACAATTTACGGTCTCGTCCGGGCTCATGCTTATTGAAGCTACCCCAGGCATAATCTGCGATCTGCATACCCCTCACATACAGCTCCTTGTTTTCAAATGAGCAATAGGATTCTCCCAGGCTCACTTTCCCCATACGAATCGATTTTATCTCTGTGCCCTGCAGCTGAATTCCAGCCACGAACTTCTCCATGATCTCATAGTCGTGGTAGGCCTTTTTATTCCTTATGTTAATTGCATTTCCCATTGCTGTTTCGTTCGCAAAGGTATAAAATAAGGTATATTTGGTTTCACTTGAAGAGAAAATGATTAATCTGGTCACGATACTGGGACATACTGCAGCAGGAAAGACGGCCTTTGCAGCTCATCTGGCTCATCGGATTGGAGGTGAAATTATTAGTGCCGATTCCAGGCAGGTCTACCGTGGGATGGATATCGGGACAGGTAAGGATTATAAGGACTATCTGGTGAATGGTCAGCGGGTAGCTGCACATCTGATTGATATCCTTGATGCTGGTTCTGAGTACAATGTCTACCTTTTTAAACATGATTTTTTCAGGGTCCTCACTGATATTTCTGAAAGAGGGCTTATGCCCGTTCTTTGCGGTGGGAGTGGTCTTTATCTGGAGTCGGTACTTCGTAATTACCGACTCTTAAATGTGCCACATGATCCCGCTTTATGGGAAGACCTTGAAAAGAAGGATTATGAAGAGCTGGAAGGGATTCTAAAATTGTACGGTCCGCTTCACAATATCTCGGATACTAAGAATCGCAAGCGTTTGATTCGGGCCATTGAGATTGCAATGTATCAGTCTGGAAAGCCGGGAACTTCCGAACAGGACAAGGAGTTGAATTCCCTGGTGTTGGGGATAAGTTTTGAAAGGAGTATTCGAAGAGAGCGGATCACACAACGACTCAGAGAGAGAATGAAGGAAGGGATGGTAGAGGAGGTAGAGGGACTTATGTTACGCGGAGTGTCGGCCGAAATGCTTGATTACTATGGACTGGAATACCGTTATGTGGGAAAATATATCCAGAAAGAGTTTAGTTACGATGAGATGTTCAGTAAGCTGAACACCGCTATTCATCAGTTTGCAAAAAGACAGATGACCTACTTCAGGGGCATGGAGAGAAGGGGTGTATCCATTGAGTGGCTTGATGGGGAACTCTCCCTTGAAGAGAAGATGGAACGGGCCCTGGCGCTGCTTACTACCTGAATTCCCAGGGGAGGTCCATAATGAACCATATCATACCCAGGGCAATCAGGAGATTCAGTGCTGTTAGAATATAGTTATAGGTAACCCGCCATGTGTTAATTCTACGACGAATCATAATTCCAATATTGGGAATAAAAAACGCAAATATGCTGAAAACAGTCAGTGCATTGAGAATTTTCTCCTCATCAACATCTCCTGTTGGTTCAGCATTTGCTGAGAAAAAGAGTATCATATAGGCCATCAAAAGAAAGCATGCCAGGTAAACCAGGTAACTGGATTTGATGAGGATGGTTGAAACGGGACGCTTGCGATGTATTCTGAAAGGTTTTAGAATAATAATCGCAATGATATAAATAAGCAGAAATGCCGCAATAAATATAAAATGCAAAAGGAAATTCATTTCTATTATCTATTATGCAGCAACAGGGTTCCTGTGCTACTCTTCAGAACCCTGTATGGCTACCTTGATTTTATCTTCTATCTCCTCAGATAACTCAGGATTATCCCTCAGAAGATTTTTTACTGCATCCCGGCCCTGTCCCAGTCGAGTTTCCCCGTAACTGAACCATGATCCGCTCTTTTTCAGGATATTCAGGTCCACTCCCATGTCGATCAGCTCGCCTGCTTTGGAAATACCCTGACCATAGAGAATGTCAAATTCTGCTTTACGAAATGGAGGTGCCAGTTTATTCTTAACTACTTTTACCCGGGTCCGGTTCCCTTGTATCTCTTCGCCATCTTTTAACTGGCCTATGCGCCTGATATCAAGGCGTACCGATGCGTAAAATTTTAGTGCATTTCCACCGGTGGTCGTTTCAGGATTCCCAAACATGACGCCAATCTTTTCGCGAAGCTGGTTGATGAATACGCAGGTGGTATTGGTACGGTTAATATTGGCAGTAAGCTTTCTGAGTGCCTGGGACATCAGCCTGGCCTGCAATCCCATTTTAGAATCTCCCATCTCTCCTTCAATCTCAGATTTTGGGGTAAGGGCTGCAACGGAATCGATTACAATGATATCTATTGCACCGGAACGGATCAGATGATCTGTAATTTCTAGTGCCTGCTCTCCATTATCGGGCTGTGAGATATAGAGGTTTTCGATATCCACCCCCAGCTTTTTTGCATAGAAACGGTCAAAGGCATGCTCCGCATCAACAAAAGCTGCGATTCCGCCATTTTTCTGAGCTTCTGCAATGGCGTGAATGGCCAGGGTTGTTTTTCCTGATGATTCGGGACCATAAATCTCAACGACCCTTCCGCGGGGATAGCCTCCCACGCCCAGAGCCAGATCCAGCCCCAGTGATCCGGAAGGGATCACCTCCACATTTTCAATCGCATTATCGCCCAATTTCATGATGGTGCCCTTACCATATCCCTTTTCAATTTTATCCAGAGTAAGCTGAAGCGCTTTTAATTTCTCCTCTTTATTGCTGTTGCTATTTTCCTTGCTCATCCGATTTTACTGGTTAATGTGATAATTCAGCAAATATCTGCCTGCTGTGTTCCTTGGTTTTTACTTTCTCAATAATCTTTTCAACATACCCCTCCTCATTAATGATAAAGGTTTTACTAAGGACTCCCATGTATGTTTTTCCGTATAATTTCTCCCCCCCCCAGGCACCGTAATCCTGGTGTAGTGTCCCTGGGATAAAAATTGAGTGCCAGCTTCTTGCCTTTATACGCCTTCCCGGGTGACCAATTCTCCGTTTTCGTCCGAGACCCTTATGTCAGGAGCAAGGTCTCCTACTTTCAATTCCAACATAGTAAATTCAAACTGTAAATGTACAAAGATTGCCTTAAACAGCTGGTCATTAGCCTGGAGTCTTTATTAACAAAATCTGCTTCAGGGGTACCGTAGATTATTACTATTTTTGACTCGTTACAGAACGATCACAATTATGTTTAGACATGTAAACAGGACCTTAATCCCAATGACAGCAATCTTGCTGTTCCTGGCCGGAAATGACCTTTATGGTCAAGAGCAATCAGCACTGAGCAGTTTCAAACAGAGACAGTATGCTTCTGCACTTGTTGGATTCAGAACCTTGATAGCATTGGAGGGGGATGACCCCATGTATAGTTATTATGTCGGCAGGTGCCTGGTGGAGTTAAATGAAGGCTTGGATGAAGCCATTGAATTGCTCTATGGAGCATCTAAAAAGAATACTCCTTCGGATGCGGTTTTTTACCTGGCTATGGCCCATTTTCGCTCTTATAACTTTCGGGACGCACAGCGATGTTTCGAACAATTTGAAATGGCGGCAAGCCGCCAGGAGAAGAAAGAGTACAATGTGAAGCACCTGATCAGAACCTGCAGGAGTGCCCGAGAGATCACATCTTTCTATAATCCTTATGAAGTCATGAATGTTACCTTTATGGATCTGTCAGATTCACTTCAATATTCACAGGTAAAGATGAAAGGCGGACAACTGTGTCCAAAGCCCGGGGTCTGGACCCGGGGTGATGAGGATCCCACAGGGCTCAGTCACCTGATGTTTATTCCCACCGATCCGGTAAGGGGAGATTATCTCTACTTTGCCGGCTATGGAAAAGGCGAAAAAGAGGGAACGCAGATCTTCAGGGTACGGAAGGGTTCAGGAAGAAACTGGAGTGATCCGGAAGAAGTATCATCACTTAATAGTCCTGGAAACGAGCTATTACCCTATTTTGATCCCATTGAGAATAACCTCTATTTTGCCTCAGACGGAAGGTATGGCACTGGCGGTTTCGATTTGTACAGGTCGCATTATGATATGGAACGCGATCAATGGACCGAGCCCATGAATCTAGGGTTTCCTGTAAATTCTGTGATGGATGAATTTTTGCTTTTACCGGGATCTGACCTTGGAATGGTCCTGTTTTTCTCTACCCGCCAGGGGACTGATTCCACGATTACCGTATACAGGGTTCATCTGGTTGAACCGAAGAAAAAAACAAGTCCTGATAGTAAAATGCTTAGGGAGATTGCCCAGCTTGGCGGGGTGGCTAAAGAGATACTTGCCGGAATGGAGGAGCTTGAGAAGATAGAGCAGGCAGAGGATAAAGCTGTTGTTTCGGTAAAATATCTACCGGCAGATGAGCCTCTCAACGCTTACCAGGAGACGCTTGCCGCCGCACTGGAGCACCAGGCAGTTTCAGATTCCCTGAAGGGTCTGGCAAGCTCTGCCCGGGTAAGGGTAAGGGAGTCGGACGATCCCAATGACAGGTGGGTATGGCAAAAGCAGATTATAGTGTGGGAGAAAAGGGCCCGTGATGAGGAAGTGCTGGCAGATCAGCTATATGTACAGATGGAGCAGGAAGGTGCAGTGAAACCAGCTGTAAATCCTCCTGAAAGCATAGTGGTGGACAGGAAGATTGAAGATCTGACGGTTTACCGGTATGCAGAACATAAGAGGCGAGTTGAAGGGGAGCCCGGCGCTCAGCCTGATGTGAAAAAAGTCATCCCGTCTTCTTCCCATATCAACAGATTTGATATTCTCACTCACTCACCCTACAACAGTGCAAATCCTATTCCCATGGATCTTCCCCTGCCATCAGGAACTTATTACCGGGTACAGCTTGGAGCTTTTGGTGCTGCAGTTGAGCCCCATACCTTTGGTGGTATGAGTCCAATTACAGGGGAGCGATTAAAAGAGCGGGGACTGATAAAATATTATGCAGGAAAATTTTCCAGGTATGAAGATGCTTCACTGGCACTTCCCAGAATTCGTTCCACAGGGTATGAAGATGCCTTTATTGTGGCATGGTACAATGGAACCCCGGTTTCCACCCAGAAGGCAAAACAGTTGGAGTGAGTCTGTGTTTGCCGAAGATTTTTTCTATATTTGATGGGCGTGAATATGTTAAATCATGGACAGTAATTTTACCAGTAGGCCACAGAAGCTGAGTTCAGATGGTGTTGACCAAAAGAAACAGGCAAATCTGGTGCTCCATAATGACGATGTTAATACTTTTGATTATGTGATGGAGATATTGGTAGAGGTATGTGACCATTCTGTGACACAGGCTGAGCAGTGTGCCACCATTACCCACTTTAAAGGCAAATGTGAAGTCAGATCCGGCTCCCTTACTGAGATGAAGGAGCTTCGCTACATGCTTATTTCACGAGGCTTGAAGGCCACCGTGAATAATTGAACCAGATATGACCGTAGTCATCATTTTAATTTTACTTGGAATCTTGCTTTTTGTGATTGAGTTCCTTCTTGTACCTGGCATAACCATTGCAGGAATCGGCGGACTCGTGCTCACTGTCTTTGGTGTGTATAAAGCCTTTAACGATTTCGGATCTGGCACTGGTGTTTGGGTGCTTATCGCCACCCTGATAGTGAGTGTTTTTGTGATTGCTATGTCACTCAGGGCCAGGACCTGGAGCCGTCTGATGCTAAAAACGAATATTAAAGGAACTGTGGATACTGCTCCCACTGATAAGGAGATCAAAGCAGGTGATATGGGCTCTACGCTCACCCGGCTGGCTCCCATGGGAAAGGTACTTGTCAATGATATTGTGCGGGAAGCCAAATCCATTGAAGGATATATTGACGAGCATAGCGATATAGAAGTGGTCTCTGTGGAAGGGACTCGAATTAGTGTTAAACCATTTAAAGATAAATAGATATGGAATTTGATTACGCCTGGATCATTATTGTTGTGGCCAGTATTATTGGCCTTTGGATTATCTTATATTTTATTCCCATTGGATTGTGGTTTACTGCACTATTATCGGGAGTGCGAATTTCCCTTCTACAATTGATTCTGATGAGGTGGAGAAAAGTTCCACCCACAGTCATTGTCAGGTCGATGATTGAAGCCTATAAGGCGGGGCTTGCAACAATACAGCGTGACGAGCTGGAGGCACACTTTCTGGCAGGGGGGCATGTGGAACAAGTGATCCATGCGCTTGTATCAGCCAGCAAGGCCAATATAGATCTCTCTTTCCAGATGGCAACAGCCATTGACCTGGCAGGTAGGGATGTGTTGGAAGCGGTACAGATGTCGGTTAATCCAAGGGTGATCAATACTCCGCCGGTAACAGCCGTGGCCAAAGACGGAATTCAGTTGATTGCCAAGGCCCGGGTTACGGTAAGGGCAAGTATAAAACAGCTGGTAGGTGGTGCAGGTGAAGAGACTGTGCTGGCACGGGTTGGTGAGGGCATTGTCTCCTCCATTGGCTCCTCCAAGTCTCACAAAGAGGTGCTTGAGAATCCGGATTCGATATCGAGAATGGTACTGGACAAAGGGCTGGATGCCGGAACAGCATTTGAAATTCTTTCCATTGATGTGGCCGATATTGATATTGGGAAGAACATTGGAGCCGTGTTGCAAATGGATCAGGCCAATGCGGATAAAAATATTGCCCAGGCCAAAGCGGAGGAACGCAGGGCCATGGCCGTAGCTACTGAACAGGAGATGAAAGCGAAGGCTGAGGAGGCAAGAGCCAAAGTAATTGAAGCGGAAGTTGAGATTCCTCTGGCAATGGCCGAGGCATTCAGGAGCGGACACATGGGAATCATGGATTACTATAAGTTTAGGAATATAGAAGCGGATACGACCATGAGGGATTCCATCTCCAAGGGCACACAGCGTCCCAGAGGAAAGGCCGACAATAATGATCAGAAGAAATAAGGATTATTTCTTTTTTCGGTAATTACCACCTGTGGGAAATCCCCCCTTTACTCCCCGGGAAGCAGCTTCAGGTTCTTCCTCCATGTAAGGGGTAATCCAGGCCCTTAAATCTTCAACCAGCTGGTTGTCTGGCGGGTACTGATCTGTAATAAGAAATCCTCCGGACAGGTATGCAAAAGGCATCTGATCCTTGAAGACAAAAAAATGCTCTTCGGAGTGTGCAATCAATGATGAGCCTTCCAGCCTTGTTATCTCCAGTTCGATTTTATTCTCTCTCTGATGGGATATAAGGGTATAGCTTACCATAAAATCTTCATTCTGACTTATCCATTCGGTCAAGTCGTTTGGCAGGAACTCTAATTTGATAACCAGGGGAGTTCCAGATAAGCCATCCTTTAAATAGTAAGAGGAAATATCTTCAATATTGAAGGCAAACCAACCTTCCTGATCAGTTGAAACAGAACTAAGGGATTCGAATGATGCTTCCTGATCCGACTTGAGCTTTAGCTGTACCTTCAGGTCGAATTGCTCGTTCCTGATTTTATTACCATCTATATCGCTTAGCATCCCCTGAAAATTCAAATGATAAACGGATTGTGCTGACAATGCAGTGAATGCCCAGGAAAACACCACGATAATAAAATAGAACTTGTTTTTAATCAGATTCATAAGCTATGATATTTAGTAATACTAAATGTACAAAAATCAATAGAATATGAAATATCTTCCGACTGCTGAAGTTAAGAGAGATGTGAATAATACAAAGCGAATAATTGTTAATATCCAGGGGGAGGAGGCAAGTATACCATGTTATACCTGAGATGCGGGTTATTAACAAATTGTTAATAACCCTTGTTAATAGAATGTGAATATAGTAAACGCTTTGCGTCTTGACTTGCTTTGATCGATGGTCTATTTTTGATTGTACCGAGTAAGAGATAATAGGCCGCTCGAGGAATTGTCCGGTGTAGTGAGCCAACCTGCCACGGCAGGGAAGTGGTTAGCGAACCGGCCGGAAAATCTGCCGCAGGCGGAATTGCCGGAGATTCATCCAGAGCCAGGCACAGATCATGAAACAGGGTTTCCTGGTCTGTTTAACCTCAGGGTCTCCTCTTGGTTGATCTTTAACAGGTTGTTCCGAAAGGCTGAAGAGCCAAAAAGAATCCCTTGGGGTTCCGCTAAGCTTTCTCACTCTGGTCTCAAGCAGATCTTAAGAACTGGTTGAGGCAGGGGCCTTCAGGAGCCGGTCCCGGAAATCGGGTGCTCGTCACCAGGTGAAAGGACGGTAGCAGGTCAATACGTCACGGCGTGCGGGCCGAGGACCAGGGTCTACTGGTTAAATTCTTTTGGGGATTATCGGTTGGGCCGGCCATAATAACTGTAGCTCGGCACTGATTGGTGGCTATGGGT
>JAOZQY010000053.1 GCA_029931975.1 Bacteroidales bacterium | reverse complement strand
AGTGGAAACTTTGACATACTGATGGAGAATCGGGGCATTGAGCCTGCCCTCGAAGGTTATACCGATGAGGACGCTTTCAAGTGGGTCATTGATAGCCTGGAGAAGATCATGCCCACGGCAGAAAAATGCGGCGTGGTACTGGGACTGGAAAATCACTGGGGACTGGGACGTTTGCCAGAGGGGGTGAAGCGCATCGTGGATGCCATTGATTCACCCTGGCTGAAGGTCACCCTGGATACCGGCAATTTCCTTGAAGATCCCTACGACAAGCTGGAGCAACTGGCCCCCGACACCTACCTGATGCAGGCCAAAACCTATTATGGTGGTGGAAAATGGTACAGCCTGGACCTGGATTACCCACGTATCGGCGAGATTATGCGGAAGTATAATTACAAAGGCTATATCTCCCTGGAAATGGAAGGTAAAGCCGATCCCATGGAAGCTGTCCCAAAAAGCCTGGAGCTATTGAGGGAGAACTTCTGGTACGAAGTCTAATATCACAAGGCACAGATTGAAATAGCTTTCAATGTCCTAACTTTAGCTTTATGATTAACTACGAAGCACTATTCAAAATTTCCTACGGACTCTATGTAGTCTGTTCAGGATTAATTGTGGTCTTCATCATTATCGTTTGTCATTCTACAAACTAACGATGTCCAATCTGTGGAGATGAAATATCTGAATTTATTAAATTATAAAGCCAATAAACATGGAAAAATCACTGAAAGGAACCAGAACTGAACAGAACCTGCTGAAAGCGTTTGCAGGAGAATCTCAGGCTAAGAATCGTTATGAATTTTTTGCCAAGCAGGCAAAAAAAGATGGATTTGAGCAGATCGCTGCTATCTTCATGCAGACGGCCAAGGAAGAACAGGCACATGCCAAGCGCTTCTTTAACTTCCTGGAAGGTGGCGTGGTAGAGATCACAGCCAGCTATCCTGCAGGCATCGTGGGCACCACTGCTGAGAACCTGAAAGCTGCCGCTGAAGGAGAGAACGAGGAGTGGACCGACCTCTATCCCGCTTTTGCCGAAATTGCCAGTGAAGAGGGATTTCCCAAGGTTGCCTCCGCATTCAAAATGATCGCCAGGGTTGAGGCCGAACATGAGAAACGCTATCTGAAACTGCTCCAGAATGTCTCCGAGGACAAGGTCTTTATAAAGGATGGAAAAGTCTGGTGGCAATGCATGGTTTGTGGTTATACCTATGAATCGGCCAAAGCTCTCGAGAACTGTCCGGCCTGTCTCCATCCTCAGAAGTACATGAAGTTGATGGAGGACAACTACTAGCAGTAAGTAGCAAGTTGTTGTTTTCCTTATCTTTAGTTTATGATAAATGTTAAAGAGGCCACCGACAGGGCAAAGGAGCATCTGGTATCCTTTTTTCCTGAAGCTGAACAGGTGCAGCTTGAAGAGGTAGAGCTAAGCGAAGACAAAACCCACTGGCTCATCACCCTGAGCTATGAAGGCATTACCAGCTCCGTAGCAAGCTCCATGCTGGTGGGGAAATCGCTCCTCTATAAGATATTCAAACTGGACGCCGAGAACGGAGAAGTGATTTCCATGAAGATCAGGGATATTAAGTAGCCCTTCGGCCAGACGCTGATTCTACTCAAACACCAGCTTGCCAAAGAATTCGGGTTGGTGAAAATCCAGTACAGCGTTCTCAACAGGGGCCCATGTGAGATAATGTGGATTAGAAGTCTTATCCGCAATCTTATACAGATTTGCTTTCCAGACCACCCCCGGTTCAGGTTGAGAAATGGTGGAATAGCTTTTTAAAAGCTCAAAGGGAATTTTATACTCAATGGTCCATATGGTATCTCCCACCTGCTCCGGATCCACCAGCACTGGCATGGAGGCTGCAATTTCAATCATGGAGAGTTCACTCCCGGTGAGCGTGTCGTAATCCTTCCTGGGGATTCTGTTATAGCGCATCAGGGGGGTACCTCCACAATTTACTTCCAGGTTAAAGTAATGTAGTACTCTGCCTGAATCGGGGGCGAAGAAAAACTCCACGCAGGAATCCTCCCAGACCGGACCGTTGGGCTCTGTGGTAATTGCCTTCACATACCTGTCCACAACCTTGAAAATCACATATAAATGGGTGTTATCATACATTATTCTTGCTCGGGTATCCGGGGAAAAATCCGGAACATCTCCCAGTGTATTAGCAATGGACAATACCTCAGCATCCTGCCACGCGGCTTTATCCCAGTTAGCATCTATGCAAAAAGGCGTATCTGTTTTTTTAATCAGGTAGGTCCCGGGATTCCTGTTTTCCGGTACCTTCGAAGTACAGGAGAAAAGAAAAATGCCAAATAAAAAAACCGTGAAATATGAAATTCTTTGCTTCTTCATTTATTTTTCATAAACAATTTTCCCCCTGACTATGGTACTGAGTATTTCCAAACCTTCATCTGTCATATGAAAGATAATCAGGTCGGCCCGTTTGCCCGGACTTATCTCACCCAGGTCGTCCAATCCCAATAGTCTTGCCGGGTTGGTACTGGCCATGCGAATAGCGTCGGGCAGACTGCATCTGGTAAAGTTCATCATATTGCTTACACTCTTGCTCAGGGGAGTGGCCGCACCGGCCAGAACATTCTCTGCCGGAAATTTAATCACATCAGGCGTCAGCAAGACCTCCCGTTCTCCCCGAATATAAATTCCGGGAGGAAGACCTGCCAGATCAAGGGCATCAGAAACAAGTATGGTCCGTTCAAGCCCCTTCATCCTATAAAAGCATTTCAATTCATCCTGGTTCAGATGAAAGCCATCAGCAATAATTGTTATCGACAAACGATCCTCTGCCAGCTGTGGCCAGAGTGGATTATTGTGACGATCGATCATATTTGCACACCCGTTCCCCAGATGGGTGGAGAGTGATGCGCCGGCATCCGCTGCTTGCCGGATCTGTTCGGAAGAACCATTATGATGTCCAAGCGAAACCAGAACTCCTGAACGGGCGCAGTAATGAATAAAGGGGATGGCACCCTCCATTTCAGGAGCCACTGTGACCAAACGGATCCTGTTTCCTGAAATCTCCTGCAGTCCTGCGAACTCTTCCCAGTTTGGCTTGCGGATATATTTTTCCAGATGGGCGCCTCTGAATCCTTTCTCCGGTGAAATATAAGGACCCTCCAGGTGAAAGCCAGGAATGGAAGCTGCTATTTCCGGATCTTTACTTGCACTGGCAAGCAAAGTGAAACTATTTCTGAGCATTTCTCCATCGGCAGTTATTACGGTGGGCAAATAGCTGGTAACCCCCTCCTTCCAGAGTGCCTTTGTGGCCTTTATAAAGTCTTCTGTACTTAACTCCTGATCTGAAAAATCAACCCCGGAATAGCCATTAATTTGCAAATCGATCAAACCGGGTGCAATATAGGGCAGCCTTGTTCCTGCAGACTCTTCCATTCGCTCAATGGCTGAAATTGTTCCATCCACAATGCTGATTTCCACTGCCGATCCATCCAGGTATAGTAATCCTTTAAGTTTCAGTGTATCGGAAGCTTTCAATACAGAACAGGCCAGCACCAGGACACATGCTGTGATTATATTTTTCGATCTCATAGGACTTCTTATTTTTTTTATGCTGATCAAATGTATAAATTCGTTGGTAGATTAGGGAATTTTTTTCTCCTTTAATAGTGTAACCCGATCAAACAAAATACAGCATAATGAAAAAAATACGAGGAGGGGTATTCTTACGGAAATTCCTACTATTAAGCATTGCTACACTGACCATTTCCCACCTTGTTGGTGCCCAGGAGTATCAACTGGAATCGCCCGACAAACAGCTGTCTGTCAGTATAAATATTGCTGATTCCATCTCTTTCTCAATTGATTACAAGGATATTAGTACAGTTGACATCAATGGAATATCACTGGAACTGGATGGAGGAGATGTACTGGGGGTCTCCTCAAAAGTAAAATCCAAAACTGAAGTCCGTGTCAAAGAGCTGATTGAGGCTCCCCTATCAACCAAGTCTTCGATTATCACCGATGAATACAATGCACTCACATTGACATTCGAAGGGCATTATGCACTGGAATTCAGAGTATATAACCATGGTTGTGCCTACCGCTATATCACAAGTAAAAAAAAATGATCTGGTCATAAAGTCAGAGAAGATGCACATTGATTATGGCCAGGGGGTAAGCGCCTGGTTCCCTGAAGAGGAGTCGCTTATGTCTCACTATGAACGCAAGTATATTTATTCGGATATAGATAGCATAAAAAATAAGAAATTCTGTTCCCTGCCGCTACTGACTGCTACCTCAGCCGATGTAAAGGTGCTCTTCACCGAATCGGACCTGGACGATTACCCAAATATGTTCCTGGAGAAATCGGGGACCACAACTTTTAATACCCTGTTTCCCGGCTATGTATTGAAGGCTGTGCCCAGGCCAGGCGGCGAAGACCGGGATGAGCTGTTGACTGCTGCAGATTACATTGCCAGAACCAGCGGGACCCGGACCTTTCCATGGAGGGTGTTTATCGTGGGAGAGGATCGTGATATCGTTGCTAGCACGCTGGTCTACCAGCTGGCCAGCCCATCTAAACTGGAAAATACTCAATGGATCAAACCCGGACAAATTGCCTGGGACTGGTATAATGCCAACAATATTTACGGGGTTGATTTTGAATCGGGAGTAAATACCGAAACCTATAAATATTTTATCGATTTCGCATCTGAAAATGGAATCGAATACATCATCCTGGATGAAGGTTGGTCACGGAGCACCACTGATATAAGGGCATCAAATGATAAACTGGATGTGGAGGAGCTTGTACGATACGGCAATAGTAAAGGTGTAAGGATCATCCTGTGGGTCCTGTGGAAACCCCTGAACCAGGATATTTCCGGAATCCTGACTCTTTACAGGAATTGGGGTGTGGCCGGAATCAAGGTAGATTTTATGCAGCGGGCCGACCAGCAAATGGTCAACTATTATAAAGAAGTGGGGATGGAAGCTGCCAAACTGGAACTGCTGGTGGATTTTCACGGGGCTTACAAGCCCAGTGGATTGCACAGGGAGTACCCCAACGTAATCACATTTGAGGGAGTAAAAGGGGAAGAGAATAACAAATGGAGCCAGGACATCGATCCAGAGCACAACCTGACCCTTCCCTTTACAAGAATGGTGGCCGGCCCCATGGATTATACCCCGGGGGCCATGTCCAATGCGCACCTGATTAATCACAAAATAAGCTTTGAACGTCCTGAAGCGCTTGGAACCAGGTGCCATGAGATCGCCAAGTATGTGATCTTTGAAAGTCCCCTGCAAATGCTCTGCGATACACCCAGCAGATACAAAAAAGAAATGGAGTCTACCCGGTTCATTACCCAGATCCCCCAGGTTTGGGACGAAACCCGGGTTCTGGAAGCAAAAGTATCGGACTACCTGGTAATAGCTCGTCGCAGCGGTAATAACTGGTACATCGGCGCCATGACTGACTGGACCGCCAGGAATTTTGAGATTCCTCTGGATTTCCTTCCCGATGGCGAATATGAGTTGCAGATCATGCAAGACGGTCTTAATGCCAAACGGTTTGCAGAAGATTACAAACTTATTACCTCCACGGCAAGCAACAAGGAGTCTCTGAAAGCCAATCTGGTAAGCGGTGGCGGATGGACAGCCATATTAAAAAAGAAATAGACACAAACCAACAAGCATGAATAAAGTGGAATTGCCTCACAAGGAATAGGAAAGAAGTCTGAAATGAATATGCGGATATTTATTATAAGCTTTATGCTTCTTGCTCTCGCTTTGCCGGATAAGAGCCACGCACAGAGCAATCCCGAAGATAGTCTTTTGCAGGTTTTGGAAAAAGCCAGCGATGATTCCAGCAGGATCAAAAGTTTGCTTGACCTCGCCCGCATCCATGGTAATTATGATCGGGAAAAGTCGATCCACTATTATTCAGAAGTATTAAAAATTGATCAGGAAAAATACAACATAGCCACAATTCTTGATACCATAGGTCTGTACAGCCTGAACTCTGGCAACTATTACAATGCCATTGACTATTTCAAACGAGCATTAATCCTTTTTACTGAATTGAATGACAGCACCTGGTTGGGGAAAGTTTATAATAATATCGGAGTTGCAAACTGGCGGCTGGGGAACAAAAATGAAGCCCTGGAATTTTATCAGACTGGGCTTTTCATCAGAGAAGCCATAAGGGACATGAAAGGGATCTCTACCATTCAGAATAATATCGGACTGATTTACCAGGACTGGGGACTCTATGATGAAGCTTTAACCTGGCATGAAAAGGCATTGGAAATCTCTCTTGGTCTGGAAAACGCAACTGCAATAGCTTATACGTATTCAAACCTGGGAAAATGTTTTGGGAATAAAAATGAATTTGAAAAGGCCCTGCACTACCATTTACTCGGATTTAAAACTCAGACAGTATTTGATGATGACAGGGGTTCCTATGCCTATTACTATGACAATATTGGGGATACCTACTATAAAATGGGCCAAATCGATTCGGCCCAGCGTTATTATGAAAGGTCATTGCAACAGGCAAAAAGGATTCATAGCAAACATAGAATTGCCATTGCAGAATATAACCTTGGGCGCATATTTCTTAAGATGGACAAGTTAGATTCAACCAGAGAGCTTATTAATAGTAGCTATCTGAATTCTCTTGAAAACAATTACACAGAATTAATTATTGACAATCAGTTTATTTTGGCCGATATCGAAAAAAAGAGGGGCCATATTCCTGAGGCATTTGAATATTACAGTCGCGCAACAGAATTAAAGGACAGTGTAATTCATAAGGAAAAGCTTGAAAAATTCACTGAATTACAGATACATTACAATCTCACAAAAGAGGAGCAGAAAAACGCTATACTACGTAAAAACATTGAAATTCAAGAACTTATCATACGAAAACAGCACTACACCAAGGCAATATTTATTGTCGGTGGAATATTGCTACTTGTGATTTTAGCATATATCGCAAGGAGTCGCGCTTCATTTAGAAAGCTGAGTATTCAATTGCAAAAATCGAAAACTGAATTAATAAAATCCAACGCCAACAAGGACAAATTCTTTTCCATTATTTCACACGATCTTAAGAGTCCGTTTAATGCTCTCCTTGGGATCACAAATCTGTTGGAATCCAATTATGAAAAACTCCCGTCCGAAAAAGTAAAACACTATATTAAAATACAGAAAGATAGCACCACGAATATTTATAATTTGCTGGAAGGACTACTTCAGTGGGCTCAAACCCAAAGGGGTAAACAACAGTACTACTTCGAAGAAATCGATTTCTCTCAAATATGTGAAAATGTAATGGTTCAACTGAAGGCTGTTGCACTCAGTAAAAATATAGCTGTGGAAAACAAAGTGCAGGCAAAGTCCATTGTTTTTGCAGATGCGAAAGCCCTGGAAACAGTTACCAGAAACATTCTTTCAAATGCCCTCAAGTTCACAGAATCAGAAGGAAGAGTGGTACTTGAGGCTAAAAGAAGTGGAGATGAAATGATCATTTCAATTACAGATACAGGTGTGGGTATGAGTGAAGAAGTCATAAACAAGCTTTTCCTTATTGAAAGCCAACATACAAGCAAAGGCACTAACAATGAGAAAGGTTCCGGTATAGGCTTGATCCTGTGTAAAGACCTGATCGAGAATCAAAAAGGGAAAATATGGGTGGAGAGTAAAGTTGGTTTCGGAAGCAAATTTTTGTTTACCATTCCAATCAATAGCCAGGATTCAAATATCTGAATGGATTATGCTACTTTTGCTGGAAATTCAAATAAAACATGAGTGATCTGTTTAAAGCGATAGAAGAGAAGGGCATCTGCCTGCCCGATAATATTAATTCCCTCTTACGAAACTGTAAGAAACTTTCGGTTTTTGATACCACCTACGATCTGACCATTGCCGCCACCAATGGAAAAGAGAATGTCAAGTTTGAGGTGAGCTACGATGTACCAGGAGAAGGCAAGTATACCGAAGCCATTGTACACAGGGTGAAGAATGGTATCTCGGCCAACTATACAGATGCATATATGCGCCGGCGTGACCCCGATACCATGGTCATTGCCGACAAACTACCCTCTGACAAGCAACGCTTCTCAGATAAATACGGGTATGAATTCTCAAGTCTGCAGGACGAAACCTTCGAGTGGATGAAAAAACAGGAGCTTTCCGTTTTCTTCTACTTTGCAGGAAGGGCCGGAATTGGATCTCTGGGGATTGCTGTGCTACCCTCCAATGCAGGATTCTTTGCCATGGGACTCTCCATGCTTCAGGAAATCATCCCGGTAGATCAGCTTCAAGAGGGGACGAAAATTAAATCCTTCATCCTGGTAGCTCCCGTCTTCAGGCACACCCATTTCGATGGCAAGCAGGTGGTGGTACACAATCGTACCAAAGCGGTACATGAACTTTATGCCTACAACCTCTACCCGGGTCCAAGTGCAAAAAAAGGACTCTATGGGGTCATCCTTGCCCAGGGTGAAAAAGAGGGCTGGATCACCGCACACTGTTCCGCGGTCCAGTCGATCAGCCCCTACGACAACATCACCACCTTTATGCATGAAGGAGCCAGTGGAGGCGGTAAAAGTGAAATGCACCAGAACATAATCAGGGAGCCCGACGGAAGGGTTTCACTGGGGAAGAACCTGGCAAACGGGGAAGAAAGGTATATTACCATTCCCCGATTCTGCCTCTTTAATCCCGTGGCCGATGATATGGCCTTCTGTCACCCCTCTGTTCAGCGCAAAGATGGCAAGCTGCGGATCGTCGATGCCGAAAATGCCTGGTTTATCCGTGTGGACAGTGTCACTGAATACGGAGACGACCCCAAACTGGAAAAGGCCACCATCAATGCCTGCTGTCCACTGCTCTTTCTGAATATCGAAACCAACCCTGAATCAACTGCTTTAATCTGGAACCATATCGAAGATGAACCAGGGAAAAGATGTCCCAATCCCCGAATTGTTCTGCCCAGGAACTCAGTGGAAGATGTGGTAGACAAACCTGTATCGGTGGATATCCGTAGCTTTGGACTAAGAGCTCCAAGCTGCTCAAAGGAGGATCCCAATTATGGTATACTGGGGCTCTTTCACATCCTGCCCCCCACCCTTGCATGGCTATGGCGCCTGGTTTCACCACGAGGCTTTAACAATCCAAGTATCACAGGAGGAGGAGGCATGGGCAGTGAAGGTGTCGGATCCTACTGGCCCTTTGCAACCGGCAAGAAGATTGACCATGCAAATATGCTCCTGAAGCAGATCATCGAAACGCCCAGGACCACCTTTACCCTGGTGCCCAACCAGCATATCGGCATTTGGAAGGTGGGCTTCAAGCCCCAGCTATTAATGAGGGAATATCTTACACGCCGGGGAGTGGCGCGATTAAAAACAGACCAGTATCAGCCGGCCCGCTGTTCATTGCTGGGTTATGAATTGAACTACCTGACCATAGAGGGCTCCAAGATCCCCTCACGTTTTCTGAAGGTATATAAGCAGACAGAGGTGGGGACAGAAGGCTACGATGCCGGAGCCGAGATGCTTGAAACCTTTTTTAAGGAGGAGCTCCAGAAATATCTGAATGGAGACCTGCTACAGACGGGCAAGCGCATTATCGATGCCTGCCTCTCGGGCGCCAGCATTGATGATTACAATGCCATTGTTCCCAATAGCTACAGCTATTCCTTCAATAACATGGATGATTACGAGCAGACAAACAGACACTAAAAACAAAGTAAATTAAACATGCCTATCCTTATCGTTGTCCTTGGTGTCATCATGCTTCTGCTGCTTATCACAGTGGGGAAAATCAATGCTTTTGTCTCCTTTGTTATCGTCTCTTTGTTTGTGGGACTGAGCATGGGACTTTCACTGGACGACACCGTTGAAGCTTTGAAACACGGGATTGGAGATACCATGGGACTGCTGGTATTGATCCTGGGCTTTGTCATCCTGATTCCCATTGTTTTTACCATCGCGGCCTCCACCGGTCTGCCCCTGATATTCATCGGGCTGCCCATGCTGGCATCCCTGTCGCTTACCCATGGTTTCCTGCCACCCCATCCCGCCCCCACAGCCCTGAAAGATTTTACGGGAGAGAAGATCCTTGCAGATCATGAGCTTCCCTCCACCCTCCTCAGCATACTTGCTGCATTGATGCCTGTTATACTAATTGGAATTTCAGAGATCGCAGGTCTGTTCCTGAATGATTCTACCAGCCTCTACCAGATTGCCAGTAGCATGGGAAATCCGGTTATAGCCATGTTGCTCTCCCTTCTTTTTGCCCTCTTTACCCTTGCTCTTCGCAATGGAAAAAAGATGAGCACTGTGATGAGCGACCTGGCTTATTGCAGCAGCTATACGTGTATCTGTGGGATCGGCAACTGTTGCCGCAATGACAGCTTCCGGCATCGTACTACCCTTGGTATCGAACCCTTCGGTATCACCGGAGCTTATGGTACTTGCCATAGGATCAGGGAGCCTGGTCCTTTCACATGTAAATGATGGTGGATTCTGGCTGTTTAAAGAGTACTTTAATCTCTCTTTAAGGGATAAACTGGCTACCTGGACCGTGATGGAGACCATTATTGGCGTAGTTGGACTGGGGGGCGTACTCTTACTGAATATTATTATCTAAAACCAAAATATGCTACGATGAATCAGATAGAAGTAAAAATTAAGGCACTGGGACTGGAACTTCCCCCGGCTCCTCCTTCAGCAGGGATCTATTATCCTGTAGTTATCGCAGGCAAACAGCTCTTTGTCTCTGGCCAGGGCCCCGTCCAGAGCAACGGCGAGCTGATCAAGGGAAAGGTAGGCAAAGATATGACCCTGGAGGAAGGAATACTGGCTGCACGCCAGGTGGGACTCACGATGCTTTCTACCATCAAGGCCCAGATAGGCGACCTGGGTAAAATCAAACGCATCATTAAAACGCTGGGAATGGTTAACTGTTATCCGGAGTTCGAACAGCACCCCCAGACCATCAACGGATTTAGTCAGCTCATGGTGGATGTTTTTGGGGAAGAACTGGGAAAAGGAGCCCGGAGTGCGGTGGGAATGTCTCTTCCGGCAAATATTGCCGTTGAGATAGAAGCCATATTTGAACTGCATGGGGCATCATAAAAGATAGGTTTATGTGGTATAAGCCAGTAAACGAATCATCCATTGCCACTCCCTGCATTCTGCTTTTCCCCGAGCGGATTGAAGAGAATATCCAAAGAATGATCAGCATTGCAGGGAGCGCTGAACGACTGCGTCCTCATGTGAAAACTCACAAAATTGCCGAGATCGTCCAGCTCCAGGTACAGCACGGCATTAGCAGCTTCAAATGTGCCACACTCTCTGAAGTGGAAATGACGGCCGGAGCCGGTGGCTTAGATATCCTGCTGGCCTATCCCCTGCTGGGTCCCGCCACGGGACTCTGGCTCGACCTGGGAGATAGATTCCCCGGGAGCCGACTGGCAGTAACAGTCGATTCAGAAGCAGCACTCAATCAGATAGGTGATCAGGCGCATAAAAGAGGGAAGCAGGTGGATCTGTTTGTTGACCTTGACAATGGGATGCACCGTACGGGTATAACACCAGATGCAGCATATGGACTGATCACTACCATTATGAACACTCCGAATGTAAGCTTCAGGGGACTTCATATCTATGACGGTCATATACATGATACTGACCCGGAAGAGCGGAAGGCGCATTGCGAACGTGACTTTCAAGCTGTAGCAAGCCTACTCGACAGACTGGAACAAGAGGGCATTGAAGTGGGAGAACTGGCCTGTGGAGGAACACCCACCTTCCCCATTCATGCCGCCCACCTTTCCAGAACCCTGTGCCCTGGCACTCCCCTGCTCTGGGATGCAGGTTATACCCGGACCATTCCCGATCTTGACTTTCTGTCAGCCGCGGTGGTGGCCGGAAGGGTCATCAGCAAAACCAGGCAAAATATATGTCTCGACCTGGGATACAAATCCATCGCTTCCGAAATGAAACACCCGAGACTTCACTTTTTGGATCTGGAATATGAGGAGGTGCTGAATCACAGCGAAGAGCACCTGGTGCTAAGGTGCAGTGATGCTGACCAACACTACACAGGCGATGTGGTCTATGCCCTACCTTCCCATATCTGTCCCACCATGGCACTTCATGAGGAGGTATATGTCAGCAGGAAACAGAAGGTCACTGAAACATGGAAGGTTGTGGCCAGGAAACGTATGTATCCGTTTTAATACCAACACTATGAAATCAGGCGAAGAATCCAAAGACCTTATTTTCGATTCCCATCTGGATATCTCCATGAATGCCATGGAGTGGAATCGTGATCAGCGCTGGACTGTGCAGCAGATCCGGGAGAGTGAACAAGGGATGAACGACAGGCCCGACAGGGGACGCAACACTGTATCCTTTCCCGCAATGCGGGATGGGAAAGTTGGTCTGGTGGTAGCCACACAGATAGGCCGGGTGGTCAAACCGGGCATCTATGCCAACGGAACCGATTCAAGTGGCAGGCTCAACTCCCGGGGTGTGGAACTGCTCCGGACTATGGAGCAACTGCATATGATTCTTGATATGACCCACCTGAATGATGATGCTTTCTGGCATACGCTGGAGATCTATTAAGCACCCATCTGGGCCAGCCACAACAACTGTCGCAGCTTTGTGAACCACAATCGGCAGTTCAGTGATGAAATGATTACAGCGCTCATCGAAAGAAAGGCTGTTATCGGCCTGGCGCTTGATGCCTGGATGATGGTTCCTGACTGGATACGGGGAGAATCGGATCCCGTCCAACGAAAGGTAACACTCGACATAATGGTGAACAGTATTGACCACATATGCCAGCTGGCCGGAAACTCTCTTCATGCGGGTATTGGAAGCGAGCAGTGTCCCCACGACCTGGATACCATTGCCGATTTGCAAAAGTTACCCGCACTCCTGTATGCCAGAGGCTATTCCCATGAGGATGTCCGGAACATCATGCACCTTAACTTCATACGCTATCTGAAGGAATATTTGTAATCAGCTTCTCCTGCCTTAGTTCCTGTGGAAACCAAAAATCCACACAAGTTCTCATAACTTGTAGTCAGAACTATTCAACTATTTATCATGCGTAATGCAACGTTTATGGATGAAATCCGTTCATTCATGTAATAGAGCTCAATGGTAAATAATATATAAATGAGGCCACATTGCTTACATGTCATATGGTTTCTGATGATTTTTCCGTTTTTCGGGTATGGACAGGATTGTTTCATCCGCTCGAAAGCCAATGATATCAATCCCGATCAACTATGTTCCCCGGTGGAAGTGCTAAGCTGGGAAGTAAGCTATGTGGATGTAAATGATGCCGGGACCCTGGTTCAGATCTTCTTTGACTGGGATGACGGAAGCACCCAAACACTCGTAGCCACTGAAATCGATCCTGTGGAAAGCGAATGGGTGGCCATTGCCTCTCATACCTATATATCCAATGATGACAGGTGTAACTACCATCCTGTTGCTACCCTGATGGTGGATGGGGTATTGTGTACCTCCTCTTCACAGGAACAGATTGTAACCATCTGGGATAATGACAACACCAATGGCGGAAGAGTTAATGCCTCACCCGATGTTTATCCCATTTGTGTTGGGAATGCAGCAGTCATGCAATTTGATGATAATACGCGTTTTAACTGTGTCCCCCCCCAGGAAGAAGATGTACCCAACAACCGAACGCGTTGGATCCAGTGGGTCTATGGCACCACTATTACCATGACAGGCGCCGATGTAATGGTGGATGGTATGGTGCAAACATATCCTTTCGAAGGCCCTGTCATTGAACTTACGGGACCGGTCACAGGATCCAATGAGCAAAGCTTGCCCATCACCGTGGCAGATGATAAGCCTGTGGGCCAGGAATTTGAGGTAGAATTGCGTTATTGGAACTACTGCAACCCCTATCCCGGTGAACTTCCGGTAAGGGATCGTTCTGTGATCCGGATTATTGACCATCCCGACGCTACAATCACGCCTGTGGACTCCCTCTGTGAATTTGAGAGCAACTTGATACTTAGTGCTGCAACCGGGGGAGGAACCTGGAGTGGTATGGGAATCGTCAATGAAAATACGGGCGAATTCTCTCCAAGCCTTGCTGGTATCGGAACACATATAATTTCCTATGAGGTGACGGCTGGAAATTCCTGTTCATCCAAAGATACAGAAGAGATTGTAGTCAGACCCGGACCCGATGGAAGCATCACCCCTGCAGGTCCTTTCTGTGTCTATGATCCCCCCTACGATCTGGAGGCAGCCTCTACGCCTGGAACATGGACAGGCACTGGCATCATCAATAACAACACCGGATTGTTTGATCCAGGAATTGTCGGACCGGGAAGACATATCATTACCTTTATAAGTGTTCCGGATGCAAACGGATGCGTGGGTAGCGACACCCTTGAATTGCTGGTTATGGAGCCTCCCTTTGCCGAGTTCCTGACTACCGGCTTTGCATGGTGCGAAAAAGAAAACAATCAATCCCTTGGTAAAATACTGATCAGCGGCTCGGACAGCTCGACCTTTGAACTTATCCTTGATCTGCAAGGAAGCAGGGATACGCTGAAAAACCTGTCAAATGACACTATTTCCATTGTCCTTGAAAATTCGGTGGGCCTGAATTCATATACGCTGGTGAAAATCATTGAACACCAGGGTAGTATTTCGTGTGAAACCGATTTGTTCGACACACTGATCATGCAGGTCCACCCCATGCCTGATATGGATTTAACAATGACTTATGAGAATTTGTGTAGTCCGGTCGAAGTAAATTTTGAAACTGTGGAAGGTTTGGACCACTACATATGGGATTTCGGCGATGGCATTACGCAAATAACAACAAACAACCGGGTAAACTATTCCTATCATTACGACCAGAGGGATTGGATACTCGGGGTCGTAGGTGGAGATACCATCTATGGCATTCCCAATACAGATACCGTATTCCATATTCAGCTTGTTTCCGAGACAGAATTTGGATGCAGAGATACTGTAAACGATAGTATTACCATATATCCATCTCCGGATGCCGATTTTTTTGTGAACCCGCTGGTCCAGGACTTGCCGAATTCAGAAATCAACCTGCTCAACCTGAGTTCACCGGGAAACTGGTTCTATCTTTGGGATTTTGGAGACGGCAGCTCCGATACAGACAAAGATCCCATGCAACATAATTATAATGCCCCCGGAGCGTACGACGTGCAACTCACATCCTTCAGTCCCTTTTGCAGGGACAGCATGATCAAAAGCATTCGGATCAACCCACCACCACCCCAGGCTCTGTTTGAACCGGATACAGCGGGCTGCCCCCCCCTGGATATCACTTTCAGAAATCAGAGTCTCAATGCAGACACCTATGTCTGGGATTTTGACGATGGGACCTATTCAACTGAAGCTTCCCCCACACACAGATTCTGGGAAAGCAAGAAACATCATGTAAAGCTCATAGCTTACGGTTTATCCGGAGCAGATACTACCGAAAAAATTGTGCTGGTCCATCCCAGTCCAACAGCGCTGTTCGTAGCTTATCCCCGCGAAGCCAAGAACCTGAATCAGGTATTCAAATTTATAAACAACTCCATCAACTCTGAAGATTACCTCTGGGACTTTGGTGATGGAAACGAATCCACGGACAAAAATGCATCCCATGTTTACCATGAGCCAGGTATGTTCACGGTCTCCCTCTACGTCTGGAGTGATCAAAATTGTCCAGACACGCTGGTCCTGGAAAAATTTATCAACGTGATGGATGGTGAAGGAAATACACTCTTCCCCAATGCTTTTGTATGGAACGGGAGCGGTCCAACAGGCGGCAACTGGGGGGAGAATGCCATTGACAATACGGTGTTCCATCCCCATATGGAAAATGCCATTGCACTGCACATGATCATCTATAGTCGTTGGGGCGAGAAGATATGGGAAACCAACGAAGTCTATATTGGATGGGATGGATACCTGAAATCCGGCGAACTGGTCCAGCCGGGGGTATATGTATACAAGGCATGGGTGACCTATAGAGACGGGCAACAGGAATTGTTAACAGGCGATGTTACTTTCCTCCACTAGTGGGCCGGTACAATTCAAATGCCCATTAAAAAATTATTTCCTAAATTTCATGTATGAAGCCATTTTGGCTCTATCATATATGCGTCTTGCTGCTGATCCCAATTTTCGGGAATGGACAGGATTGTTTCATCAGGTCCAAGGCCAATGATATTGACCCGGATCAGCTATGCTCCCCGGTAGATGTGTTAAGCTGGGAAGTAAGCTATGTGGATGTAAATGATGCCGGGACCCTGGTCCAGATCTTCTTTGACTGGGATGACGGAAGCACCCAAACACTCGTAGCCACTGAAATCGATCCTGTGGAAAGCGAATGGGTGGCCATTGCCTCTCATACCTACATATCCATTGATGACAGGTGTAACTACCATCCTGTTGCTACCCTGATGGTGGATGGCGTACTATGTACTTCCTCTTCTCAGGAACAAATTGTAACCATCTGGGATAATGACAACTCCAATGGAGGAAGAGTCAACGCATCACCTGATGTATATCCCATCTGCATTGGAAGTGGTGCCACCATGCAATTTGAGGATAATACGCTGTTTAACTGCGTCCCGCCCCAGGAAGAAGATGTACCCAACAACCGAACGCGCTGGATTCAATGGGTTTATGGCACAAACATCTCCATGACCGGTACCCCGGTTAGTGTGGATGGTGTGGTAAGAACCTATCCCTACCTTGATCCTACTGTTATTGAACTTACAGGACCCGTCACAGAATCCGGAGTGGTAAGTCTGCCCATCACCGTAGCAGATGATAATTTTGTGGGAGAGGAATTTGAGGTTGAATTGCGGTATTGGAACTTCTGCAACCCCTATCCCACCGATCCTTATGAATTTGATCGTTCTGTGATCAGAATCGTGGACTTCCCCGATGCTACCATCACGCTTGCAGGTCCTTTTTGTTTACATCAGAACAACATTTTTCTTACAGCTGCCACGGGAGGTGGAAGCTGGAGCGGTCAGGGTATTGTGAATGCAGCAAGCGGCGAATTTTCACCGCTCATTGCCGGTATCGGAACACATACTATTACTTACCAGGTGACCAGCGGGGCTTCCTGCACCTCCATGGATACAGAAGACATTGTGGTACTGCCCGGACCGGATGGCACCATTACTCCCGTGGATCCGTTCTGCCTATACGATACTCCTTATAAGCTTATGGCGGCATCAGCACCTGGTACATGGAGTGGAACCGGCATCATCAACAGCAGCACAGGATTGTTTGATCCGGGTACGGCCGCACCGGGCAGGCACCGCATAGCTTTTGAGACTGACCCGGATGCCAATGGATGTATTGGTACCGATACTACAGAACTTGCGGTAGTAAATCCTCCCTATGCAGAATTCCTGACTCCCGACTCGGCATGGTGCCAGGCAGCAAACAATCAGTCTCAGGCCGATATTCTTATAAGCGGCACCGACAGCACCACCTTTGACCTGGTTATAGATATTCAGGAAGTCCGGGATACAATGAGGAATCTTTCAAATGGTGAGATCTCCATTATGCTGAATAATGGACCCGGACTGAATCAGTATGGTCTGGTGAAAGTCATCGAGCACCACGGCAGTCACTCCTGCGAAAGCGATCTGGCCGACATATTGACCAATGAGATCCATCCCTTGCCACAAATGGACCTGACTATGGATTATAATGGACAGTGCAGTCCCGTCGATGTAGATCTGGGAGCAGTGGAAGGCTATTACAGATACATCTGGGACTTTGGTGATGGAAACTGGATGATCAGCCCAAACCACCAGATAAGGTATTCTTATCATTACGACAAGCGGGATTGGATTTTGGATATAGTGGCTGGCGATACCCTCTACGGTGTTCCTAACACAGATACTGTATTTCATATCCAGCTTACAGTGGAAACAAATTCCGGATGCAGGGGTATGCAAAACGATAGTATTCGGGTTTATCCCAATCCGAAGGCCGACTTTCTTGTAATCCCGGAGATCCAGTACTTCCCCGATTCAGAGATCTATCTAAGCAACCTGAGCTCTGCGGGAGATTGGTCCTATCGCTGGAGTTTTGGAGATGGAAGCTCCAGCTCACTCATAGAACCAGAGCAGCATTTATACTCTGACTATGGAATTTACGATGTGGAGCTTAAATCATTCAGCCCTTATTGCCGCGACAGCATTACTAAAAGTGTCCAGATCCTGCCACCGGCTCCCAGGGCCGGATTCGAACCCGATGCTGTGGGCTGCCCTCCCCTGGACGTAAGCTTCAGCAACAGCAGTCAGTATGCGGACACCTACCTTTGGGATTTTGACGACGGCACCTTTTCCACAGATGTCTCACCCACGCACACGTTCTGGGAAAGCAAAGAGCACCAGGTAAAAATGACAGCATACGGTTTAAACGGAACTGATTCAGCCCGGAGAACTGTATTTATTCATCCGCAACCGGTGGCCCTATTCGATGCCTATCCCCTGGAAGTCAAGAATCTGAGTCAGTTAATCAAATTTGTCAACAACTCCGTCAACAGCAGTGATTATTTGTGGGACTTTGGAGATGGAAACACATCCTCAGATGTAAATCCATCCCACACTTACTCAGCCGAAGGGGTCTATACAGTTTCTCTTTATGTATGGAGCGAAAATAATTGTCCCGATACCCTTGTCCAGGACAAAATGATCACTGTCATAGCAGGTGAAGGAAGTACCGGATTTCCCAATGCATTTATCTGGAACGGGAGCGGACCAAGCGGGGGACACTGGTCCGACAATGTCATTGACAATACAGTTTTTCATCCCCAACTGGTGAATGCTATTGATCTGAAAATGATCATCTTTAACCGCTGGGGTGAGAAGATATTTGAATCGAACGATGTCCACATTGGATGGGATGGTTACCTGAAATCAGGAGAGCTGGCCAGCCAGGGAGTTTATGTTTACAAGGCCTGGGTAAGCTACATCAATGGTGAGCATGAGTTACTTACCGGCGACATCACCTTCCTACACTAATAGCATAACTATCACGCTTTAAAAAGCTCAGCCACATGTTCCAGTTCATCCAGGAAGCGATCCATATCCTCCCTTGATCCCACCAGCCAGCATGGAAGCTTGGTGGTCAGGTATACCTTCTCCCGATACCCGTTTTTCAATGCCTTTGCCAGAAAAGGTTCGCTGGCACCCCCCTGTGAGAAATCCTTGCCATGATAAGGATCTGCAGTCCGGTTTTTCCAAAAATTACATGATTCATATTGTAAGTATTTCCCTTCCCTCTTTGATATAGTCTGTCTGCTATTTCCCGGTTGACAACTGGCGAATAATTTTCCTGCAAAAATCCTGGCCGGGCTCTTTTCCTTTTTATAGCTTTATGCTATCTGTGAAGAAATGAGTATTCTACTTGTCATCGGCACCTTTGAGGCACTCTTCCTGACCATCCTGGTTGTGGCAATGAAAAACAAAACTAAAGCAGACCTGTTCCTTGGACTGATCTTTTTAGTTGTTGGGCTTACCATCGGATTAGCTTACCTGCAATACTACAATATGCACAACGGTTTTCCCATGCCCTGGGCCTTGAACATCAGTTTTATTTTCATGTTTCTTCATGGACCTGCACTATGGTACTACATCAAATCCCTTTCCGCAAGAGGCTTGCGTTTCAAACCCGTTTATCTGCTTCATTTCCTACCCTTCCTTGTCTTCTTCGCGATACAATACCGAGATTTCATCATCCTCGATCCTTCAGAAAAAATACGGATCGTCCTATCCGAGTCATTTAAAACAGGGAACTTCTATAAAATCGCAGTCCGCTGTATTGGATTATCCACAATATCCTACTACCTGTGGGCACTCAAACTGGTCAGTGAACACCGCCGGAACCTGAAGCAATATTTCTCCCGGATCGATGATAAGGATCTGAACTGGCTTAGGATTCTTATTATCGCTTCGTTAATAACCTATGGAATCAATCACCTGCTATTTAATCTGGATCTGGTTTTCCAGTTTGCTTCTTTTAAGAAGCTGATGATGTTGAGCTATGGATTTGGGTCCATCTACATCCTGGTCATGGGATTCTTTGGTCTAAGGCAGAGCAATGTCTTTATACGTCCTGACAACAAATATCCCGGGCTCAATCAGGAAAAGTTAAGTACTGGCAGTGATCCTATCCTGTCAGATTCCGATGAAAGTTTTGCAAGTAGTCTGATCGAATACATGGAAAACAGGCAACCCTATCTTAATCCTGAAATCACACGCGCCGGTCTGGCCTCCCAATTGAAAGTTCAGCCCGATTACCTATCAGGCATTCTGAACGGGTATCTGAATTTGAATTTCTTTGATTTTATAAATGGATTCCGCATAGATGAATTTAAAGAGCAGGTCATAGATGAGAAAAACTGTCATCTGAGCATTATGGGAATAGCATATAATTGCGGATTCAACTCAAAAGCAGCATTTTACAGAGCCTTTCATAAAAAAGAAAATATCTCCCCGGGCGACTATATCAAAGGTCTCGCTGAAAAGTGAGACCTCTTGACAGCTAAAGTGATACCTGCCCCGGGTAAAGTGGAACTACATTTCCTTATGTAATCCTGAGTTTTGTGTAAAGCAAAGCAAGGATAGAAATGATTCCCGAAGAAATTAATGAAAAAATCATCAGGCACGCCATTAAGGCACCTTCTCAGCTGAACTCACAGCCATGGCGTTTTGAAGTTGAACCGGGGCTGATCAATCTATTGCCTGACTTTTCCAGGTCCCTGCCAACCATCGATCCATGTAACACGAACCTTTACATCAGCCTGGGCTGTGTACTTGAAAACCTGGTTCTGACTTCCAGACAATTGGGATACGAAGCAATTCCGGAAATCAGGAAATTGCCCCTCTATACCATGGTCAGCATCAAATTAGAAGAGGGTGGAAAGCCCGACCCTTCCGGTCTGTTCGACCAGATTGATCACCGCCAGGTAATCAGGTCAAAATATGCCCCTATCAACATAAGTGAGGTTCTGATCGACAAATTATCAGCGGAGTCCTCCCAGGAGGGTATTTTAATCATTCCTCTTATGCAAAAGGAGCTCTGGACTCAGATCATCCCACTGATTTGCAAAGGAATTCAGATCCTGAATAACCAGCGATCCTATGTAAAAGAGAAAGCACAGTGGATCAGGTTCAGTGAAAAAGAAGCCATGTTGAAAGGTGATGGAATCAGATCAACATCTCTAGGCCATGGCTTGTCAGGAACAAGACTCAGCAAACTCTTTATCAGTAGTCAGTTTACTGAAAAAAAACAGGTAAAAAGATGGAAAAGCCTGATACATCATTCCTCCGGCCTTATCCTGTTTACTGCGAAGGAAAGCAGGAATGATCAATGGATCAAACTTGGCAGCTCCCTGCAACGATTTGTACTGAGCCTGTCAAATGCCGGGATCCAATATGCGCATGTTCCCCTTCCCATGGAATTCATCCTGATTCAAAAACAACTTGCAGAACTGTGCGGGGTGGAAGGCAATGTGCCCCTTCAGCTCATCAGGATCGGAAAGGGAAAACCCACACCCTATTCTTTCAGAAGAAATATCGTACACAATGTAACTCGAAATCTTCATGATTAACTCATTCCAAAATCACAGAGATCTGGAACCTGCATCCCCAGCCCCCCAATTACCTGATTGTTTCACAAAAATGAAAAACTCAAAAAACGATGAAGAAAGTAGTCATTACTTACAACAGCAAAAGCGGTACAACCAGGAAGTATTCTGAAGAAATTGGATTATACCTGGGAACAAAGAAAAATGAAGTAGTTGTCCTATCCATGAAAAAATACCACAGTGATATACTCCATAATGCAGACTATTTATTATTGGGTTGCAGGCCAAGTGGTCTGATGTTTTTTCTTCAACACCCGGAAAAGAGTTGGATTGATTTCGCAGCAGAGTTACCTAATCCCATAAAAGCCAGGACGGCTTTGTTCACCACGTACAAAATTCTTACCGGCAGTATGTTTAAGAAAATGGAGGAACACATATATGGAAGTACAAATAGTCCATTCACCACCTTTAAATCACGAAATGGATTGCTATCGGAAAATGAAATAACTGTATTGGATCAATTCATTAATTCAAAAACAATCACTTGATGAATCAAACAGAGCAAAACAGTCAGATTATTAAAAAATACAAAAGACATTATACCTTTTATGCTTTATCCATTGTTATTCCATGGTCCTTATGGCTTTTCAGTGCTTATTTAAGCCACAAGGAACCCTACACTCCAGCCATTGAATGGGCAACGGGACTTACCAGCTTTGCAGGATTGCTGGCACCAGTAATAATTGCACTCTGTTTTATACTCCCTGATAAAGAATTAAAGAGTTGATCAGTATTTTAGCAGCCCAGACAATATCACTGCTTTTTGGATACAGTATAAACCAGTTTGCTCTCAGGGGTTCGTATACCTTTTCATCAGCGATTTTCCCTGTATGGTTTTTGTTAATTGCAGCCCCTTTGCTGGAAGAACTGACATGGCACTCCTATGGTACCGACTGCCTTCGCTCTCGATTTAATCT
>JAOZQY010000136.1 GCA_029931975.1 Bacteroidales bacterium | reverse complement strand
ACTCCATTCTCACTCGAATTCCTTCGGCACCCCACAGATCATCTTAAAGGGTTGATCACCCTTGTTGCGGTACTGATGTTTCTCTGAAGGATCCACCAGGGCGAAATCACCTGCTTTTAAAGGAGTCTCCTCCCCTTCTTCGTTGACCAGGGCACCCTGTCCTTCGATCACGTAGTTCATATGCTCATAGGGATGCTGGTGGTAGGGAGTATGTCCCCCTGTGTCCACGGTAAACACCCGGTAGGAATAGACGGGTGTACCGTCCCCGCTACCCAGTGGCAATTGTCTCCAGGCACCTACAGCGCCTTCCATGTGGACCTCTTTTTTCTCTACATCGGACAGTGATATGATTTTCATAATACAGCTTGTTATTTGCAGCTAATTTATAAAAAAAAGCCCCGGCGAAATATCCGGGGCTCAAAAGAAGGGTTTAAAATAGATAAAGACTATTCAAATGAATCCTTTGTAGCTTTCCACTGCAAAAGGATAATCCCCAACCTGCCCACCAGAAATGCGGTAAGCCCGCATAGCGGTCCGATCAGGGCCATTTTCAGGCCTCCAGCCATATGTTCGGGAGTAATCTCTCCGGCAGCTGCAATTTTATCAAAAGCCAAGATAAGCCCGAAGGTTCTGCCCAGATATCCCCAGGCGAGTGCAAACCAGGACAGGGATGCAATCAGGGAACGGGTTTTCTTAGTAAAATCGCCCTGAATAAAGGCCCGTACAATCAGCACAGTAATCAGCAGCAGAAAAAGCATGATCACATAAGTAAAAAAAGGGCCACCGTCGTTTAACTTTTCAATAATCGATTTCATAATTGTAAGGTTTTAATGTGTTTTCAATCGCAATATATCATGCATTTTAACTGCCATTTTCATTTTGCGATAAATCACAATCTTTAAGCGGTGAATGACAATGCTGGTACTGCAAATTGTATTTCATTTATTGCTCTGGATTAGGGTCGGTTCTACTTTTACTATTTCTTTTCCTATAACTCTTCAGACCTGGGATATGTCAGATGGTTTTCAAGCCTTCTCCTTCCACTGACAATGGCCCTTACCTATTTTGCAGTATACTTCCTGATTCCGAAATATCTTTTTACAAGGGAATATGGGAAATTTGCTCTTTACAGCTTCTATACCCTGGCGGGATCCTCCTATTTCATCGTACTGATCATTTACGGATGCATGTACATTTATCAGGGGTTCAATGCTTCCAATATTTCACCCATGGTGAAGAACTTCTTCTTCATCCTGATTCTTGTTTACCTGGTAGTGGGCCTTGTCAGTTTTATCACCATTCTTAACAGGAACTTTCGAACCGAAAAAAGAAACAGGGATCTTCAGAATAAAATACTGACAGCTCAACTACAAATCAAGGAACAGGAACTCAACTATCTGAAAAAACAGATTCATCCCCACTTCCTGTTCAATACCCTGAACACCATCTATGGCCTTGCTCTGAAGCAATCGGCACATACCCCTGAGATTATACATAAATTATCCAATCTGCTGGATTACATTCTGTACCAGGTCGCTAAACCAAGGGTCAGTCTGAACGAGGAAGTGGAACATATCAGGGAATACACCGAACTGGAAAAAATTCGTTTCCAGGAAAATCTGAAAGTAGAACTTCAGGTCGGCGATATGGACAAGCAGATTGTGATAGCGCCCATGCTACTTATTCCTTTCGTGGAGAATGCATTCAAACACGGGGAAATAGTCGATGGCTACTTACAGATACACATCAACATCCAGCTTCAAGGATCCAGTCTTGATTCTCGAATTGACAATAGCATTCAAATAAATGATGACTAAACCTGTAAATTGCATCATCGTAGATGACGAGGCACTGGCCCGGGAGGTTCTTGAAAATCACCTGGATAAAATTGAAAGCATTCATGTGATTGCCTCTTGCAAGAATGCCCTTGAAGCTTTTTAGGCAGTTAATTCTCATCATGTTGACCTTGTTTTCCTGGATATCAATATGCCGGATATATCAGGCCTTTCCTTTGCAAAATCCATTTCTGATGAACTGAAAATCATTTTCACAACGGCTTACAGGGACTATGCTGTTGATGGTTTCGACCTCAAGGCAGTTGACTATCTCCTGAAACCAATTTCCTTTGAAAGACTCCTCCAGGGGATTCATAAATACCTGGATGAGAGTACTTCCCATGAACAAAATCCAGGCAAGACTTTGCATATCGAAAAGAGTGATTTCATTTTTGTAAGGGCTGAACGAAAAATGGTAAAGGTCAGCTTCAATGAAATCCTGTATGTTGAAAGCCTTAGTGACTATATCAAGATACATCGGGATGATGAACAAATGCTGATAACACGGGAAACCCTGTCCAACCTTGAGGCCATGCTACCCCGGGCCAAATTTCTCAGAACCCATCGATCTTTTATTGTTTCATTGGATAAAGTGGAGCGTTTCACCAGCGACACCATTGAGATCGGGAAATACGAGATTCCAATCAGCAGGAGTTACAGGGATGCAGTGATACAGTTGCTGGAAGGCAAATCTTAGTACAATCCGTATCGGCACCTCCATGGTGCGAGATGGTCAAATAGATTGACTTTAGGCATAATAATTCCTATTTTTGATTTGCACCTCAGTCCCAGTTTGAACCAATCCTGAGAAAATGAAAATCAAAAGACAGATTCTTTTCGTGGCTGGATTTACCGGCCTTTTATTCCTGGGTAGTAATTGTGGGAAATTGAGCACCAGCTTCAGTGCAGAGTATAACAGTACCTATTGCAAAGACGGCTGGACCGAAGAGGAGTGTGATGAATGGGATGAACTGGGGGTGAACGGGGTCAGCTGGACCTTTCATAAGGGACAGACCTGTGAAGAAAGGGGTACTCCGGCAACGCAGTTGAAGGGAGTACTCGCTATCGCTCGTGATGGATCCCTTGGGAACGAGTTTCTGCAAAGCAGAAAACCCCCAGCTTTCGCTGAGGGTTTTTCTGTTTTGCGGAGAGGGGGGGATTCGAACCCCCGGTACCCTAATCGAGTACGCCAGTTTAGCAAACTGGTGGATTAAGCCACTCTCCCACCTCTCCGGGAAATGCTTAAAGCAGGACAAAAGTAAATAAATACTCTCACTTCTACAACACAAAAAAACGTCCGCCGAGGCGAACGTTTGATAATGATCGGAGGATACGAGATCCTATCTATATTGTACTTATCCTTGCAACTTGGGCAGATAGGAAGCAATCAGTCCAACTGCCTGATCTTGCTCAATCTTGCGGGTCTTCACAAGAACGCTCTGGTTCTGATATTCCCTGGCATCAAACCCATCTCTTACCGCTGGACTTTTGAAGAGTGATTTACGTACACCAAAACCATCCTTGGTGCAGTTGTACATAAACCAGTATCCATCGGTATAAGCAATGAATGATTTGCAGTCTCCATTTTCAGGAACGGCAATCTGCATATTGTGGGAAGGATTGTCATAATATACATTGTACACTGTGAACTCCTGACCCTGGAAATGATAGACATCATCAGTGCCGGTAACCACATAATCACCTGCAGTAGTATTAGAGGAACCTGTCATATATACTTCTGTAGCTTCACCATCGGCAAAAAGAGCACCACATACAAATAAAAGAGCAACTGCTGCAGTTGCGAATCTCTTGAGGTAATTTACTTTTGATTTCATCTTATTCAGGTTTTTTGTTGTATTAATAGTTTATTTGATGCTAAAGATAAATCAATCCTCGTGCCAAGAGTTCTTTAGCGCTGATTATCTGACTGTTATGCCCGTTTTGTTGATATTGTAAAAATTGTTAAATATGCCCGAAAATGGACACATTTGTTCGATAGCGGATAGAAACGGAGGCCTGTTAAGGATTTGAATACCTGTATGTTACAAAACACAAAGGGTCGTCCGCCAGTGGTGGACGACCCCTGCAATGGGTGATTTGTACTGCTAGAAACTCCTGGTTAGTTCAAGTGCTTATCCTTTTAACTGAGGGACATAAGCTGCAATCAAACCCACAGCTTGCTTCTTTTCAACCTTCCTTTTCTTCATCAGAACTGTCTGGTCATGGAACTGCTGCGGATCGAATACATCCTTGGCCCATGGATTTGAAAACATCACTTTTCTTACGCCAAAACCGTGCTTATTGCAATTGTAAAAAAACATAAACTCGCCATTAAAGGCCACAAATGAGGTACACGCTCCCTTATTATTAACTGCAATATTCATGTTCATGGAAGGGTCGTCGTAATAAACCCTGAATACTTCATATTCCTGACCCATATAATGAAACATGTCACTGGTGGTTTGCACCACAAAATCGCCTGCCAGCGAAGTGGAGGTGCCTGTCAGATAAACCTCTGAAGTCTCCCCATCTGCAAAAACAAATGTAGTAAACAAACAGAGTGCAACGACAACGGTCGCCAATCTACTAAACAAACTAACCTTCTTCATAGCTCACTTATTGTTGTTTCATAGAAATTTAGCCAGAAAAAAAGGCGAAATCAATTAAGTTCAACCAACTACATGGCAGAGGATACATAAGACATGAAAAGAAGTGTAAAAGACTATGATGTTCTTTAGGCTGCCACCCGAGCGATAATCAGGTCCACTGCATAAACATTGCCTATGGGACGGGCATCCAGGTGGTAATGATTTCTGAAGGAGAATTCAAGAAGCTTTCTGACCGCTTCAATGCCCAGGCCGGTACTTGCAACTGGTGAACACTGGGTTGTTTCTGCACAGGGCATCACACCATTTCTCACCTTCAGCAGGATCTTGTCATCCTTGACCACCAGGTGAATAGTAAGCCATCCATTGTTATGGCACTTTCTAATGCCATGCTTAAATGCATTCTCGATCAATGTATAGATAGTCAGCGGTGGAATGGAAACGTCATTGGTCTCACCCTTCACCTGGAAGTCAATAACAAAAGAACATTCACCCAGCCAGATTTTCTCCAGGGCAATATACTCTTGAATCAAAGCAATCTCTTCTGAGAGAAGAATTGTCTCCTGGCGGGAATATGAAACCACGCGCTCCAGCATGTTCGAAAGCATTGCAATAGCTTCCGGGGTTTCCTCTGACTTACGTAGTGAAAGGGCGTAAAGATTATTGAGAGAATTGAACAGGAAATGGGGCTGCAACAGGTTCTTGAACAACTCCAGGTTGTTACGATCATCGTCGTGCTGCTGAACATTCCGCGAAATTAAATATTGATCGATAATCATTTCTATATCTCCTTTTTGTAGCATCCCTGTACAATTCACTGTTAATAGCATTGCACTTATTATGCCAAAGAATGTTTTATGCTGATTATCTAACTCTTACGTTCTATTTCGCGATTTGAATGAGTGTTAAAATTGTCCGGTACTGAACATGGCTGTGCGCCTTGGAACAATTATTATCTGGTAGAAAATGAATGGTGAGGAAAAAAACTTGCCGTCGGTGAGTTACTTATTAAACCTAAAACCTTAAAGTAAGACTGCTGACGGCAAGTTGTCAATTGATGTGCATAGAGTCGAATCAAATGTAGTGCACCACACCTGGGTAAAAAAACTTATTCAGTTTATGACCTATTCAGGGGTGTTAAGAGCACCTGACCGGGGGTAAATGGTATTGACAGTTGATTCGTTAATGTTGGTGATGATTACTGAACAACCATAAGCATGCGATTCAACCTTCATGACGACCTGACCAGTATAAAAGGATTCTATCTGCTGCATGGTTTGAATATAGTCCTGCATGGTCTCTCCAGGTTTTCTTGTTCCGTTGTATAAGATCTGAACATTGATCATATCGGAAAAGCCCGAAGCCTCGATATTCAGTTCAGGCAGGGATGGCTCATTCTCAAATTTCCTGAATAGCAAATCTACCAGTGTAAACAGGATCATGTGAGGCATCTTTATCTGAGCCGGATCGCCCGAAATAAAAAACTCCACATCGGGCTTGCAATTTCTGAGCACGGAGACCAACACCACTAATTTCCTGACCAGATCAATCTCCCTGGAGAAAATTTTATGCTTTTCTTCATGATAGACCATCACCTCGTTCAGGAGTTCAGATGTGAGGGCTATCGCTTTGGTAACATCCGGTGATGCATCTGCCACCAAGCGATCTATATGATCAATGGCATATAATAACATATGCGGTTGAACCCTGGTAATGGCATTCTCCATCTGCTGCTGTAACTCTAAATGTTGCAGCTCCTTACTGCGCGAGTCGGCATAATACCACTCCCTGATGGTTCTGGCAGCCAGAAATACCAGGACAATATAAAAGTTCCCCAGGCCACTGCGGATCACATTTCCGGGAGCCAGGTAGTTCTCCATAATCTCAATCCCTAAAGCATACCATTTATAGATAAACTCATTACTCAGGAGGAGTTCCAATACAGAAAATCCATAAAAAAGCAACAGGAATAAAACGATGAAGAGGGGAATCATCCGCCTGTTCAGAAAATTAGGAATCAGAAAATAGGCCACCAGGTATGTATGTGCAATAAAGATTGGTAGCGTAAGCAGGTAGTATGAGAACCACCCCAGGTAGTACTCTGCAGGTTCTCCAAAGCTCTTAATAAACGTAAATCCAATCACCCAGGCACACCAGAATAGCAAGTGTCTCAGTATCCTGTTCTGTTCCAGCATCATGTATAATCTCTCTCTCATATCAAAGGCTTACATGTAACTCCACTTCATGTATATCATT
>JAOZQY010000052.1 GCA_029931975.1 Bacteroidales bacterium | reverse complement strand
AGCAAACATAGTTGTTATAAATATTCCTGGAAAGATGGGTTAGTAGGACGGATACTCTAAAACAGCCCCCCTGGACCATAAAGAGACATACGAGTGGGATCCTTCCACCGGTCTTCTAGAGTCACAGGCTGCGGTGAACCGAACAGAGACCACTGTTGAATATGGACCATTCTTAAGAAATAAGAAAACCATTGGCGCGGATCATATCGAAGCGGCGTCAGCTGTTTTATGGGCAGCCAACCGCCCCCCAGATGAAAGACCTACAGGAGCGTTGTATTACAAATGGGGTAGTTCTTCAAGCACTCCCGAAGTAGTAACCTACTGTGATGAGGTGGGGCGTGAGTTAAGAACAGTGACCAAAGGTTTTGATGGCGATTTGATTTATACCGATACAGAATATAACTCAAAAGGACAGGTATATAGACAATCATTGCCATACTTTTCAGCGGAGTCTCCATTGTGGGCTACCTATACTTACGACAGTTATGGCAGGGTGCTTACTCAAACATCAGCGGATGCGGTTATATACTCATACGACTATGACGGTCTACAAACTACAATCACCACTACCTCGGAGGACACTGATACCACTGTATCGAGAACAGAAGTCAATGCATTGGGCGAGACCATCGAGAGTGAAGATAATCTTGGGAATATAGTATACCATAACTACTTCCCAAATGGCAAACTGAAGGAATCATATGTTGATACACATCCATCTGAAAAAACCACAATGACCTATGATGCCCAAGGAAACCGTACAACGATTACCGACCCGGATGCTGGGACCATCACCTCTCTATATGATGCGTTTGGTCAACTCCTTCAGCAGATAAATGCCAAAAATGATACTACGACCTATCAGTATGATGACATTGGCAGGATCACAAAAACCAGCGATACACGTGGAGATATCAACTATTCATATATTTCAGATACCACCAATGCGGCCTTTGGGATGGTTGACTCTCTTTACAACAACGATCTCACTTTACAGGAGGTTTATACATATGACTCCGATTATGGGAGATTGCTTACCCAGACTAAAACCTTGCCCGGTAAATCCTTTACCAATACCTTCACTTATGATTGGTTTGGCAGACCTATGACCAGAACCTATCCTTCAGAGTTTGAAGTTCAGTATTCATACACATCCTATGGAGACCTGGATCAAATCACCGGAGATGGACTTACGCTGTGGAGCTGCTCGGATGTGAACGCACTGGGACAGATCACCTCCTACTCCCAAGGCAATTACTCTACATCTATGACCTACAATAACGTTGGTAGATTAAGCCAGGTAACCACCGGTTCAATCTACAATATGAAATATAGCTTTGACGACCTGGGTAACTTGACCTCAAGGGAGGATCTGAAGACCAACCAGGAGGAGTTGTTTACTTACGATGAGCTGAACCGTCTCACAGACATAGATTATTATCTGAACGAATCACACGTGCCGGCAGCAGACATAACACTGGATTATGACAATTGTGGGAACATTACCTCCAAAACAAATATTAGTACAGATATAGATTATGGGAAAAGTACAGCCGGCCCACATGCACTAACCACTATCAATGATCCGGATGCATCCTATATTCCACCTCCGCAGTTCATATCATATAATTGTTTCAATAAAGTAATATCCATTACTGATACACTTTCGGGAAACACCCCTCTAAACATAAGCTTTAGCTATGGACTGAACAACCAAAGAATCAAAACTACCACCACAAGAAACAGCACTGTAGAGAGGGTGAAGTATTTTGATATAGATTACGAGGAAGATTCTACTTCAGCTGGAGTAAAAAAGTATCACTATATCCATGGTGGTAATGGGCTAACTGCTATATTTGTAATGGAAGGATCTATGATCCACTTCTGGGCAGGTTCCTAAGCCCCGATCCATATGTTCAGGCCCCTCAGTATCCAAACAGTTACAACAGATACTCTTATGCCCTGAATAATCCCCTCCTATTTGCCGATCCGTCTGGGATTATAGCTTTCCCTGGACTTTTGGTGTTGTTCTTTATTAATTCTTAAATTTGTAGGAGACAGAAACATGCTAATTATGGATATTGTTGATTTACGGACCGACCTGCACAATATGATCGATAAAATATCGGACAGCAATGTTTTGAATGCTGTTAAAACACTATTGTCAGGTAAAGCAGCAACACAAACCGATTGGTGGGATACCATAAGTGATGAAGAAAAGGCTGAGATCGAACAAGGCCTTGCTGAGGCAGACAGAGGCGAAGTAATCCCCCATGAAGAGGTGATGAAAAAGTACGAAAAATGGCTCTGAAACTTGTCTGGTCAAAAAGGGCAGAAGAGGGCTATGCCTCTATTGCTAGATACTTAGAGGAAGAATGGACAGATAAAGAGGTAAGCAATTTTGTAAGGGAAACCAAGCACTTTTTTGACCTCCTTAAAGAGAATCCCCATATGCTGGAGTCCACAGGCAGTCAAAAAAATTTGTATCGGGGGCCTATTAATCGCCTGACCATCCTTACTTATCGTTATAAGCCAAGAAAGAAGGAGATCGTATTGGTCAATATCCGGGGAGCCAGGCAAAAGCCTCAGGAATAGAGAACTCCTGATAATCGGACAAAGTCCATGCTCGTTCGTACTGCCGGCGGCACAATAAAAAAGCACACAAGCCCTGCCCACAGAATCTTCCCTATACTATTAAGCTGCCGCCCGACGAAAAAAATGATTCCTTTGTTGCGTAAGCTAATGGAAATCAAAGCTCTCATATATCAAGAGTCTGTCACTTTTAGCGATTTCTATTTTAGTCGATCAGATCATGATACTGCCTCGAATAGTGGGGATGATATAATCCCTAAAAAGTCACAAACGGCAGAACCCGGTGGAACTCGATGCCATCGGGGCTAAGCCTGGCCTGGGCGACAATCACTTCAACTCCCTGGCCGGGGAGAATATCCGCACATCCATGCGCTGAACCACATAGAGCATCACAGCGCGCATGCCTGCCCTTTTCACCCTGATCAGGGTGTTCAGGTGCTTACGACCCCGCTCGGTCACCAGAGTACCATCATCGAGTAGCACATCGGCCAGAAATCGTTTGTATCTCTTCACCAGACGTCCGTGGGTCAAAGGCTTTTTGAACTTCATGGAATGATGATTGTTGTTCAAAGATATTAGTATTAAATTGCAAACTAACACACAAGCAAAATTTAAGAAAATGAAACGCACAGCACTTCTCATCGCCATACTGGCCTTAATCTTCTCTTTTCAGGATTCTCAAGCTCAGAGCCTTCGCACAAGGCTCAAGAATAAAATTCTAAACGACAACCTGGAAGCTCAGGCCAAGAGAGATAGCGTCAAGGCCGTTGAAGAGGGACGCGAACCCGATAAAACTCCAAATACCACCATGGATCGTGTATACCTGGATGCACTGGGACTAACCGATAATGTAGCGTATGAAACAGTATATAGCTTTGACGCCTACATCCAGATGGAGATCAGCGAATACAAGAAAAATGGCAAGCTGGACGAGCAGATGGTCTATGACAACTATATGCATAAGCAGGATGCCGATTATGCTATGGTATTCAAGGATGAGGAAGATCAATCGACCATTATTTTCGACACCAAGAACAGTGCCATGCTGATCCTCTCCGATGCAGACGGGGAGAAGGCCGGTATCGCCACCACCATCGATAAGGAGGCCATTGCCGCATTGGCCGAGGATTATAATGATGATTCCAATGAAGACAACGACCTGCTTCCTCCAAACATCAAGAAAACAGGAAAAACCAAGTCCATCCTTGGATACAAATGCAACGAGTACCTGGTGGAAGATGAAGAATCTGAAGTTCATATGTGGCTTTCGGAGAAACTGGGCAAGGAGATGCGAAAGGAGTGGATGAATAACCAGCAAACCTTTGGAGGCATGTTTGCCCAAGCCTATGGCATGAAGGGCATGACCCTGGAATATGAAACGATTGAGAAAAATGGCGAAAGATCCACCATGCTGGTTACCAAAATCGACCTGAACCATTCCCATAAGATCAGCACCAAGGGTTACACCATCATATCCATGAGACAAAAAACAGAGGAAGAAGAATAATGGATTTCCGGTCCATGCTGACCGATATTCCATCAGTGGTAGAGAGAGAACTGCTGATCAGTGAGATTGTTAAATCGGATTCTCACTTCCTAAACCTGCTCCAACTGGCCCTCCATGAAAAGGATCCCCTTTCCTGGAGGGCCTGCTGGGTACTGGATGGCGCCGATGAAAAAAGGCCGGGACTGGCCAGGAAATATATTCCGGAAATTATACAAAAACTGCCTTCACTGGAGTCGAAGGGGGCCCTTCGCTCCCTGCTCAGATTGCTCACCCGACACGAGATTCCCGAAGATGAGCAAGGCCTGTTGATTGATCTCTGTTTCAACTACCTGGTCTCTGAACTCTATCCGGTGGCTGTGAAGGCCCATGCCATGCAGATCATCTACCACCATGTGTTGCTCTACCCCGAATTAAAAAATGAGCTGATCGCCGTGATCGAGGACCAGGCGGAGAATAACAGCGTCGGATTCAAAGCGCGCGGAAACATCCTTATCAATAAGATGGAAAAGTTGTAATTTGGCAGTCCGTTTATGGAAATCCATTTTATTCTATATAAGCCGGCTGTACCCGGCAATGTGGGAGCCGCCGCCAGGGCCATGCTTACCATGGGCTTCACTCAGCTCCGACTGATCGATCCATGTGACCATCTCGGCCAGGAGGCCATGATGCTGGCTCATGGATCGCATCATGTCCTTCAGTCGGCCCGGGTCTTTAATGATTTTGAAAGTGCCGTGGCGGACCTCGACCTGGTAATCTGTACCACGGCCAAAGAGCGAACGGCCAAGCACGACTATCATTCCAGTCGTGAAATCCGGGAGCAGCTGGAAAACAAAAAGGAGCATCTTAACAAGGTTGGAATCCTCTTCGGCACCGAGGAGAGCGGACTCCCCAATACCCTGGTGCTAAAGTCGGATATGGCCATGAGCATCCCCATGGCAGGCAGCTACCCATCGCTCAACCTGGGACAGGCTGTTATGGTATGTGCCTACGAGCTCTCTCCCCTGAATCGACTGGACATGCCCGGAGCAACCCTCTCAAAATCGGGAGAGGGATGGGGAACCCTGAAATACCAGGTGCAGCAACTATTGAATGAATCGGGTATTCCTGTTGGAAGCCCGCTCCACCACCGCATCATGGAACGTATGGCTACTGTAAGCGCCAACGACATTCCTCTCTTCCTATCCGCTCTTTCACGCATTCATAAAAAACCATAAGCATGGGTCCCCTCCATATTCTGATTCTCTATAACGGCCTGATCCCAACTCCCAAATATGGAGGCACCAGCAGGGATGTCTGGTACCTGGGCAAGGAGCTCATCAAGATGGGTCACCGCATCACCTTCCTGGTGAGGCAGGGATCGCAATGCGATTTTGCCAGGGTGATCGCCCTGAACCCTGAACTTTCTCTGGCCAGTCAGATCCCCGAAGATGTGGACCTGGTCCACTCGCATATCCCCATCTGGGAACCCCTGCCCAAACCCTATATGATCACCCTGCATGGCAACTCGTCCGACGAGCGGGAATTTGATATCAATACCACCTTTATCTCCCGCGACCATGCCTCCCGTTTCGGAAGCGAGGTATTTGTCTACAATGGACTGGGACTGGAAGAGTATGGGAAACCGCAGCTGGACAATCCCCGCTCCTATCTTCACTTCCTTGGGAAAGCAGCCTGGCGGGTTAAGAATCTCAAGGGATGTATCAGTATTGCAAAGGCCTCGGGACATCCTCTGAAGGTCCTGGGCGGAACCCGTGTGAACCTGAAGATGGGCATTCGGATCACCCTCGATCGCCGGATCAGCTTTGAGGGCATGGTGGGAGGCGAGCAGAAGAACCGGCTGATCAATGGATCTAAAGCCCTCCTGTTTCCTGTACGCTGGAACGAGCCCATGGGACTGGCCGTGGTGGAGAGTCTCTATTTCGGCTGTCCCGTATTTGGCACTCCATATGGCGCTCTGCCCGAACTGGTGACCTCCGAATTCGGCTTCCTCAGCAACAAAAAATCCGAACTGCTGGAGGCATTGAAAAATGTGGATGAGTACGACAGGCGCAGATGCCACGAATATGTCTGCGACAATTTCGCATCCATCCATATGGCTCAGAATTTTCTCCCCCTCTATGAAAAGGTTCTCAACGGAGAGCCCCTCAATCCACGACCCCCAAAGCTAATCGAGCCAAACCCACCCAGGTTTTTGCCCTGGTATGAGTAAGTAAGACCTATTACTCTCTGCATGCCAATGCAGAATTTACCTGATAATATATTTATCCAGGTATTCTTGCAGCTTACAAACTCTGAGATTTTCAGTTTTCATATAGGTCTCTGAATACGGCGTAATGATATAATTTTCCGAAGTACCCAGATCTTCAATAGCAATTCTAAACCCTTTAGAGATTCTGGGGGCCGAAGTATATTTGATCTCTATGGCCGAAATGGCTTGTAATCCTTTGACCAGGACCAGATCGCACTCCGCACCATTATGTGTACGATAAAAATAGAGGTCTATAGCCGGAGACAACAATTCCTTTATTTGTTCAATGACATATCCTTCCCAGGAATTACCGATCAATACGTTCCCCTGCAATTGCTCAAAGTCAGTAATTGATGTGAGGTAGTGCAACACTCCGCTATCCCTGATATACACCTTGGGTGATTTTACCAATCGTTTTTTGATGTTATGGCTGAAAGCTTGCAGCCGGGTAACCAGGAAGGCCTCCTCTAGAAAATCAAGGTACCTGTTAAGCGTCGGATAGCTTAGGCCCATGGATTTCGCAAAGTTACTTGCATTCCAAATCCCCCCCTGGTAATTTGCCAGCATGGTTAAAAACCTTCTTATGACTATTGGGGCAGCCGGCATTCCCAATAAAGGCAAGTCCTTATCTGTGTAAGTTTGAATAAAATTATGTAACCAGTTTTTAGAAGCCGGTATATCTTTTGCAAGAATTGAATCCGGGAAGCCTCCTGAAAACCAATGTTTCTCTAAGCCGGACTGCTGTCCTACCTCAGTGATATTTAACGGAGATAACTGCGTATAAGCAATACGTCCGGCAAGAGAATCGGAACTTTTTCTTATGAGGCTGGGTGAAGCTGATCCTAAAATAATGAACCTCCCCGGAATCCTAAATTTATCTGTCATTCCTCTCAATACAGGGAACAGTTCAGGAAGGTTTTGTATTTCATCCAGAATGATACAATCTTCCTGGTGGTTTTTGAAATAGATTTCAGCATTTTCAAGTTTAGCAATATCTTCCTGCAGCTCCAGATCCAGATAATATGCCTTTCTATCCAGCTTATTCATAAGCATTTTAGCCAGGGTTGTCTTACCAACCTGCCTGGGGCCGACTATCCCAACAATAGGAAACTGCTGCAAGTCATTTAGAATATGATTTTCAGCTATACGTTGCAGGTGTTTTTCCATGAAATTTAAATATGCAATTTATGTATTTCATGGTAAAAATACGATATTTCAGCGGAAACTACCACTCTACCCGGTTATAATCCGGACCATATTTCTTCACCAGGTAGGTGTTATGGGCATGGTCGGCATTGACTCCGATATCCAGTGAGGGGGGCAGTGCGCCTTTCGATTGGCGATAGGCAGCCATCAGGGTCGCCATCTCCCTTACCTTTTTTGGCTGCTCTGCATATAGATTGATCTTTTCGCCCGGATCGCTTTTCAGGTTGAACAGCAGGGTGTCGTGTGGTGCCACCGCCTTTTTCCAGTCGGCCCCATGGAAACCTTTGTAGGGCAACTTCAGTTTCCAGTCGCCGTTCCGGTAACACTGCAGATCGGCCCCGTCGTAATAGAGAAATTCCTTCCCTTCACGCAAACCCGATCCATTCAGCACCTTCAGGATACTTTCCCCGTCGTAGTCCCGGTCAAGCGGCATCTCAGCTCCCGTGATCTCCGCAAAGGTGGGAAACCAGTCCATCATCAGGGCCATATCATCATAGACCGAGCCGGCTTCGATCACATCGGGCCACAGGGCCAGGGTAGGCACCCGCTGTCCTCCTTCAAAGGTAAACTGCTTTCCTTCCCGAAGGATTCCGGCCGACCCCCCTAGTTCTCGCATAGCCAGCCAGGGACCGTTATCGCTTGAAAAGATCACCAGGGTATTATTAAGCACCCCAAGTTCTTCCAGTTTCTTCAGCACCTCACCCACGCTCCAGTCGATCTCCTCGATCACATCGGCATACAGGCCATTCCCCGAACGTCCGTCAAAATCCGGCGAGGCATAAATAGGTACATGGGGCATGGAGTGGGCCAGATAGAGATAAAACGGGGCGCCTGCATGTCGATCGATAAAATCGCAGGCTTTCTCTGTATACGTTTTTGTGGTAAAGTGCTGGTCGGGCCGGAATTCCACCACCTCGTTGCCCTCAATATAGACGGCGCTGTGCATATCATTGCTGTAGGGAATACCGAAATACTCATCAAATCCGCGCTGGAGAGGAAGGAACTTTTCGCGGTGACCCAGGTGCCATTTGCCCACAATACCCGTGGCATATCCCTTCGATTTTAACAGGTTTGCTGAAGTGATCTCCTCCAGTGGCATCCCTGTAAAGGAGCGCGGGAAAAAGACAGAGTTGATCCCCATGCGTTGCGGGACTCTGCCGGTAAGCAGCGCTGCCCTGGAGGGAGAACAGACGGGCGAGGCGGAGTAGAACTCGGTAAATTTCATTCCCTCACTGGCCATTCGGTCGATGCTGGGGGTGCGGATCACCTCATTGCCAAAACATCCCAGATCGCCATAACCCAGGTCGTCGCAATAGATCACTACTATATTGGGCAATGCCCCGGCATCCGCCCTTGGTTGGTCGCTGGTACAGGCACTACAAAAAGCAAGAATACTTAGTACTATCAAAGAGAAAAATTTCATGATATGAATATAGGTTTGTATATAATCCTTTGTAAAAATCACTATTTACCTGGAAAATCCTATCTGGTCCAAAAGAACCGTTCCCTTCTTCTCCGCATCAAAGATAAAACCAATGGAACGGATGGCCCCGGCCGCCCATTTCCAGTGTCCGGGTGTGAGAACACAAACCTTGAGAAACCAGCGTCTGAATTGGGCCAGTCCATACTGAATATGACCCAGAATATTGTTCAGGGGGGAGCGAAAGTTAATCATGGGGTGCGAAAGTTAATCATGGCTTTTGCTTTCAAGTTAGTAAATCGAATATAAATTGCCACATCTTCGTAAGGATGATCTATTTTTGTACCCATGGAACTGAGTGGTCCGAAATACATTCGTTCCCTGATTGATGAAGGGGAACACCAGCAGCTGGATTTCAAATTTGAAATCAGCGAAGCCCGCAAGATCGCGCGGACCCTTTCTGCCTTCTCCAATACAGATGGCGGGCGACTCCTGATCGGGGTAAAGGACAATGGCCGGATCAAAGGGGTGCGCTCGGATGAAGAGTACTATATGGCCGAATCGGCAGCCACGCTCTACTGCAAGCCGGAAGTGCAGTTCGAATCGCGGAGTCACCAGATCGACGGCAAAACCGTACTGGAGATATACATTCCCCCGGTAGTACACAGGCCCGTTTATGCCCAGGATCAAAGCAAGCGGTGGATGGCCTATGTGCGCGTTAAAGATGAAAATATTCTGGCCGGCATTATCCAGTTGCAGGTATGGAAAGAAGAGCCTCTTAGCCGTGGAAAGCTCCTGGAGTATACCCGCAGCGAAGAGTTCCTGCTGAACTACCTGGAGAAAATGCCGAAGGCCTCCTTAAAAAAAATTCAGCAAGACACCGGCTTTGGCAGGAAAGAACTGGTAACACTGATAACCAAGCTGGTGCTCTTTGATGTGGTGGAGATGCAATTCAGCGAAGGCGAGAATCTCTTCCTGCTCAGGGAGAGCCCGGGCATTTAATAAGTCAGCCAGGTAAAGAGTCTACAGATACTCCATAAGAGATTCAAAAATATACTTCCCGTCGGAGTTTCCACCATCAGGAAAGACAGCCCGTTCGGGCTGGAGAATCATGCCAAAGACATTTTTCTTCTCATTACAGACCCCGGCAATATTATCCACCGCTCCTGTCACATTGATCTCTTCGGAGATCCGGGCCGACTCGTCGCAATAGCGAAAGAGAATCTGCTCCCGGTGGCGCATCTGCACCAGAACATCCTCTTTGGCGGTATACCTTCCATAGCCTGTGGCAATAGGAATTCGATAGGCTTTATCAACAGAAAAGTTGCGTGTGATAATGGTATTGTCACTATCCGGCTTGATATAGGTGTTGCGGCAAACGAAACGCTGCGAACTGTTCATCCTCAGCGATCCAGGCACCAGGCCGGTCTCACACAGCACCCTGAATCCGTTCCCGATCCCGATCAGCACCTTCCCCCGATCGGCAAAATCAATCATGGATTCTATCACCGGGGAATTCTCCAAACAACTAACGGAATTGGAGGAGCCTTTGCAAAGGAAACCACCGGGAATGAAAAGGGCATCAATGCCACTCAGGTCGGTTTCGCTGTTCCAGATATACCTGACTTTTTTGCCATAAACTCCCTCCAGAACCCTTTTCAGTTCTTTATCGCCATGGGCCCCGGGGAATATGACAATACCAAAGGTCATTGCATCTGCTTGAGCTTTTAAAGTTAAACACAATTGGATTTTATTCAAATTTGAAGGTAACTATTAAATCGTTAGTTTTACCCTATGGAGGTCGTTGGAAAGGATATACAGAGCTTTCAGAAAGCAGTACGGGACCATTCTGACTTCGATTTCTCCGATTATTCCCATTCTTCCCTTCAGCGGCGACTCAACCGGATTATGCTGGAACTGGAACTGAACATGGACCAGATGATCGGCCAGATGAAAAATGATCCCTCCTTTATGGAAAGGATCATGCGCAAAATTACAGTTCATACCACCGAATTATTTCGCGATCCTGAAATCTGGAAGACACTAAGACACAAGTTCCTCCCCTCGCTCAGCGAGCAGGAGACCATCCGCATCTGGCATCCGGGCTGTTCCACGGGACAGGAGGTATACTCCATGATGATGGTGCTGGACGGACTGGGACTGCTCGCAAAAACAGAGATCTATGGCAGCGATCTGCACGAGACCATCCTGGATATAGCCCGGATGGGAAAATACAAATACCGTTTAAACCAGAGCTACCTGGAAAACTTTGATAAGGTCATGCTCAATGGAGAAGGATCCCATTCCATGAGCCAGAAAAAACACTGGAAAAAATATTTTCACATCGACGAGACCCGCGATACCATTCAGATGAAGGAAAGCCTCAGGCACAAACCGGTGTATAAGAAACTGGATCTGGTGAAAGATCCTAATCTCTTTTTGGTTAATTTCGACCTGATCGTTTGCAGAAATGTAATCATCTATTTTAATACAGAGCTGCAAAACAGGGTCTTTAAACTGTTCCATAAGAATCTGAATACGCATGGAGCCTTGCTCCTGGGGGTACATGAATCGATCATGGGCTCTTACGCTAAGAGATATATAAAGAGAGACCCTTTTTATTATAAGGCAGAGGTATGATCATTAGAAATATTTCAGTACGAACAAAGCTCCTATTAACCACCCTGATCGTGGTGCTGGTGTTGGTCGTGCTGACATTGATCTTTGCGGATGCCTCGAACCGACTGGATAAACAGGCGATTTTGCTAAAGGACCGTTCAGAACTAAACAGCGGGTTTCTCTCCCTTCAAACCAATTTTTACTCCCTTGCCAGAGAAGGAGGGGCGGGTGAAGTTGCTCTCTTCCTGCAAGAGCTTCATCAGGTGGAAGAGCAAATACACGTGGTTTTACTTCACGAAACCACAGCACAGAACGAGAGCATAGTCCGCACGGGAAATCAGATTCTTTCCCTGCTGGATCGCTTTGATGAAACTTTACGACTAAATAGCGAGGATCAGAAGTTTCCCGGAGTCCAGGCCCGTACCGATATGGAGCTGATGGCAGGACTGATAACAGATATGGACAGGACCCTTTCGGAGACGCAGAACCAGATCCGGAAACGGGGCAAACGTCAGCTGGGAATTCTTATGGTACTTGGTATATTCTTCCTGGCCAACTACCTGATTTTTTTTACCGTGCAGCTTGCTCACTCTTTCCAAAATCTGTCGCTCTTCACACAAAAGCTAAGCAAGGGAACTCTGCCTCCACCATTGGAGGCGTCGTATGCCGATGAGTTTGGAAACATTGCCGGCTACCTGAACATTCATCGCCAGGATCTCCAGAAGAAGATCGCCCTGATCAGCTCCATGTCAGAAGACGGCTCGGGTGAAATTTTTACTCCCGATGCAGAGGACGCGCTGGGCAATGCATTGCTGGTTCTTTCAGATTTCCTCACCCGCAATGAACTCAATAAGATAAGCAGGAACCGGGAGGACAAAAAACAGAACTGGATCTCCGAAGGATTTGCACAGCTGGGTGAAGTGCTGCGCTCGGAACGTGACGATGTAAGGGAGCTCGCTTTTATGATTGTGCAAAAGCTGGTCACCTATATGAACCTGGAGATGGGATCACTTTTTATTACCAACGATTCGAATCCGGAAGCACTGTCGCTCGATCTGGCCGCCTCCTATGCATACGACCGGCGTAAATACAATTCCATGAACCTGGAGTGGGGCGCAGGCCTGCCTGGAACATGTGCCCAGGAGAAGGGACGCATCTTTATTACAGATGTTCCGGCCGACTATTTTGAGGTGGCATCCGGACTGGGCAGTTCCCGGCCCAACTGCATCCTGCTGGTTCCCCTGAAGATTACAGATCAGGTGGTGGGCGTCATCGAACTTGCCACCGTCAGGCTACTCAGACCCTTTGAGATAGATTTTGTAGAATCGATGTGTGAAAGTATCGCCTCTTCCCTGATGGCCGTGCGCACCACCGAACGCACCGCCGAATTACTAAAGCAGTCTCAGGCACAGGCTGAAACCCTGAAGAATCAGGAAGCAAGCATGCGGGAGAATATGTATAAGCTGGAGCAGGCTCAGGAAGAAAGCACCGAGAAGGAAGCAGAAATCAGCGGGATCCTCCAGGCCATTAACCAGTCGACCCTGGTGGCCGAACTGGGATTGAACGGTCGTTTTACCAGCATCAATGAGCAGTTTCTTCTGACACTTGAGTCGCAGCAGGACCAGGTGCTGGGCAAGCTGTACAGCGATTTTGCCAAGGTAGACCGGACATCCGATGAATATAAAGCGTTCTGGACCTCATTGAAAGAAGGGAAAAGCGTATCCAATACAGAAATCTACCGACTCTTTTCAGGCGAAGAAGTATGGCTCCGGCAGACCTTCACCCCCATCTTCAACAGTGAAGGGAAGGTCTATAAGATCCTGAATATCGCAGTGGATGTGACAGAAAAAAAGGCCTTGCAGGAGCAGCTCAATTCTCGCGAACTGGAGATCACCCGCCGTGGACTCGACATGCAAACACTGAACCAGGCAGTGAACAGCTCCCTGATCAAATGTGAACTGGATGCGGAAGGGATCATCATGCAAGTAAATGATAACTATTGCCAGACCACCGGATACGGACGAAAAGAGCTCCTGGGAAGAAACTACCGTCTCTTCCTGAAGGACAGTGAAAAAGAACAGTTTGAGAGGATCTGGAGGGAGGTTGTAAAAGAAAAAGTATATGAAGGAGCCATACGTCGTTCCCGTCCCACCGGCGAAGAAGTATGGCTCGTATCTACCTTCTCCCCGGTAAAGGATGAGGCAGGTCAGATCTACAAGGTCTACTTCATGGGATTCGATATCACAGAAAAGAAATTAAAATACCAGTTGCTGGAGGATGCAAACAAGGAGATTGATAGGCTGAAGGGCCGTCTGAAGGATTATGAAGTCTAAGTTACGCTATAGGTTTACCTGGGTGTCACTGATCCTGTTGCTGATCTGCAGCACGGTGCTGGTGGCGGGTGCCTGGAATGCCCGGATTCTGCAAAGCTATTCACCCGTGCTGATGATGATCCTTTGGATCTGTATTTCCACCACGGGGATCTTTCTGTTTATGCTCGCCGTGAAGAAAGCGCACCGGCAATGGATCGACGAAGAACGTCACCTGGAGCTTGAGGCCATCAAGGAAAAAGAAAAACGGGCCCATCACCGGGAACCCTCCAAAGAGAAAAAGGAGCTTGATTTTAACACAATGTCTCGAAAGCTGGTCAGGCGTATACCTGAGAAGATATCGCTGGAACAGATGGGACCCCTGCTGCTAAAAAATCTCGCCCGGGAGCTTGAAATCATGTCGGGGGTCTATTATATTGAACAGAATGGGAAATTCAAAGCAGCATCCACCTATGCCATGGTCTCCGCCACAGAACCCTATTCATTTATAGCTGGTGAGGGCCTCACCGGACAGGTAGCCCGAAACCAGCAAATCCTCGTCCTTACCCGTCTGCCCGAAGGACACCTGGAGGTATACTCCGGACTGGGTAAGGCAGCTCCCTCTTACCTGGCCATTGTTCCACTGCTTCATAAGGGCAGGACGGTTGCAGTACTGGAATGTTCGGGATACAAGTACGAGCCCAAAAAGGTTGAAAGTATGTTCCGAATCTTTGCCCGCGATCTGATGGATAAACTCTCACTCAACCTTGCCTGAGCTATGTCGAGAAGAGATCCATATATCATAAAGCGCATCAACCTCCGAAGAGTGATTGTGGTCACCGTCATCAGCGTTCTGGTGGTTTTATTGATCCTCTTTGCCTTTATCATGGAGAGCGATCTGCCCATAAACTTCCTTAGCCTGACACAGATCCACCGTGAACATCCCTCTCTGATCCTGATCGATCTGCTCCCCCTGGTTGTTTCAGCCATACTCCATCCCATGCACCATATTATGAACCAGGCCATCAGTGAATATGAAGAACGGGTGCTTGAATCGCAGCAGCTCCTCAAACGAAATACTGAATTTGCAATAGGACTGTCGAACGGGGAAGATCCCGAAGCTTTTGATGAGATCCTGGAAACCGACCTGGGAAAAGCGCTTCGGATGATCCATATCAACATCAAGGCCGATCGACGGAAAGAAAGTGAACAGAGCTGGATCGTAGAAGGAAAGGACATTGTCTCCAAAATTCTCCGTGAACAACATGATATGGAAGAGCTTTCCTACGGGATACTAAGGGTGCTCAGCAGCTATATTGAATCGTCTCAGGGCGCCTTCTACGTTTACAATGAAGAATCCAAACTCCTTGTCAACACGGCCACCTATGCCTATAACCGGAAAAAATACCTGGCACAGGAATTTAAAATCGGGGAAGGACTGGTGGGACAGTGTGCCTTCGAGATGGACTATATCTACCGCACAGAGATTCCCGAAGACTATATCACCATAAGCTCGGGCATCCTGGGCGACCAGAAACCCGAATGCATCCTGCTGGTTCCTTTGATCTCCAACGAAGTGCTGCAGGGGATTGTGGAGTTTGCCTTTATGAAGGAGCACATCCCAAAACTGACCATCCAGTTTCTACTGGAGCTGGGTGAGATCATTGCCCGGACCATCCTGAACCTGAATATGAACCTGCGCACGCAGAAGTGGCTGGAGGAGAGTCGTGCCATGACCGAGGAGCTGCAGAAGAACGAAACCCAGTTGCAGGATAATGCCAGTGAAATGAACTCTGCACAGCAGAAACTGGAGCAGGCCAACATTCAGCTGGAAGGTAAAATCATCGAGGCTCGCCAGGCCAATGAACGGCTCCACCTGATGCTGGAGTACTCCTCCGAGATGATCTCCATCTACAACAATGATAGCCTCCTCACCTATGTCAGTCCATCCGTAATAAACATCTACGCTTGCTCGGTTGAAGAAATGATGGCGGGCAAATATGTGGAACGCCTTGGCAAAGTCCATACAACACAACTTCTCAAGCTATTCGAGCAAATCAGGGACAATCCCGGGGGCATCGAAACCCTGGAGCACTCCTTCATCAGGCCAGATGGTGAAAAAATATTCCTTCGCAGTGTTTGCCGAAATATGCTCGACGACAATGCCATTAAGGGCTTCCTGCTAAACACCACCGATATCACCGAATCGGTTCGGGTGGAACGGGAGCAGCGGCTGAAGACCCGGATGCAGGCCCTTTCGGAAAACTCACTGGACCTGATCCTGCGTATTAGTACCTCGGGCAATATCTACTATGCCAATCCCATCGTGGAGGACTATACCTACATCGCACCCTCTTCCATGGTCAACCGCAACCTGAGTGAGGTCCCCTTCAAGCAGGTCTTCTCCACACTGCTCGATGAGGTCCTGGCCTCCATGGCTATATCGCCCGTGAAAAAGAACCTGCAACTGACCCTGCCCCTGGAAATGGGCGAATATAAAACACAACGAATTCTGAATGTGGATGCCATCCCCGAGTTCCAGGAGAATGAACTGGAAACCATCCTGATTGTGGGTCACGACATTACCGAGGCCAAGGCCATCGAAAAAGAAATCAAGATACAGAACCGCAAGGTGCAGGACAGCATCAACTATGCCGAACGGATCCAGTCGTCCATACTGCCCGATACCGCCCGTATCCGTAAGGCCTTCCCCAGGAGTTTTGTCTACTATAAGGCAAAAGATGTAATTTCGGGCGACTTTCCCTGGTTCTTTGAGACGGACGACTCCTACTACATCGCGGCGGTAGATTGTACGGGTCATGGCGTGCCCGGGGCATTGCTATCGATGGTGGGACTCTTCCTGATGAACAATATTACTGGTCTGAATCCTGGCATCTCAGCCGGAGACCTGTCCGAATCGCTCCACCAGGAGGTCCGGAAAGCGCTGAAACAGGATCACGATAAGTCGGAAACCCGCGATGGCATGGATATGGCCCTCTGCCGTTTTATGAAAAATAGACCGGTGATGGAGTTTGCCGGGGCACACAGGCCGCTCTATGTGCTCTCCGAAGGAGAAGTAAGCGTTTATAAAGGCGACCGAAAGGCCATCGGGGGATTGAAACACCGGCGCAAAGCTGAAAAGCCCTTTACCAATACGGAAATACACTACCGGCCAGGCGACAAGTTTTTCTTTTTCACGGACGGACTCACCGACCAGATGGGTGGTCCGGAAGGGCTCAAATACGGATCGGCAAGGGTAAGGCAGGTATTACTTGAAAATGCAGGCTACACCATTCCCCAGTTTTTCGACCATTTCCAGTCCGACTTCATATCCTGGATGGGTAAAGAGCGCCAGCTGGATGACCTGCTGCTGATTGGTATCGAAGTATGATTTTTCCTATATTTATGGCATAATGACATTTACAGGCGAATCCAAAGGATTTATCAATTACATCTATGAGCGCTATAAAGATCTTAGCATCAAAGATATAACTCTTGTATTTGAAGGACAGATCACCCACCAGATAATGAAGGCGCTTACCGGACTGGCCGAGGAGCAGCTGGCCGAGGTGGAAGATGACAGCGTACTCCGCAGGGTTTATCATGTGATGGTTGAATCGCTTCAGAATATCAACAGGCATGCCGAAGCCTATGAGTACAGGGGGCATCCCTATCCCGGCATGGGACTGGTGCTGGTGGCCAAGACCAAAGCACGTTTCCAGGTCACCACCGGAAACATCATCGAAAGCCAACATGTGGACGAACTTGCAATGTTCCTTGGAAAACTGAATAACATGGATTCCGATGCCCTGGACGATCTCTATAAGAAGCAGATGCGCGAAGGCATTATTTCCCCGCAGGGAGGTGCCGGACTGGGCTTTATTGATATCCGGCGTAAAACCGGGAACCACCTCGATTACAGTTTCGTGAAGATTGACGAGGAAACCTCTTTCTTTATTTTCACTTCAACCATATCAAGATAAAAAGATGAAGGCTTTAAGAATCGAACAAACCGACGACAGCCCGCAGGTTATACTCGACCAGGAGGACAAGCAGTTTGAGATATCGGGGAAATCCCTACCCGAAGATGTGGTGGAATTTTACCAGCCGGTGCTGGACTGGCTCAGGGAATACCAAAAGGAACCCCTGGCAAAAACCGAGTTCAACCTGAAGCTAAGCTATTTCAACACAGCCTCGTCCAAGCTGATCATGGACATCCTGTTGATCTTCGAAGAAATGGTTGAAGAAGGACACAAGGTTGTGATCAGGTGGCACTCGCTCCGGTCGGACGAGGACATGCAAGAAGCCGGAAAAGAATTCGAAGAAATGATCAATGTCCCCTTCGAGCACACTATCTATGAGAAATGAGTGAAGCGATCCTGAGAGCCCTCATGCAGCTCTTCGCCCTGATCACCAAGCAGGATGAGGGCATCAGTTCGCAGGAGATCGATTATGTAAACCGTTTCCTGGTACAGCAGATCGGGGTTGAATCGGCCCCCGAATACCTCCAGCTTTACAAAAACACTGCCGGGGAGAGTGAGACTGAACAAAAATCCGCTTCAGAAAAGGTCCCAGAAAAGAAACTCACCTCGGTCCTGGATTCGGTGCGGGTGCTCAAGCTTTGCAGACAGATCAGCAAGACCATCAACCAGCGTCAGAAAGTTGTGGTGCTGGTACGCATCCTGGAGCTGGTCAATACGGAATACAAGCTCACCAATCAGCGCCTGAATATTGTAAAAACGGTTTCGGATATATTCCGCATTCAGCAAGAGGAGTATGCATGCATCTTCACTTTTGTTACTTCGAAAAAAGCGGAGGACCTTACTCACGCCAACCACCTGTCAGCCGATCCCCTGTTTTTCCTGCGCGTACCCTCGGTAGAACTCTATTTCGTCAAATATACAGATAGCGGTGAAGCCTTCCTCAATGGTCTCGGCATGCACAGCAACGTGATCTACATTTTCGCCAGTGGAGGAACACTGCGCCTCCCGATGGGAAAACCGCTATACTACAGCGATATTTCTGCCCGATTCCAGTCAGACCCGAACCAGGAAAAGATTACCCTGGAAGCAGTGGGTCTGTCCCACATCTTCCCTGATGGAACGAGCGGACTCAAAGATATTTCCTTTTCGGCCAGTCAGGGAAACCTGGTGGGAATTATGGGCTCCAGCGGAGCAGGAAAGACCACCCTGATGAATGTGCTTGCAGGCATGAATCGTCCCACCTCGGGCCACGTGCGCATCAATAATCTCGATCTGTGGGACCAGCGGGCTCTGCTGAATGGCGTATCGGGCTTTGTACCCCAGGACGACCTGCTGATCGAAGAGCTTAGCGTATTTGAGAACCTCTGGTACAATGCGAAGTTCTGCTTCAAACATCTCTCCAATAAAGAAATCCGCCAGAAGGTGGACAACACCCTGAACATTCTGGGCCTGATGGAGAAAAAGGACCTGCGGGTGGGCTCGGTGATGAACAAGACCATTAGCGGGGGACAAAGAAAAAGGCTCAACATTGCGCTGGAGCTGATCCGGGAACCAGCGATCCTCTTCCTGGATGAACCCACTTCCGGACTTTCGTCGCGCGACTCGGAAAATGTGATGGACCTGCTCCGGGAACAGACCCTGAAAGGAAAGCTGGTCTTCGTGGTCATCCACCAACCCTCTTCGGAACTCTTTAAGATGTTCGATCGTGTGGTAATCCTGGATACAGGCGGACATATGGTTTACTACGGGAATCCGGTGGAAGCTGTGATCCATTTCCGCAAGGCCGACAAGCAGATCAATGCCAGTGTGGGAGAGTGTCCGGTATGCGGCAATGTGAATCCCGAGCAGATCTTCAATATTATAGAAGCCCGCCAGGTGGATGATTATGGCAACTACACCGATCAGCGGAAAGTAAGTCCGGAAACCTGGGAAGAATTCTACCTGCAGGAGCTTATCCCGGAAACGGATCCCCCGCCCGACTCTCCCCCGCCTTCCAACCTGGATGTTCCCGGCTGGTTCCGGCAACTGATCAACTACATCAGGCGCGACCTTCGATCCAAACTCAACAACCCACAGTACCTCCTGATGACCCTGCTGGTAAGTCCCGCTCTGGCCTTCATCCTGGCCTATATCGTCCGCTATATTGCCGATCCCTCAAGTGACAGCTACATCTTCCGCGAGAACGAAAACATCCCCATCTACATTTTTATGGCACTGATTGTGGCCCTCTTCCTGGGATTGATTGTCAGCGCTGAAGAGATCTTCAAGGACCGGAAAATCCTGAAACGGGAAAAGTTCCTCCACCTGAGCCGTTCCTCCTATCTGCTGGCCAAAGTGAAGGTCCTGGTGATCATTTCCGCCATTCAGACCATCACCTTTGTCCTGGTTGCCAACGGAATCCTGGAAATCAGGGGAATGACCTTTGCTTACTGGTTCGCCCTCTTCACCACTGCGGTCTGCGCTAATATGATCGGATTGGTGATCTCCTCCTCCTTTGACTCGGCCGTTACCATCTACATTGTGATCCCGCTGGTAATGATTCCCATGATGATCCTGAGCGGGGCCATGTTTTCCTTCGATAAGCTGAACCGAAACATCTCTTCCATCGATAAGGTTCCCCTGGTTGCCGAACTGATGCCCACCAAATGGTCCTACGAAGCACTGATGGTGCACCAGTTCAAGGAAAATACTTTTGAAAAGAACTTCTACGACTACGAGAAACGAATCAGCTACAATAATTTCAAGTCAGCCTACCTGATACCCCAGCTGGAAGAGCGCCTGAACGATTGTACATACGAATTTAGTCAGACCGGAAAAATCCTCGAAACCCTCAGCCTTTGGCTGGTACTGAAAAATGAAATGCTTCAGTGGCAAAGCCTTGTGGAGGACATTCATTTCAAAGAGGCCGAGCTGGATCCTGCCACCATCAGTCAGGCCACCCTCGACAAGTCCGCCAAGCTTCTGAAGGCCCTGAAGCAGCACTTTATCAACAATTTCTCCATTGCCAACCGCGAAAAAGAGCGCTACCTGGGCAAACTGATGAGCGACCGCCGGGATCTGTATTTCTCCTGGCTAAACCTCTATCATAATGAGAGTGTGGCCGATCAGGTGAAAAAGATCTACGAGAAAAACCAGGTAGTCGAGTACCAGGGCAGGCTCTATCAGCAGATCGACCCGGTATTCCTCGATCCCACACCCCAGAGTTTTTTGGGGATCCGCTCCCATTTCTATGCGCCACACAAGTATTTCCTGGGCAGGTATTACGATACCTACCGTTTCAATATGGGCTTCATCTGGTTTCTTACCATCGCCCTCTATATCATTTTATACTACGACCTGGCAGGCAGGTTGGTGAGAAGCAGACTGTTAAAACGCCAGGTCGTTTAAAACATCTCATTACGGTCCAACCATCGAAATGATATATTTCATATATTAAACCCGACTAAGCAAATCCGTCACAAAGAATAAATGTTATGATAAAACAATCACTGCTCCTGCTTGCAGCCCTCGCCCTGATGGCAGCCTGTGGGCAACGTCCGTCCGAAAATCTCGATGTAGATATGGATGTGGTGGATGTGGGAGAACTTCAGATCTCCTCCGAGACCATGAACGACATCATTCAGAACATTGCCTCCCCCATCGAGGTGGCGGCTTTGATCTCCTCCATGAACATTCCCTTCTCGACCAGCTACCTGGCCGATCCGGAGAAACTATCGACCAGCACCACCAGCGTTGAAATGGCCTACAGCCTGGGCGCCCTGAGTGCCGACCTGGGCTACCTCAACATGTACGAGAAAACAGGAACCGCAGTCAACTACCTCTCCAGCATCAACCGGCTGGCCGATGCGCTGCAGATCGGGCAGTTCTTCGACTTTACCACCATCAAACGAATGGCCACCACCAGCTCGAACCTGGACTCGCTGATGTTTATCTCCATCAACAGTTTCAACAACATGGACGACTACCTGCGCGAAACCGATCGTAGCAACCTCAGCACCGTGATGATTGCGGGCGTCTGGATGGAAGGCCTCTACCTGGCCACCCAGGTGGCCATGCAGAATAGCAGCGAAGAGCTGAAATCGATGATTGGCGAACAGAAGCTGATCCTCAACGACCTCCTTTTGGTCCTCAATAACTTCAAAAACGAGGAAGTAATCCAGGCCTATATCGCCGACCTGGAAGCCATCAAAGTCATCTACGACGAGGTGAAAATCACCTACGAAGTGGGTGAGCCCAAAACCATAGAAAAAGACGGCATGCTGATGGTAATTCAGAGCGAATCGTCGCATGTAAGCATGAGCGATGAAACCCTCCAGAAAATCATCGAAGTCACTGAACAGGTCCGGAACATGCAAATGAACATCAAAGCTTAAGTACCATGAAAATCCTGAAACCATTCATAGCCATCATATTCGCCCTCCTCACCCTCTCCATGGTCCAGAGCGATCGTAAGGAGCGCGTACAGGATTGTGCCTCCAAATCGGGCGACGGAGCCATCTACCTCAAAGAATTCGTGGTAAGCCTCCCAAAAGCCGTCAAAGACCAGGCCCCACCCGTCTACCGCCAGGCCGTCATCCTCCGCGGCAACAACATCTACCGCTTCAACCTCTGCAACGACAAAGCCACCGCCATCATCCGCATCTACGACAGCTCCAACCTGGTAGTCTCCTCCTTCAACGCCCGCGCCGACAAAGACTACAACCCCATCAATTTCCTCTGCCGCAAGACCGGCCAGTACACCATCATGATCAACTTCAAGGACGGCAAGGCTGGCGAGGCTGTTGGGATAATG
>JAOZQY010000135.1 GCA_029931975.1 Bacteroidales bacterium | reverse complement strand
CCTTATACTACTGGAACGATCACCCCTTTGTGAATGGAGATAGTTGCCTGTTTAAGGTTGATGTCTATACAAGCGATCATAGCCTGGAGGGTTCATATACTTCAGAATGGGCTACCCGCTACAACAATCAGTACACAGGTATTGCCCCTGTCAATACACACAATCTTTCCCAATCTGACCTATGGGTTTACCCAAACCCGGCCGGAGAAAGTCTCCGGGTCCGAACAGAAGATTCGGGTGAGATCCTTTACCAGATCAGGGATCTGACCAGCCGCCTGCTGGATGAAGGAACAAGCATCGGTGGGGTAATCCGTATTGGAAACCTGAAGAGGGGTATCTATTTGATTCAGTTAAAAAGCTCAGATCATTTATCTGTTCAGCGTTTTATGAAGAAATAAATAAAGGCTTCCTGCAATCAAAGCGCATTCGGGACTTTCACCCAATAGTTATCGCCCATGCAGGGCACACCACACCAAAAAAATCCGGTAAGAGACTATACCCTTACCGGATTTATAAAAGCGACTTCATCAGGGAATAACCCTGTTCGGCTTCCTGTTAATCTTTTACAATAATTTTCCTGGTTTCAAGAATGCTCTCTCCCCTGATAGTTAAGAAATACATGCCATTTGAAAATGAACTCAGGTCTATTTCTGTACCCGTGAATGTATTTTCAGAATGTAGAAGGGTACCAGCATTGTTGTAAATCTCAAGGCACAGTTCCTTGTTCTCAGGATTATCTATCTCAACCGTAATTTCATTTACAGCAGGAACCGGATAAACCTTAAATGAGGGTAAAGCATTAAACTCTTCAACAGATGTCTCATCCACATCGATAACCGAAACAACGAATGGATAACTGAATATCTCTCCGTTGCCATCATCGGTCTGAACACGTATCCAGTAAGTACTTTTCGTTTCATAGTCAATTTCTGAATTCGTAAGCAATGTATCTCCGGAAATGATAAATGCATCATTGTCATTGGACATCTCTCCCTCAACCAGAGCGTATTGATGTGTGTCATCGACATCTGCATCCACGGAGCTTAAGAACCCAACTATAGTGCCGGTCAGAACCCTTTCTTCAATAATCATATTCGAAAGATCGATTCCTGTTGGCCCGTCATTGATAGGATTAACCGTAAATGTAAAGGTTTCAGAGTCGTAGAGCTCTCCTGTACCATTATCAGTAACCGTTACAGTGATCTGGGCAGTTCCGTTCCAGTCTGTGGCCGGCACCAGATCATAAGTACTATTGGTCGTATCACCGCTGATATTCTCTGCTGTCACTCCGGCTTCATCGGAAATCACGGTAATGGTATGAATATCAAAGGATTCCAGATCCGTAAAGATCACTGAGAGCCCTGTAAGAGCAATGTCCTCATCGGTCGACTGATTCCCAATGGCGGTCAGCACAGGTGCATCGTTGATGGGATTCACCGTAAGGGTGAAAGTTTCGCTATCGGAAAGGGTTCCCGGACCATCATCTGTAACTGTTACCGTGATCTGGGCTGTGCCGTTCCAGTCAGCCACAGGCACAAGGTCATAGGTACTTCCACTGATATTACCACTGAGGTTCTCAACTGTAACATTGGCCTCATCAGAAACTACAGTGATGGTATGAGTATCAAAGGCTTCTGTATCAGTGAAGATTACCGAAAGACCAAGGGTATTGTCCTCGTCGATAGATTGTGCACCGATCTCAGTAAGTACAGGCTCATCGTTAATTTCATGCACTTCGAGGGAGAAAGTCTCCGTATCGGAGAGTGTTCCCGTCCCATTATCTGTTACCGTTACAGTAATCCCCACTGATCCGATCCAGTTTGCAGCCGGAACCAGGTCATAAGTGCTTCCACTTATGTTTCCGCTGAGGTTCGCAACAGTCACATTGGCATTATCAGATACTACAGTAACCATATGTGTATCAGTGGCATCTGGATCGGAAAAGACCACAGAAAGACCAAGGGTCACATCCTCATTGGTATGCTGATCTCCTGTCAGGGTAAGCACTGGAGCATCGTTGACAGCATTCACAGTGAAGGAGAAGGTCTCAGGAGCAGCGAGCGTTCCTGAACCATTATCCCTGACCGTTACAGTGATATCGGCTGTACCGTTCCAGTCCGCATCAGGAACCAGGTCATAGGTACTTCCGCTTGTATTTCCGCTGAGGTTTTCCACAGAAACATTTGAGTCGTCCGAAACCACAGTGATGATGTGATTGTCTGTCGGATCAACATCGCTAAAATCCACTGAAAGCCCCGTAATGGAAACGTCCTCATTGGTAGTCTGATCGCCTGTTACACTTAATACAGGTGCATCGTTGACCGCATTGACCGTCAGGGTATAGGTCTCCGAATCGGAGCGTACTGGTGTCCCATCGTCTGTCACTGTTACTGTAATATGGGCTGTTCCGGACCAGTCTCCGGCGGGAACCAGGCTATAGGTACTGCCACTGGTATTGCCACTGAGACCCTCTACTGTAACATTACCTTCATCAGAAACCACAGTGATGGTATGATCATCAGCAACATCCACGTCTGTAAATACAACAGCCAGTCCAGTTAGGGAAATATCCTCATTGGTCGCCTGGTTTCCAATTTCGCTTAACACAGGTGCATCGTTGACACTTGTTACAGAAAATGTTACTTCTTCAGTATCAAAATCTGATTTTGGATTTGTAGCTCTGAAAGTGATAGTCTCAGATCCAAACCAGTTCTCACCGGGTGTTGTAATCGTCACCACGTGACTCGAAGGATTTATGGAAAGTCCCAGGTCCGAATTTCCTGAATAGGTCCATGACAAATCACTGTCATCGTATTCATAGTCACGAACAGAAGGGTCAAGATCAAAGCTTGCGAATGAGGAACCCTCTGAAATGGTCCGGTCTGAAATTTCTGAAATAAGGATGGAATGTACAGTTAAGGTATTGGAAGCATAGGTACTCCCGACCATAGCCGATGAAAAAGGTGTCACTCTCACACGCCATTCATCCAGCCCAACAGTTTCCTCAGAAACAATCACATCACTACCGGTAAAGTATAAGGCGGCTATCTGCTCGGCGGTAAGCACATGATCATATATCCTGGCTTCGTCCAGACTTCCTTCCCACTCCCAATTAGTTGCCATAGAACCGACCTGAACAGAGGGGTCTGTAATCGATCTGAGTGTATCATGAACAGTTTGCCTGTCTATTTCACTACCATCTTTGTACAAGATCATCTCCCCACTGGAATAATCAAATGAAACAGCAACATGATACCACTGGTCCAGGTTGAGCGACACAGGATCCCTGACCACAGCAGTTCCAAAGGAATGCCCGGCATTCAGGGTTCCGTCTTCATCGACCTTCAGAAAATGATTTCTGTTTTCGAAAACTCCGGAACTGATAATATTTAAAAAACCTGTTCCTGTCATATACACCCAGGCAGTTTTTGTGTAGGAAGAGTTCAGCGGGAAAATACTCCCGGCAATAAGAAAATCGTTGCCATCAAAAGTAAATGCACCGCTGCCATTATGCCCGCCAGCTGCAGCCCAGGTCGGATAGCGATCAGCATTTGAACTTAAGCTCAGGTCATTGTCATGGCCGGAAAAGTCAAGAAGGGCATTTGAGGCCCCACCCTCAAAAGGTACATACAGGGTAGTCTCAGATACGCCATTCTTATACCATACAGAGGCAGTCTCAACAACCGATGAGCCGGTTGAATAGGTACAAACCAGATCGTCAATAGTCAGATTATTAGCAGAAGTTGCATCCAAGGATAATCCGCTGATCGTGGGCACCTGCGCAAAAGCAAGGTTACTCATCAGAAGAAAAACTGCAAGAATTAAATAGTTCAACTTGTTTTCCTTCAGATAAGAGCTGGCATTTGACAATAAAGTCAACTGCTTGAATCTTTTTTCAGAGTAGGCTTTTTTCATATTCTTAATTTTATTTTTCAACACTAATAATAATTAAAAAACTATTAAAACTTCGATATTTCACTATTCTTCTATACAAAATACTTAAAATGAAATCTCTATCTTAAACATTTGCAGGATGATTGGCCTGATCCATACTTGAGAATCTGATTAATTCAAAATGAAAAGTTAATCGGGATATACCTCAAGTTCCACAGAATCCTCCTTACTGTCTTTTGGAGAGGTCTCATAAAGGTGATTGCTCGATTGGAATTCGGGTACAATAGCCGAAAGTTTCTTAACCAGTTCCTTATCATCCAGCTTCTCACATGAATTAAGAAGCGATACAATTTTGGACAGGGTAGCTTCATGGTCAAAATCAGCCACCTCTGCAATCTTTACTTTTGCATTATAGGTAGGCAGAGTTTTCTCATGATCCGTCAATAACTCTTCGTAAAGCTTTTCCCCGGGGCGCAATCCGGTATATTCAATCTGAATATCCTTATCTGGCTCATAACCTGACAGCTTAATCATCTGTCGGGCCAGATCAGCAATCTTCACAGGTTCGCCCATATCAAAGACGAAAATCTCACCACCCGAACCCATGAATCCAGCTTCAAGAACCAGCTGACAGGCTTCCGGAATGGTCATGAAATACCGGGTAATCTCAGGATGGGTCACAGTAACCGGTCCGCCCTCTTCAATTTGTTTCCTGAATATAGGAATTACCGAACCGTTAGAACCCAGTACATTTCCAAACCTGGTAATCACAAATTGTGTCGTGTTACCACCCAGATTTGCCCTTGATCGAAGTATCTGTTCACAAGTACGCTTGGAGGCTCCCATTACATTGGTCGGATTCACAGCTTTATCCGTGGACACCATTACAAACTTTACCACATCGTACTTCACTGCCAGGTTGGTCATAATGGTTGTTCCACCCACGTTGACCCGTATAGCTTCATATGGATTTCGCTCCATCAACGGCACATGTTTATAGGCAGCAGCATGGAAAACAAACTCCGGGCGGAAATCCCTGAAGATCCGGTCCATTCTAAATTGGTCAGTTACATCGGCCAGGATAGTCCGAACCGGTGCATGGGCAAAATGCTCCAATAATTCATTCTCCAGATGAAACATTGGAGTCTCAGCATTGTCAACCAGAATCAGCTGGCCTACGTTAAATCTTGTGAGTTGTCGAACAATCTCGGAACCAATGGAACCAGCAGCCCCGGTCACCAGAATGGTCCGGTCACGCAATCCATTGGCGATTCTTTTCATGTTCAGCTGAATGGGATCCCTGCTTAAGAGGTCCTGAACTTTGATCTTTTTCAACTGTTTCACTTCAAAAGAACCATTTAACCAGTCCGATATCACGGGTACCTGCAGTACTTCCAGGCCAAGATCCACAGCAAAGCTGTAAATCTCTCTTTTTCTTGAGGCCAGAATATCATTGATAGCAAAGACCATTGTCTCCACTTTGTTCTTCTCAATGAAACTACTGCTTAGCTTTGTCGGATTGAAGACAGGAATGCCATCCAGGTTTTTACGCTGCAGTTTCTTATCACTATCCAGAAAGGCAACAATATTGTACTCATTCTGAGCATCACTGCTTACTACTCTTTTCACGACAACTCCCATGGCTCCTGCACCATATATAACTATATTCTTCTTAACAGCCGATTTAACTGAAACCATCTCATAAAACATCTTGATGGAAATACGGGCAATGATAAGGACCGCATTGAGCGAAACATAATTGATAATCAGAATAGATCCCGGAATATCAAAAACAGCCTTCCAATTGGAAATCTGTCCGGCAAAAGTAAAGACCATCAGCACAAACAGCGTCATTGTGGTGGTCAGAAGCACATTGAAGATATCCTGGATGGTGGTATGACGAATCAGTCCGGAAAAAGTCCTAAAAATAAATTCGAAAATGGAAAAGACTCCCAAGATGAGAAGCGATTGCTTAATGGCAAGGGCAAAACTGAAAGCCTGCAGCTCAAAATTATATCTTAGTATATATGAAAAGAGAAATGTGAGAATCACTGCTCCCCCATCAAAAGCAAAGACCATCCAACGGGGAAGTGAATGCTTCCTGAAAAATACCCTGGATTTCTGGCTCAGGTAATCAACTAGATTTGTGTGAAGTTTCTTCATTTATTTCGCATTGATTGCTCGCTTATGAGTTGTCAAATATCTCTTACTACAACGAGAAATCTTTAAACAAGTTAAGGAATTACCCAACCTAAAATAGCATACTCGCACCCATATTTGACCAACAGGGTTATGAGTGTGATTTGTTAAAAATAATGGAGATTAAAACAGTTTATGGGGAGAGCATACCTTCCCTGAAGAAAATGGAAGGTTCACATAAACAAATGATTCGTTTACGTGAACATCTGAAGGATTTGTCAAAAGCAACCGGTACTGGCTGAACTCAGCAGAGTCTGGAAAACCCGAAAAAAAAGAGTCATTTTGAAGAAAAGAGCAAGCCGAAAAACGGGTCTGAAGGAATACTATTCTTTCTATTGAACTGAATAGATTTTGTCCATCATCCTGGCTCCAACATATCTCTTGAAATGAAACTCATCGTAGTAATTGGATTTGTTTACAGAAATTTCATTCATTCCTGAGAAATCAAAGATATATTGCTCACCAAAAATGGACTGAAGCTTGCTCAGATCCTCCCGGTTAAAAATTTTCTGATTATATGCAGGACATATTAAAATCCTGTAATCTGTTCTATTATGCTCGAATATCTCTTTGATTTCAGTCAGCATCTTCAGAAATTCAGGTGTAATACCCGCT
>JAOZQY010000134.1 GCA_029931975.1 Bacteroidales bacterium | reverse complement strand
CCACCAGACGACGGGTCAGATAACCGGCATCGGCTGTTTTCAGAGCCGTATCGGCGAGACCCTTACGGGCACCGTGTGTAGAAATAAAATATTCTAATACCGACAGGCCCTCCTTGAAGTTGGAGAGAATCGGGTTCTCAATAATTTCCGAACCGGAAGCTCCTGACTTCTGAGGCTTGGCCATCAGACCACGCATACCAGAGAGCTGACGAATCTGCTCCTTGGATCCCCTCGCTCCAGAGTCCAGCATCATATAAACCGGATTAAATCCCTGGTTGTCTGTGCTCAACTTCTTCATCAGCGTCTGGGTCAGACGGGCATTGGTATGTGTCCAGATATCAATGATCTGATTATAACGTTCGTTGTTGGTAATCACACCCATGTTGTAACTTCCAATCACTTCATCCACCTGCTTATAACCTTCGGTTACAAAAACCTCTTTCTCTGGTGGAATGATTACATCATCCAGGTTAAAGGAGAGGCCTCCTTTGAAAGCCATCCCATACCCAAGACTTTTGATATCGTCAAGGAACTTGGCGGTTTTGGCTGTTCCTGTGATCTTCAGCACCCGACCGATGATGTCACGAAGCGATTTCTTGGTCAGCAGCTCATTGATGAAACCAATCTCCTCGGGAACAAACTCATTGAATAACACACGTCCAATGGTGGTCTCGATCAGCTCAGTCTCTCCTTCCTCACCACCCAGTTTAGGAATCCTCACCTTGATGACCGCATGCAGATCGGCACGCTTCTCATTATAAGCAATGGTTACCTCTTCGGCTGAATAGAAAGTCATTCCTTCGCCCTTCACTACTTCATCTTTGGTTGAACGCTTGGACTTTGTGATATAATAAAGTCCAAGTACCATATCCTGGGAGGGAACAGCAATCGGAGCTCCGTTAGCAGGGTTCAGAATATTGTGCGAAGCAAGCATCAGAATCTGGGCCTCCAGTACGGCAGCATTTCCAAGGGGAAGATGCACGGCCATCTGGTCACCATCAAAGTCAGCGTTAAAAGCAGTACATACCAGCGGGTGAAGCTGGATGGCCTTACCTTCAATCAGTTTCGGCTGGAAGGCCTGAATACCAAGCCTGTGCAATGTTGGTGCACGGTTCAGTAATACAGGGTGTCCCTTCAGTACGTTTTCAAGGATATCCCATACAACGGGATCTTTACGGTCCACAATTTTCTTGGCCGACTTCACTGTCTTCACAATTCCACGCTCAATCAGTTTGCGGATTATAAAGGGCTTGTAAAGTTCAGCAGCCATATCTTTCGGAAGGCCGCACTCATGCAGGGCCAATTCGGGACCTACAACAATCACCGAACGTGCCGAGTAGTCGACTCGTTTACCAAGCAGGTTTTGACGGAAACGTCCCTGCTTACCTTTCAGACTGTCGGAAAGCGACTTGAGGGGACGGTTTGCATCAGTTTTTACTGCATTGGCCTTCCTTGAATTATCAAACAGTGAATCCACAGCTTCCTGGAGCATCCTCTTTTCGTTACGCAGGATCACTTCAGGAGCCTTGATCTCGATCAGTCTCTTCAAACGGTTATTCCGTATGATCACCCTGCGATAAAGGTCGTTCAGGTCGGAAGTGGCAAAACGACCACCATCCAGAGGCACCAGGGGCCTCAGTTCCGGCGGAATTACCGGTACCACTTTCACAATCATCCACTCGGGACGGTTCACACCTTTCGAAGCACGGAAAGCCTCTACAACCTGTAGCCTCTTCAGGGCCTCATTCTTCCTCTGCTGGGAAGTCTCAGTACTTGCCTTGTGCCTTAGAAAGTATGAAAGTTCGTCTAAATTCAATCTTCCGAGCAAAGCATGCAGCCCTTCAGCGCCCATGCCAGCAATAAACTTATCGGGATGATCATCTTCCAGAATCTGGTTCTCCTTGGGCAGACTTGCCAGGATATCCAGGTATTCATCTTCTGTTAAGAAATCGAGGTAGTTCACGCCATCGGCCTGCTTGATACCCGGATTGATCACCACATATCTTTCATAATAGATAATGGAATCAAGCTTCTTGGTGGGCAATCCCAGCAAGTAACCAATTTTGTTGGGTAGTGAACGGAAATACCAGATATGGGCCACCGGTACAACCAGTGAAATGTGACCCATACGCTCACGACGTACCTTCTTCTCAGTCACTTCAACGCCACAACGGTCACACACGATCCCTTTATAACGGATCCGCTTATACTTACCACAATGACACTCGTAATCTTTTACCGGTCCAAAAATCCTTTCGCAAAAGAGACCATCTCTTTCCGGCTTATAGGTCCGGTAGTTGATGGTTTCAGGCTTAAGGACTTCACCACTGGATCTCTCAAGGATCTCTTCGGGAGATGCCAATCCAATGGAAATCTTGGTAAAACCGCTTTTAACTTTGATGTCTTTCCTGAATGACATATAATATATGTATTAATACGTTTCTAAAACTAAAACTGACCGGGTCTAAGCCCGTATTAACAGATTAAACCAGGTTCACACTGAGTCCAAGGCCGCGCAGCTCATGAAGCAACACATTCAGTGACTCCGGAATTCCTGGCATCGGCATTGGTTCACCTTTAACGATGGCTTCATAGGCTTTGGCCCTTCCGATCACATCGTCCGACTTCACTGTCAGGATCTCCTGAAGAATATTGGCAGCACCAAAAGCCTCCAGTGCCCAAACCTCCATCTCACCAAAACGCTGTCCCCCAAACTGGGCTTTACCACCCAGAGGCTGCTGCGTAATCAGAGAATAAGGTCCGATACTCCTTGCATGCATCTTGTCTTCAACCATGTGTCCAAGTTTCAGCATGTAGATCACACCCACAGTGGCTGGCTGGTCAAAACGCTCGCCTGTACCACCATCATAGAGGAAGGTCTTTCCATATCTGGGAACACCTGCTTCATCAGTAAGCTCATTGATCTGATCTATCTTGGCTCCATCAAAGATGGGTGAAGCAAACTTCTTATTCAGTCTCAGACCGGCCCATCCCAGTACAGTCTCGTAGATCTGTCCCAGGTTCATCCTGGATGGTACACCCAGCGGATTCAATACGATATCCACAGGAGTTCCATCTTCCAGGAAGGGCATATCTTCCGAACGAACGATCTTAGCAACAATACCCTTGTTGCCATGTCGACCGGCCATCTTATCACCTACGGTAAGCTTACGCTTCTTGGCTACATATACCTTGGCAAGCTGAATAATGCCTGTTGGCAGTTCATCGCCACTGGTAATGCTATGCTTCTTCCGCTTGTAGAGTCCGTCAATCTCCTTAAACTTGATAATATAGTTATGGAGAAGGTCCCGGATCAGGTCGTTCTTATGCTTATCCGTGGTCCACTTCAAAGGATTCAGGTTGGGGAAATCAAGTTCCATCAATTGCTTCTGAGTAAACTTGGTCCCTTTGGGAATGATATCCACATTCAGGAAGTTCTTCACTCCCTGTGAAGTCTTTCCATTCACCAGTTCGAACAGTTTATCAATCAACTGTGTTCTGATGTCTGCAATATCCTTATGATAGGTATCATCGATCTTCTCAAGAATCTGCTTGGTTGCCGGACGCGACTTACGTTCCTTCATGGTACGAGAGAACAACTTCTTGTCGATCACCACACCATATAAAGAAGGTCCTGCTTTCAGGGATGCATCTTTCACATCGCCTGCCTTGTCACCAAAAATTGCTCTCAGCAATTTCTCCTCAGGAGAAGGATCTGATTCTCCTTTGGGAGTAATCTTTCCAATCAGAATGTCTCCGGGAGTAACTTCGGCACCGATCCGGATCAGGCCATTCTCATCCAGGTTCTTTGTGGCCTCTTCACTCACATTAGGAATATCCGAAGTCAGCTCTTCCAGTCCACGCTTGGTATCACGCACCTCCAGGAGGTACTCATCCACATGGATCGAAGTGAATACATCTTCCCTGACCACCCTTTCAGAAATCACAATGGCATCCTCAAAGTTATACCCTTTCCATGGCATAAAGGCCACCATCAGATTGCGACCAAGAGCAAGTTCGCCCTGTTGGGTGGCGTACCCCTGGGTCATGATATCACCCTTCTTCAGTTTCTGATTCTTCTTCACAATGGGATTCAGGCTCACACAGGTGTTCTGGTTGGTCTTTCTGAATTTGGGAAGCTTGTAACGCTTCACATCATCGTCGAACCTTACAAAACGCTCCTCTTCACTGTGTTCGTACCGAACCACAATTTCATTGGCGTCCACAAACTCAACCGTGCCTTCTACCTCTGCCCTTACCTGCAGACGGGAATCGCGAACCACATTCATCTCGATCCCGGTTCCCACGATGGGAGCTTCGGGATAGATCAGCGGTACCGCCTGGCGCATCATATTGGATCCCATCAAAGCCCTGTTGGCATCATCGTGTTCCAGGAAGGGAATCAGGGAAGCTGCAATGGAAGCGATCTGGTTGGGAGCTACGTCCATCAGCACCACATCGTCCTTCTCTGCCAGCGGATAATCCGCTTCATACCTTGCCTTAACCCTGGGGTTCACAAAGGTTCCATCCTCATTCAGAGGTGCGTTGGCCTGGGCGATGAGCTTGTCTTCTTCCTCCTCGGCACTCAGGTATACAATACCCTTGTTTTCCAGCTCTACCTTCCCACCTTCCGTTTTCCGGTAAGGAGTTTCAATAAAGCCCAGATCACTGATGCGTGCAAAGACACACAGTGATGAAATCAGACCAATGTTTGGTCCTTCGGGAGTTTCGATGGGACAAAGCCTTCCGTAGTGTGTATAGTGTACATCACGAACCTCGAAACCAGCGCGCTCCCTGGAGAGACCACCTGGACCAAGAGCCGACATACGGCGCTTGTGGGTCATCTCAGCCAATGGATTGGTCTGGTCCATGAATTGCGACAGCTGGTTGGTTCCAAAGAATGAATTGATCACTGAGGAGAGTGTCTTCGAGTTGATCAGATCGGTTGGCGTAAATACTTCGTTATCACGTACATTCATTCGTTCACGAATGGTTCTTGCCATCCGGGCCAGTCCAACACTGAACTGATTCATCAGCTGCTCCCCAACGGTACGTACCCTCCTGTTACTCAGGTGGTCAATATCGTCAACATCCGTCTTGGAGTTGATCAGCTCAATGAGGTATTTTATGATCTGGATAATATCTTCACGTGTCAACACCCGCTGCTCCACAGCGGTATCCAGACCCAGTTTCTTGTTAAGTCTGTAACGACCTACTTCACCCAGGTCATAACGCTTGTCTGAAAAGAACAATTTATCAATCACGTCCCTTGCAGTGGGCTCATCCGGCGGTTCTGCATTCCGGAGCTGCCTGTAGATATGCATAACAGCTTCCTTCTCAGAATTACATGGATCCTTCTGCAGGGTGTTATAGATGATAGCAAAATCATTGATATTGGCTATCTCCTTGTGCAATAGGATTGTCTTGGCACCAGATTCGATAATCTCATCAATATGCTCGGTTTCCAGAATGGTCTCCCTGTCAATTATCACTTCGTTACGTTCAATGGAGACCACCTCACCGGTATCTTCATCAACGAAATCCTCAATCCAGCTCTTCAGCACACGGGCAGCCAGTTTTCGGCCCACCAGCTTTTTCAAAGCAGTTTTGGATACCTTCACCTCATCGGCCAGGCCGAAAATCTCCAGTACGTCCTTATCGCTCTCATAACCAATAGCTCTAAGCAGTGTGGTGACAGGTAATTTCTTTTTACGATCGATATATGCATACATCACATTGTTGATGTCTGTTGCAAATTCGATCCATGATCCTTTAAACGGAATAATCCTGGCGGAGTAGAGTTTGGTCCCATTGGCATGAACACTCTGTCCGAAGAATACACCGGGTGAACGGTGCAACTGGCTTACCACTACCCGTTCAGCCCCGTTAATTATGAAAACTCCCCTTTCTGTCATATAGGGAACAGTTCCCAGGTAAACATCCTGGATCACTGTATCAAAATCTTCATGCTCAGGATCTGTACAATAGAGTTTCAGTTTAGCCTTAAGCGGCACGCTGAAAGTTAGTCCCCGTTCGACACACTCATCAATGGAGTACCTGGGCGGATCGACGGTATAATCAATAAACTCCAGTACAAAATTGTTTCTGGTATCGGTGATGGGAAAATTATCCTGGAAAACCTGATACAAACCTTCATTATTCCGGTTCTCAGGTGTGGTTTCCATCTGAAAGAAATCTTGAAATGATTTCAGCTGAACCTCCAGAAAATCAGGATATTCCAACTGATTTTTAATGGAAGCAAAACTTATTCGGTCTTGATTTTTGTTTGGCATTGACATCGCGTTTTAATCCGTGGATTAAGGATTGAATTATAAAACTGCAAAAAGGCTTAGACTCTTGCAGTGCAAGAATCTAAACCTGTAAGTGGTAGTGCGATTGCCCTATTATTTAAGCTCAACTTCTGCTCCAGCTTCTTCTAATTGGGTTTTGAGAGATTCAGCCTCATCCTTGCTTACACCTTCTTTAACAGGTGCAGGCGCAGAATCAACTACAGCTTTTGCCTCCTTCAGACCAAGTCCGGTGAGTTCCTTTACAAGCTTAACAATCTGAAGCTTGGCTCCACCCGGAGCTTTCAGAATTACATCGAATTCGGTTTTCTCTTCAGGTGCACCTTCTCCGCCAGCGGCAGGACCGGCAGCAACAACTGCAGCAGCAGCAGGTTCTATACCGTGCTCTTCTTTAAGAACATTGAGTAACTCATTTACTTCTTTAACGGTCAGTTCGACCAACTGATCTGCAATTTTTTTAACGT
>JAOZQY010000331.1 GCA_029931975.1 Bacteroidales bacterium | reverse complement strand
TCCCGAGTTTGACAGTTGAATTTTTCAATAATCACACAATCAGACACATAAGTCCCTTGGGTTCGTTTTGTGACACTACATTTTCGATTATTTAGCGATTATCTTCGGGGGGATCTTCATGCCGATAGCCTTAATCAGGCTTGCAGCGTTGGAGGGGATATCCGTCCTCACCCAGATGGTTTCTTTCCTGACTTTGACTGGGATAGCCATTACCTGGGCCAACTCATCCATTGCCTGAACCACTGTAAGCTGTCGGGGTTTGATCGTTTTTATAGTGATAGATTTCTTTTCCAATATTTCATGGCTTTCTCGCAAGGCTTTGGTCAGATGGGCCTCGCATAGGTATGCAAGGAAACACAGTACCAGGTGTCCGATGATCCGCTGGCCCGTCCAGTGGAACATTGGCCGGGTTTTCAGGGTTCCTTTGATTTCACCAAAGGCATCCTCCACCTTCCAGAGTTGTTTGTAGTTCATTACGATCTCCGCTGGCGACATTGTGGGAACATTAGTGATCACACCAAAATAACCATCCTTGACAGCTTCATCTGCAATGGCCTTGTGGTTAAGTTCGCACTGATCATCACCTTTTATCTTAACATACTTTTTATAGTTACGATTAGTGATGAGTTTCTTCGCCTTCTTCTTATCAGCAGCGATCTTCTTTTTGATCTTCTCTATCACATCCTCTCGGGTTCTCTTGTCGCGGTCTGCCCTTGACTTCGACCAGGTGATGATACAGCGGTCTTCCCGGAACCTGGTTTCATATACAGCCAGCTCTTCATTGATCCAGGTAAAATTATCAATCTCGTAAAAGTCCTCCTGCATTTCTTTCTCTAATGAACCCATCTTCAACCCCACGATAAACTCTCCCTGGCTGTTGCGGATATGCTCCAGGTTATCGAACGAGAACAATCCCCGGTCAGCGATGAAGATAAACCGTCGGATAGAGAACTTCTTTTCTATCTTCTCCACAATGCCGCTGAGCGTCTTGCCTTCAAAGGTGTTTCCAGGGTGAACCTCAAAGCAGAGAGGGATTCCATTCGTGTCAGTCAATAACCCCAGTACGACCTGTGTACAGTCGGTCCGCATTTCCTTGCTGTATCCGAAGCGGCGAAGTTCATCCATATCCTCCCGGGTACTCTCGAAGCGAAGAGTGGTAAGGTCATACAGCACAACATCCACATTGATGGTGAACAGATCCTTGTCCCATTGGTACAGATGCCGCTCTATTTCTTCCTTATGCTGAGCCAGCAGGTCTAAACTCCGGTAAATATGCTGCAATTCAATATTGTGGTCGATCATACCCGGGTATAATCTCCCCAACCAGTTGTCATAAAGTGCCAGTTTAGATACTGGCTTTATGAATCGGGAACATACCTGGGTAAAAACAACCTTCTGGAAGTCAATCTGCAGTCTTTTGTGATCCACGGAAAGTTTTCTTAAAACTTCAGTAATGCCCAGTTGATCCATCATGCGTTCCAGTACCAACAATGGACCCAGTATGAAGGTCTTCTCAATATCGATCTCCCTGGCCAGGTTAAATATGTTGGCTGTCTCAAGATGTTTGTTGATGGCCTCTGCAAGCTCCTCCAGCCTATTCTCCTCTATCCGGCCCAATGAAAGTAGGACTCGTTGCTTCACCTTACCCGACTGACGGTAGGATTCTACCAGATGGTAGTAAGCCTGACCTCGCTGATTTTTGGTGACTCGAATATACATAGCGGAAGTTTAACTACACTAATATATGTAATATTCAAGTACATTGGGTGTTTTGTTGAAATATTGTTCACTACACTTTTGAAAATCACGACCCTTGCCTCAATGTTTATAGGGGTTACAGAGTGGGTAACCGTGATTAACTGTCAAACTCGGGA
>JAOZQY010000330.1 GCA_029931975.1 Bacteroidales bacterium | reverse complement strand
GACACGTATTAAAATTCATTATAATTGTATCTAATATATTACATACGTTATTTTTTGGAGAGTTCATTATGACTGATACATCACAACAAGCGTCACTGCTTCAGGCAAAAAATCTCTCTATGTCCTTTGGAGGCCTGGATGTTTTTAAAAAGATCTCCCTTGATATTTTTGAACATCAAATTGTGGCTTTGATCGGGCCCAACGGTGCCGGAAAAACTACCCTTATCAATTGTATTACAGGTGTTTATAAACCCACTGAAGGTAATATTGTCTTCCAGGGGGAACGGATATCTGGACTGCGGCCTCATCAAATCTGCCACGCTGGCATTGGGCGTACATACCAGATTCCCCGACCCTTCATGAATATGACTGTTTTACAAAATCTTCAGGTCTGTAGACAACCAGGAGGAAAAGATTTCAGGGAGTTACTTGATCTGGCTGGTTTGTGGGAAAAACGTCATCGCCTGGCAAAAACCCTGACTTTTCAGGAAAGGCGTCTTCTGGAGCTATCACGAGCCTTGTCAGTAAATCCAAAATTATTATTGCTGGATGAAACTATTGCCGGGCTGAACCCCAGTGAAACTAAGGATATGATGACAATTCTAGGACGAATTCATTCAGAGTTCAAGATTACCATTCTCTGGATTGAACATGTAATGAGCGCCATAATGGAAACTGCCCATCATATTTTTTGCCTGCACCAGGGAGCACTCATCGCAGAAGGAAGTCCAGCTGATATTGCAAATAACGATCAGGTGATAGAAGCCTATCTTGGCGAAGAATATAAATTTCAGGAAAAATAGGCAGCTTTATGTTAAAAATTGAAAATGTAAATGTTTTTTATGATGGTCTCCAGGCGCTTTACTCGGTATCTTTGGAAATTCAGGCTGAGGAATTTGTCTGCATACTGGGTCCCAATGGGGCAGGCAAATCCACCTTGTTACAAACCATTGCCGGTATGCTGGCACCAGAACATGGGAGTATATTTTTTGTAGATCGGCCTATTCACGGTCTTGAATCCTACAATATAGCTTCTCTTGGCCTTGCCCTGATTCCGGAAGAAGGATGGCTCTTTGGCCAGATGAGTGTTGAAGAAAATCTTTTAATGGGTGCATATCCCAAATCTGCAAGAAAAAATATAAAAAGACAGATGGATTTTGTATTTGATTTGTTTCCGATTCTATCTGATCGAAAAAAACAACAGGCAGAGACCCTAAGTGGCGGGCAACGGCAGATGGTGGCTGTTGGGCGCGGTCTTATGTGTAACCCCAAAATGCTCCTCTTAGATGAGCCATCCCTTGGACTTGCCCCCATTGTCATTAATGATATTTTTAAAGCCCTTGTCAGGATCAACCAGGAAGAAAAAACCACTATTTTATTGACGGAACAAAATATTTTCCATGCACTTAAGATAAGCCAGCGCGGTTATCTGCTTGAAAACGGAAACATTTCCATGAAAGGCGCCAGCAATGAATTGCTGGGAAATAAGCATATTAAGAAGAATTATTTAGGTGTTTAACATACACTCTAACCCTTAAAGGAGGTACCATGAAAAAATCAATTTTATTAACTGCTGTTATTTTTATTTTAACTGTTTTTTTGCTCCCTATCGGTACGATGGCAGGGGATACTATTAAATTGGGTGTAGTGACGCCCATGTCAACTGGTGATTTCAGATCCGGCAAAATCAATGTACAGACCGTTGAGTTGGCAGTAGAACAGATCAATGCCAAGGGCGGCGTTCTGGGTAAAAAACTTGAGGTCGTCACTGCCGATGACGAGGGCAAACCAGCTGCCGGGGTTATTGCACTCAAGCGAATGATTGCCAAAGAAAAAGTTTCAGCAGTTGTGGGACTGTGGCACAGTTCGGTAGCAGTGGCCCAGGCAAAGGTAGCC
>JAOZQY010000329.1 GCA_029931975.1 Bacteroidales bacterium | reverse complement strand
CATATTTCCGGAATATTTTGTGGAGACCTGGAAGCTGCACACCAGGAAGGTTGCTCTCATGCTTCCAGACATGCCACTTGTATTATTGATCAGCCATATGACCTTGTAGTCACAAACGGTGGTGGTTATCCCCTGGATTGTAATTACTACCAATCAGTTAAAGGAATGTGTATGGCATTACCGGCTCTCCAAAAAGGATCTTCAATTCTTCAGGTAAGTGAATGCAGGGAAGGAATAGGAAGTAAAGCATTCGGGAATTTACTTACTATCTACAACAACGACTGGAAAAAGTTTCTAAAAGATATTGAAGCTGATAATGGTAATACAAAACTGGATCAGTGGGAGTTCCAGATGCTTTGCAGGGTTCTTGATATTACTGATATTGACAGATTGTTTTTTCTATCAGAAGGGATTCCCCGTGACGAGCAGAAACAACTATGCTGCACACCAGTTGAAGCCGATGGAAACATCTCACAGAGTATTGAAAGCTTTATATACCAATATGCAGCGGACAATATAGATGCAAAAATTGCTGTTATTCCTTCCGGACCGTATACAATAATAAGAAGTAGAAAACAAGGAAAATAATTTGATGAACAAAAAGAACGTAATGGTGGTTACCGGTGCCAGCAGCGGTGTCGGAAGGGCTATCTCACTCTATTTCAGTTCAAGGGGTTATTCAGTTTGTGCCCTGGCCAGGTCAAAGGATAAACTTGAAACTCTCGAAAAAGAGAGCAAAGGGAATGTTCGTGCCTATCCTGTGGATGTCAGTAATTCGGAACAGGTAATTAAAATATTCGAAAAAATTGTGGATGACTTTTCTCAAATTGATGTGCTTATCAATAATGCGGGGATCGTTAAAATAGGTACTTACTGGGAACAAAGTATTGAGGAGATCGATCAGATGGTTGACGTTAATCTTAAGGGTACCATGTACTGTACACATGCCGCCTTAAATCTTGCCATGATCCCCAGGAGATCAGGCCGGATCATCAATATGTCTTCGGTTGCAGGCATACGAACAAATTCAAGAGCCACAGTATATCAGGCATCCAAACATGGACAGGTCGGCTTTGGATATTCCATAGCAGAGGCACTTATACCTTACAATATCCTGGTAACAACTCTGTGCCCCGGGGGAATCGATACACCTTTGTGGAAAGGGGACAGTATTCCGGATGGAATCGAATCGGAGAAATTTATGAAGCCGGATGAACTGTCTGAAACAATTGAGTTTGTCCTTGGGCGGCCTGTAACCACACTCTTTAAACAAATGATGTTCTTTCCAACCTGTGATTGGAACTGATATGTCCCAAAAAGAGAAGGTATCAGATACCCTTGGGAGGAAATGATAAATTATGGATAACGGTAGCTTATGAAAAATGATCAGCCAGTTTCTCTGAGTAACACTATTTACAGTAGAGTAGCCGATAGTCTGAGGGGAGCTATTATCAATGGAGAGTTTGATCCCGGACAGCGTTTGAAAATGTCGGATCTGATTATCCGGTTCGGTACAAGTCAAATGCCCATTAGAGAAGCCCTTCAACAACTGCAGGGGGAGGGATTGGTTACGATTCTCCCCCATCGTGGTGCTCAAGTTAAGTCAATTGATAATCACTTTATAAAAAATATATACGATCTGCGAATTGCTATCGAGTCGTTTTTATTACGTAAAGCATGTGAAAGCGTAGACACAGACTGGATTGAGAATCTTAAGAAAGCTCAGGATATTTATGATTCCCTTATTGAGAAAAAAAATATTCCCAGAATTATCGAAGCGAATCATCATTTTCATAGAATACACAATTCTGTCGCAGAGAATCAGGTAGCTCTTGATACTCTCGAAAGGACAAATAGATTAGTAACAGCTTTAAGAACCGCTTATGGCTACCATGAGGAA
>JAOZQY010000133.1 GCA_029931975.1 Bacteroidales bacterium | reverse complement strand
TACGTAGCTGGAAAAAAACTCCTTTAAAAAAAGCGCTCTATATTGCTCTGGCAGGGTTAGTTGCAATTGCTCTGGCTTATGGCCTCAAGCCGGTTTACCCCGTTATTAAGAAAATGTGGACAGTCTCTTATGTATTGATGGCCGGGGGATATAGCGCTTTATTGCTATCCCTTTTCTATTATGTCATAGACGTGAAGGGTTCTAAAAACTGGACTCTCTTTTTCAGGGTATTCGGGATGAACTCCATCACCATCTATATGGGTACACGGATTATTGATTTCCATGATATCAGCCGTTTCTTCATGAACTGGACATCCATTCACATCAACGAACAGTGGGGTGGTTTATTTATCGCCATTGGAGTGCTTGTACTACAGTGGGCCGCACTACTCTTTTTATACAAAAGGAAAATTTTCCTAAGGGTTTAACTACTTTCTTTTCCTCTTGAAAAGATTTCTGAATGGTTTTTGCTCTTTCAGTTTTTGAAAGGGTTTAAACAGAAATGGCTTTTTCTCCCTGAAATCGTCACACTGTAGCTGCTCCTTTGTGGTAATGTTGATTCTGAAGGTGTCGGCCTGAAGCATGCTCCAGTGCTCATCCTGGAAGGTGCTTTTCATAAAACCTACCCAGACCCCTGCAACCAAAGCAGGTGTAAAGCCAATAAACCAGCCATCGGTGTAATTCTGTGTGGTTCCGGTTTTTCCTCCAATGTCTGCCGTGATTCCATTATTTTTACGCAGGCCGGCAGCTGTGCCTTCATTCACCACCCCCCGGAGCATCTCAATCATAAGTTCCGCATGCTCAGGCGTGCAGATAATGGTGCCTTCAGCATCAGGGATCCTTTCCTCCAGTACTTTTCCATTGCGATCCTCTATGCGCCTTATATAGACTGGCTTTTTCCTGATTCCCATGTTGGCTATGGCCTGGTATCTGGGACAGTACCACATTGCGGCGTTCCAGTGCACGCTCCGGATAATGCACCGGATTGTAGGACCCTGTGGCTTTCAGCTGGTTCCAGGTATTGCCGGTTCTGAATGTAATAGGTCCCCATCAACACCCCATCGGCTGTATATACTTCTGTGGCCATGGGATTCTGTATTTGCATAAATTCCTGTTTATTAGGCAATTTTCCAAACACACCCGTTAAAACCATCACAATAAATAAGCCCAGGAGAAACAGTAGCCCTGCCAGCAGATATATGATATACCTCAGGACTCTTTGCAATGTTCTGTATTTTTTTACCTGTGAATTCATCTATTATGCACATTATTAAGAACTCCCAATCGGATGTTCTAGTATATGGGAATAATAAAACTAAGCAAAGAAGGATTTAGTTGAAAGAAGGTTCAGTGAATCTATTGATGAATACACTCATTTTGCATTGTTATGATCATAATTCTTTGTAATTTCCTTTCAATAAATCTTAAAATAGAAGTTTACTATGAGTTTCAGTCTTGATGTTTTAAAAATTGACCCTGTTCAGGAATTAGATAACCTTTCTGAGTTTATTGTGGGTAAAGTGAATGCTTTTCGTAAAAAAGGTGTTATAGTTGGATTGAGCGGTGGTATCGATTCTGCATGCATAGCTGCTGTTGCAGTTCATGCTTTGGGAAAAGATAAAGTAATAGGACTTATCCTTCCTGAATCAGAGTCAAGTCCGCTTAGCAGTGAATTTGCAAGTAAGCATGCACAAGCCTTAGGAATAGAGCATCGCCAGATTGATATCACTTCCACTGTTGATAGTATTGTTAAATATAAGTGGCGAGATGAATTTCTCCAGAAATTGATCCCCGAATATAAGCCCGGATATAAATATAATATAACCCTTCCTACAGATCTTCTGGATCGGGCCAGCTTCAGCTTTTATCGACTTCAGGTTCAAATACCAGATGGCGAATTAAAAAGTAAACGTTTGACTCATGAGGAATTACTCACCATAACATCATTTGCTAATATTAAAATCAGGGCTCGTATGCTCCATCTTTATGCTGAAGCAGAAAGACGTAGTCTTCTTGTTGCCGGAACTACCAACCGCACTGAATTCATATTGGGGGATTTCTGCAAATATGGTGATGGCGGCACTGATATTGAACCATTTACCCATCTTTACAAGAATCAAATATACCAGCTATCAGAGCATCTTAATGTCATTCAGGAAATTATTAATCGTCAACCCAGTCCAGATACATTTAGTCTTCCTGTAAGCGATCAGGAGTTCTTTTTCAGAATAGCATTTGATAAGCTGGATTATCTCCTTTATGGATGGGAGCATGAGGTTCCCACCAGTGAGGCAGCTAAAATATTGGATCTTTCTGAAGATGCAGTTGAAAGAGCTTATAAGGATTTTGCCTCAAAATATCGTGCTACTGCTCATTTACGAGAACTTCCACATACATTGAAATAAATCGGTAAATTTATTCCAGCAAACAACAAATCTAACTCATGTATATCAAAACAAAGTCCTTTTTTCTTCTCTTAGCATCCCTAATGGTGACCAGCCTGCAATCTGTCCATGCACAGAACCAGATTTCCTGGTTGGATGATTATACCGGTGAAATGCTAATTGGGAGCGATACCTATAGCTATAATTTTACCCATGTGGAAGGCAATGATTGCAAATTTAAATTTGAAGAAGAGCTTACCAATAAAAAAGGATCTACGGAGGTTCATTCCTGGATCTTTTATCTTTCAGATATTGATCCTTCTGCAATCAGTTTTAAAGCAAGAGGCAAATCCATTGGCATCTCCATGGAAACCCATCAATCCAGAAAATTTATTTCCTACTATGAAGATGGAGAACTGGATGGATACACGGAAAAAATCGGAATTACAATGGATGAGGTTGATAAAACCAGATCTTTCATTGAAGCCATTAAAGCAAATATCAGCAATTGTAAGGAAACAGAGGCCACCTGGGAAAACCAGGATCAGGCATTTACCTGGCTGGTGGATAATGTGGGGAAAGCCACAGATGGAGATACGGAATGGGATCAGAAATTTAAGTCCGGGAGCCGTAATTACCTGCTTAATTTTGAAGCAAATTCTGTTAATGCAAAAAAAGAGCAGGAATCCTTTAGCTATACACTGGATCTCAACGATATTAATCCTAAGGAATTAGATCTGAAGATTTCCGGGAAATCGCTAATTGTTGAAGTGCCAATCAAAGAAAGTAAGCGCTTTATTAAGCTTAGCACGGCTTCGGGCACCGAGTTTTCAAATAAGATGCTGATTTACTCAAATAAAATCGAGCAGGCAAGGCAAATAGTCAATGCCTTAATTTATATGGTAAGTAATGTCACATCTGAACGACAGGACTGGGATTCCTATTCTACTTCCCTTGAATTTGTAAAAGCAAATTTTGGTGAGCTTAGAATTGGTGAGAAACTCTTTTCCAATAGCATCAGCTATGAAGATTCCTCCTCCGGTCTGGTAAATCTGGAAGTGAGTTCCAAATCCGATGGCGAAACTGAGAAAACACAATACGCTTTCTACCTGACAGATATGGCGGATAAACTAGAGCTTGAGGTCTCAAAGACCAGCATCACTATTAAGATGTTAACTAAAAATAAGCATAAATATATTCGTGAACTTGAAGATGGAAAGATAGTAGCGTACTCTTCATCTCTGGATTTCCATATTGCTGACATTGATTTGGCCAGGGATATCATCAAGGCCCTGGAACAAGCCATAGGCTTCAGTGAGGAAGAGATACGAGAGTTTAACAGCATCGGCGAAGTGAGTACATGGTTCTCCGAAAACATTGCTTTAATAAAAAGCGGAGGGGATAGCTATGAACAAACTATCCGTATAGAAAGTGAAGCCGAAAATCGACTGATTATAGACAGGAAACTGACCGAATCGGATGAAAGAAGCACCGAGACCAGCTTCATTTTATACCCCGAAGATATTAGTCTGGATGATCTGGAAATACTTGTAAGCGGTAATAAACTTAATGTTCCCCTTAAAACCGCGAAAGGCAAATACATTAAAAAATATGAGAATGGTTTGCTTCAGAGCTTTACTGGCAATACGAAGATTCTTTTTTCTGATCCCCTGATAGCCAAAAACTTCATGGCTGCCATCCGTTTTCTAAAGGCAAATTCTGTGCCTGAGAACAGAGCCGCAGTAAGCAAGGATGAAGCCCTTTCTTTTCTATCCGAAAATATTCAAACTGTAAAATTGCCAGATAAGGCCTACGAACAGAAAATTGAGTTAAAGGATGAAGGTACTTGCAAAATGAGCTTTACACGAGTGGAAACCAATAGCAAAGGCAGCAGTGATGAATATATTTACGAATTCAATGTATCCGATATTCACCCGGGTAATTCAAAGTTTTCCGTAAAAGGTAAAATCATTTCAATTAGCCTGATTACAGCTGGAAATGAGAAACTTATCAAGCCTTACAAGAATGGAGAAGCAGGAGATTTTGTAGATGATTTTCTCATTTACACAGATGATATTCTGCTTGCAAAGTCTATCCTTGCAGCATTTGAGGCTCTGTCGATGAAGTGTGAGTAAAATGGGAATTCAAAACTTCTTGTGCCTCTGTTTCTCTCTATGATTCTGGTTATTTCCTGTAGCAAAACCGATAGTATTCGGGGAGAACAATCTCTCATGGGTGAAGTGGGGGTTACTATATCTTCATCTGACTATAGAGTCGACGGTGTAATCAATATCACAGGTGAAATCATTGGCCTTGAAGACGGAATATCGGTTTACTCCGGAACGGCCACTTTGTCCCTGTTGTATTCAGGCCATAGATAAGCACCGCTCATTCCACCTGTTTCTCCGGGCTTAAATCTTTACAAAACGTGTTGATGAGATACCCCGGTCAGTAGTTACATGAAGCAAATAGAGGCCTTTTTCAAATTTCTCAACGTTAACTGAAACCTTCTTCATGTTTTTCAGAGCATCCTGATAGAGAAGTTTTCCGGAGATTGAATATATTTGAATGTGGATAATATCTCTTTCTGCAGCTATATTTAATATGTCAACTGTTGGATTGGGAAAGAGCGTTAGACCATCATTCGATGGTGAAATTACTTCCGGAACCCGGGCACCCAGCTTACCATCAATGACAAGGGATCCGTACATCCTGAATCCCGGAATAGCAAGCTCAACCCTGCCATCATCCAGTGTTACTGCTTCAAGTTTGTAAGGCTCTTGCTTATCGGTATCGTAGAAGGTAAAAGACGGAACCCTATCAAGTTCTTCAGGCAGCGTTAAAATCAGGGTTCCACCCTGAGAGGGTGTGATGATATCGGATGTTAAATTGATATCTGTATTCAACAGGTCCACAAACCATCGCTCCTCTATGATATCTGAATGCATAATGGCCCTGACTGTACTTTTATTAAAGTCATGCAATTCGATCTGTCGTGCCAGGGCACCCATACTGACCAGGGAATCAATGGCCTCCTCCAGAACAGCAAGCTCGGTCCTGCCATAACTACAGGCTGCATCCAGGTGATAAGTATAAAATTCAGTATCTGCTTCATCTTCAATAAACAGTACATTCCCGTTGGAGGGTATGTTAATTGTCAGATCATAAAGAAGCGGCGAATCATTTTTTACAAAATTCTGTTCGATACCCTGGTATCGTCCTGCATCTTCTCCTGATATGATTACTGAACCGCCATTTTCGATAAAAGGAACAATGACCTGCTCAATCTTGTCGGGATCAATGGATTCAACATTGGGGAGGATCAAAACCGAAAGTCCCTCCAGGTACCCTGTTGTTAACTTGAAATCCGGAATGGCCCTGTATGGGACATGTAGTCTTTCCAGCGCGGTACCCCACCCGTAGTAACCGGTCACAGCAGGGATTCGCGCATTTTTAGCAACGCCATTGGGTGTCATATACAGGTATTCAGAGTCTGTGGAGTAGTATACACCCACATCACCTTCCCTGGTGCGCTGGCCAAAGAGGGGAGCCATTTTTTCTATCGTGGTGTTGATGTTGAGTGCGCTTTCATCGGTTCCCGGCATCATGGGCTGCTGCTCTCCAAGATTCAAACTCACATTTCCTGTAAGTGCCTCGTAACCCAATAGTTCTCCCAGTATCGGATTGCCCAGATACTTTGCATATCTTCCATCCAGGTAGTACCATACTGAGCCTATATGACTCTTTGTAAATGAGGTGGTTATTGCATAAAATGGTGTTGTTCCGCCATGTGGAGGGATTCCATCAGAATAGCCGTGGGTTGATCGATGATATGCAGGAGAATACTCTGTTGAGGCAATATCGAGTGATAAGCCATTAAATGATCCGAAGTTGATACCGGGGAGGTCGTTCCCTGAGACCAGGATATGATCCGGGTTCTTCCCGGCGTTTTCAGCCACCTCTTTGATACCCTCATAGAGACTGATCATGCTCCTGTTGCCTGTTTTGGCTTTATGAGATTTATATGTGCTCCACAGGGGGTCGTCAATCCAAAGATCATTACGCCAGTAGCTCCGGGTTGTGTGGCTTGTCAGGTTTTCAGGATCGCCTGAAGGGAAGTAGGTCAGGAACCGCGCCTTCAATGCATCTCTTACATCGTAATCTTCACTGTGGATTTCACCCTCCACCGGGTTCTCCAGCATGTAGTCCCTGAAACTGGAAACAGACCACTCTCCAAAAGCCCCATCAAGTGGAACGGAGCCCATAAAATCCCATCCTGTGTAGTTGTCGATCCAGAATCCGTCAATATTATGTTCGGTAATAAAGTATTCGGCAGACCGTATGTTATATCCAACCCACCAGGGTGATGCCACGTCTTTTTTAATGGACATATCATCCACCTTGAAAGTGGCCCCGCCCGGTCCGGGTACTGTATAATCAACTTTACCTGTTTCGTTGGAGACAGCAATGGAAGCAGCTGATACACCAAGCACCCCATTAATATCTTTACAGCCAATGGCATCGTAGAGGAGGGAATTCCGGGGATCAGAATCATCATTGTTTTTATACCCGAGCACTCCACTTCCGTCAGGATAGCTTGGAAGATCAATGTTGCCGGGAATCCCTTTTGGTTGTACCCAGACAGGATTGTTCACATAAGATGCCGTCCCTGCCCATTTAATGGTATTTGCATCCGGGTTAACCCCGGGCCCCTTGCTGTCCCAGGTCCAGGGAAATGCAATCATTTTGGATTGTCCTGTCAGGGCGTCCTGTTCATAAGTCCCGTC
>JAOZQY010000328.1 GCA_029931975.1 Bacteroidales bacterium | reverse complement strand
TGTATAATTATTTAAAGGAAGAATTCGATGCTTTCAATCCCTCGAATGCCCTTCTATACAGCTGGCTGCCGCGGGAGGATTTCGAAAAGATACTGGCAACCAGCGATGTGGGACTTATTTTTCTCTACAGGTATACCTCTCCCCAGTTTCCTTCCAGACTGCTTAGCTATCTGGAATATTCCAAACCAGCCTTGTGTGCTGTGAACAAAGAGACAGATATAGGGTCTGTTGTAGAAAAAGCAGGCTGTGGCCGATCGGTTATTCATGGTGATCTGGAAGGGTTTATTGAACAGGTCAAATGCTTTTCTCAGAATGCTGAGGAAAGAGTGAAGATGGGAGAGAATGGGAGAAAACTGCTGATGGAACAATACACAGTTGCTCATAGTTATAGAATCATAATGAATCATTTCGATGCATAGCGAGAATAAGAAGAAACTACATATTCTTCTCCTGGACCAGGGCAGGCAATCGCTGCCCTTCCTGAAATCCTATTCAAAAGCAGGACACCATATTGTGGTGGTTTGTAATACCCGGCTCAGCGAGAGCTGGTTCTCACGCTACCCGTCCAAGCGGCTTCTCTGGCCAAGCTACATGAAGAACAGACCAGCTTTTGAGCGGAACCTGCTGGACTATCTGAAGAATAACCAGGTAGATCTAACCGTCAGCGTGGGAGATGTTACTTCCGATATTCTGGCAAAAAACAAGGAAGAAATCACCCTGTACACCAGGATCACTTCGCCTGATTACTCCACATTTATCCAGGGGGCAGATAAACTGAAACTGATGCAATATTGCATGGATCATGAACTGCCCTGTCCCAAAACCTATGTCTTAGATGATGGGACCATGGAACATATCAGCGATTTGCTGGAGTTCCCGGTGATGGTGAAACCAACCAGGGGGGTTGGGGCCATCGGTGTAATCCGGTACGATTCTCCGGGTGAACTTCTTGAAGCCTATCAGAGACTTACGGAGAAGCATGGAGAGATGATTGTTCAGGAATTCATCCCCCCGGAGGGAGGGATGCAATACCAGGCCGAGGCATTTGTGGATGAGAAGCACAAAATGAAGGTGTGCATGACCATCTTAAAACCCCGGTTCTTTCCCGTTAACGGGGGCACCAGTACGGCTAATGTGACCATCGAACATCCGGAAATCGAAGCAACTACCCGGACGCTTTTGGAGGGGATTCAGTGGAAGGGAGCAGCTGATGTGGACTATATCCTGGATCCGAGGGATCAGCGGGCCAAGATTCTGGAAATTAATCCCAGGGTGACTGCCGGCATAAAGATCGGGTTTGTTGCGGGGATCGATTATGCAGACCTGACCAGGCGACTGGCTTTTGAAGAGGAAGTCCCTGCTGTAACTGATTATAGACTTGGGGTATACTGCCGCAACCTTTTCCTGGAGACCTTGTGGTTTCTGTATGCGGACAGGAAGATGAGAAAAAATACCAGTCCGCCCTTCTTTAAGCCCTATGGCAGGTATGTGGTTGATCAGCTCTTCAGCTGGAATGATCCATTTGCGGCCCTGGGTTTCTTCCTGAACATGCTCAGGAAATATCTGAATATTTCAAATTTCAAAGCGAAGTTTCATAAATGACAGAAAAACATATAGCATCTCTTACGGTAGATGTTGAGGATGGGATCAATATTTCAATGCGCGATAATTTTAAGGTGGAGATGGAACCCACCGCCCGGGTGGTGGACAATGTGGAGGTCATCCTGGAAATCTGCGAAAGTAACGGGGTGAAAGCTACCTTTTTCATCCTGGGAGAGGTGGCCGGGAAATTCCCCGCCATGATTAAAAGGATAGCTGACCGGGGACACGAAATCGGTGTACATGGCTATGAGCACGACCAGATTTTTAAACTTACTCCGGACAAATTGAAAAGTGATCTGGAGCGCGCCAGGGCTTTGATGGAGGACCTGACCGGTCAGGAAATCCGT
>JAOZQY010000327.1 GCA_029931975.1 Bacteroidales bacterium | reverse complement strand
CTTCGACATCTGCCGGTCTCTGACTCCGATATTTTAATCCTAATTCACTATGTAGTGCTTGCACGAAAACGTTCAATTAATTGATACACAATGATATAATGTTGATAACTTGTTTGAATATAGCACTATTTTCTCTTGGTTATTATGCTGAAAATGCAGATATTCAGCGTATTAAGCAAAAGAGATTCGGGTATTCCGATTATCACATCAAACAAGTTTCAAATATGAGAAAGAGATTCGAACAGCAGATGGTATTGGGCAGATTACCTATTGGGGAAACGCCGATTCCTACAAAGAAAAGGAGCGGTGCACTACCAGGATTATGTGCAGCATTGAAGGATATCTTCGAGACCCCTAAATGGAATGAAAGGGTATTTGAGATACTGGAAGCAAAGATCATGGCAGGTAAAAATCGAACAGGACGTCCGGGTATGGATTTGTGGCAGATATTTGTTTTATCCCAAGTGCGCCTATGTCAGAACATTAGCTATGACGAGCTTCATGATCATGCTAACCATCATCAAATGATCCGTCAACTAATGGGTGTTGAGAGCGGTTTTGGCTATGAGAAATACAAATATGAATATCAAAATATCATTGACAATGTATCTCTTCTTGATGATGAAGCTGTCCGTGAGTTGAACCATGTGATCGTTGAGTTTGGACACGATGTGTTTAAAAAAAAAGAGGCGGCAGTATTTTGCTTCAAGACCGATAGTTTTGCGGTCGAGAGTAACGTACATTTTCCGACCGATTACAACCTGCTGTGGGACAGTGCCCGCAAATGCCTTGACATGGTGGATAAGTTTCTGAAGAAGTATCCTGAAGTTCCCGGATGGAGGAAGAAGGGCGACTGGTATCGCCAGCTGAAGAACTCAATGAGGGCTGTTGGCAAAGCCTCCTCATTGGGAGGTAAAGGCAAAGAGCAACGGGTAAAGCAATCGGTGCGCCATTATCTTTCAAAAACAAGAATATTACAGGATAAGCTTGAAAGGTCAAAAAAATATTTTCCGACAAGGGATAAAATAGATGTAGTACTCCATCTGGAACTGGATCGATATATGGATTTTCTGAACAAGTTTATTGACTTACTTGATCGCAGGGTTCTGCAAGGAGAACAGATTCCTCATGAAGAAAAGATATTTTCTATTTTCGAGGAATACACCGAATGGATCACCAAGGGGAAATTGAGGCCTAATGTGGAACTGGGTAAAAAACTGGCCATTACCACGGATCAGTACAACCTGATTGTTGACTACCGTATCATGGTGAACCAGTCAGATTCTGAGATGGTAAAACCGATAGCAGAAGACCTTACCGGATTATACAATATCAGAAGCTGGAGCTTTGACAAAGGCTACTGGCATAAGGATAATATGGTATTGCTGGAGGAGCATGTCGATAAAGTAGTCATGCCTAAAAAAGGTAAATGCAACAAGCTGGAACGGGAGAGAGAAAACGATAGGGAATTTAAACTACTGAGAAACAAACACAGCGCAGTAGAGTCCAATATAAACGAGTTAGAACACAGGGGATTGGATCGCTGCCCGGATCGGGGTTATATGCATTTTAAAAGATACATCGGACTGTCAGTAGCAGCATATAACCTGCATAGAATTGGACAGGAGTTGATTGAGATCCGGCGAAAAAGAGAATTAGCTAAACAAGAGTTGAGAGCAGCGGCATAAAAACCGCTTCGAAGTACAGAAATATATGAGTATAAAGCGTCAAACATGGGAGTGGCATGTCCTGATGTTTGAAATTATGAGCATATTTAACAATGCCGGGATAAATGAACCAGGATCCGGAAGATAATCCCCGGTTTTTCATTCATCCCATGCTTAAAAAATGAGAACTTTTTATGAAAAAGCAGGAAAACGTGAGTTTTCTTTTAGGCACTAGTTAACAAGGTGGTGTTGGAATTGTTCAATATCTTTTACCAGTTCTTGTGTG
>JAOZQY010000326.1 GCA_029931975.1 Bacteroidales bacterium | reverse complement strand
TTTGTGTGCAATTGCGGGATCAATATCGGCGGGGTGGCAGATGTGCCAGCTGTTCGGGATTATGCGGCCGGCCTTCCCTTTGTGGTCCATGTGGAGGATAATTTGTTTACCTGTTCCCAGGATTCCCAGGATCATATGAAGCAGGTGATCCAGGAGTATGGGATCAACAGGGTGGTGGTGGCTTCCTGCTCACCCAGAACCCACGAGCCTTTGTTCCAGGAAACCATCCGGGATGCAGGTCTGAACAAGTATCTTTTTGAAATGGCCAATATCCGGGACCAGAACACCTGGGTCCATATGAATGAACCGGAAAAAGCCACCCAGAAAGCCAAGGACCTGGTTCGAATGGCAGCGGCCAAAGCGGCCTTTGTGGAGCCTTTGCACCAGGTCAGCCTGGATATTAAAAAAGCAATCCTGGTGGTGGGGGGCGGTGTGGCCGGTATGGAAGCAGCACTGGGTGCCGCGGCCCAGGGTCTGGATGTTCATCTGGTTGAAAAATCATCAATCCTGGGGGGGATTGCAAATCATTTGAATTCCACCTGGGCCGGGGAACCCATCCGGGATTATCTGGACAATTTGGTGATCCAGACCAGGGCCTGGGAATCCATAAGGGTTTATACAGATTCTGAAGTTACCCATACCACAGGATCCATGGGTAATTTTACTACAACCATTGAGCCTAATAACAACGGTCAGGGCCAGGGTCAGGAACAGGTCCTGCAAACTCAGTCCTCCCAGAATCAGTCCTCCCGGAATCAGGCCTCCCGGAATGAGATTCTGATTGAACACGGGGCTGCCATCATTGCCACAGGCGGAATGGAATACAAGCCTGAAGAATATATGTATGGGGATCATCCCGATGTGCTCACCCATCTGGATATGGATGCGGCCTTACGGGAAGAGGATGGGCGCATCCAAAGCGCAAGGGCCATTGTCTTTGTCCAGTGCGTGGGCTCCAGGAATGCGGAAAATCCCTATTGTTCCAAGGTCTGCTGCACCCACAGTCTGAAATCTGCCATTGCCTTGAAACTCATGGACCGAAGAAAACGGGTTTATGTTGTGTACCGGGATATCAGATCCTATGGATTCAGGGAAGACATCTACAAAAAGGCCAGGGAACTGGGTATTCTCTTTATCCGGTATGACCTGGAAAAAATGCCGGTTTTAAGAAAAAATGGTGAAGGACGTCTGGAGTTCATAATCATTGACCATGTACTCCAGATGCCGGTGAAAATCAATCCTGACCTGGTGGTCCTTGCTTCCGGCGTGGTGCCGGGAAATAACAAGGCCTTGTTTGAGAAATTCAAGATTCCCGTGAATGATGAGGGTTTTCTTGTGGAGGCCCATGCTAAGTTGAGGCCCGTGGATTTTGCTTCCGACGGACTTTTTGTGGCAGGGCTGGCCCATTACCCCAAACCCATTGAAGAAAGTATTGCCCAGGCAAGGGCTGCCGTTGCCCGGGCCATGACCTTGTTGTCCCGGGATTCCATTATGGTGGGTGGTGTGGTGGCCGAAGTCACCAGGGAAAAATGTGCAGTCTGCCTGACCTGTGTCAGGACCTGTCCATATAACATTCCCTATATACATGAAGACGGGTACGCAGTGATTGAAGCTTCTGAGTGCCATGGATGCGGGGCCTGCGTGGCCGAGTGTCCGGGCAAGGCCATCCGCTTGAACCATTTTACCGACAAGCAGATCATTGCCAAAACCGATGCCCTTTTTGAGGAGGCCATATCATGAGCTATAAATTTTTTACCAGGATAAACGGAGGTGCCCATGAGCCAGGAAATTGAAGTCCAACCCCATGAAGCCCGGTCCCAAGAGCTTCAGTCCTCTGAAATTGAATTGTCCCTAGAGAGTTCATTTGAACCCAGGATAATCGCTTTTTGTTGCCAGTACTGAGCTTATGCAGCCGGGGACCTGGCAGGTTCCATGAGACTTTCCTATCCTGCTGATGT
>JAOZQY010000325.1 GCA_029931975.1 Bacteroidales bacterium | reverse complement strand
ACTCATCCAGGCTCATGCAGTCGGAACAGGAAGTCAGGCGCTCACTGGCAAAGGGTATGGTAACCAAATACACCATCGATGATCTGATCTGGTCGAGTTCAAAAATGGAGAATGTTATTGATACCATAAAAAAGTTTTCTCACACCGACTGCACTGTATTGGTTACAGGAGAAACCGGTACAGGAAAAGAAATTGTAGCCCAGGGAATACATGCGTTAAGCACAAGAAGAACAAAGCCTTTTGTCTCAATCAATTGTGCTGCCCTGCCCGAACATTTACTGGAAAGTGAGCTGTTTGGCTATGAAGGCGGCGCGTTTACAGGGTCTAAAAAGTCCGGGAAACCTGGACTGTTTGAAATGGCCCATGAAGGCACTATTTTGCTGGATGAGATTTCAGCTACATCCCTGAAAGTGCAGGCGCTTATGCTGCGAGTGCTTCAGGAACGTGAGGTGATGCGTATCGGTGGAGACCGCTTGATTCCTGTAAATGTCAGGGTCATTGCCAATGCCAATAAAGAGCTGTGCGATGAAATTATCAACGGCACTTTCCGGGAAGACCTTTATTTCAGACTCAATGTCCTCCAGATCAATATTCCGGCCCTAAGGGAAAGGACCGAAGATATTCCAGTACTGATTAAAAGTTATATTTCAAAATTTTCCTGGAAATATAAGCTTACTCCTATTCAAATTTCTCATTCATTTATGGAAAAACTGATGGGTCATTCATGGCCGGGAAATGTACGTCAACTCATTAATTTTACAGAACAAATAGTGCTCATGTGCCAGGGTCATTTCAACCCTGGTATCTTTGAAACACTCTATTATCATTTATTAAAATATTCACCAAACCTTGAAAATTCCCTCATAAAAGAACCCGTCGACATTTCTAAAGGTTATTCTCCGGATGTTGACCAGGACAAGAATAATTTTAGTTGTGAAATCCGTGAAAAAATACTGGAACACGAGGCTTACCTGATCAGTGCTGCACTTGAAAGGTCAAAGCACAACAAAACTTCCGCAGCAGCATATCTAGGGATGAGCCGCACCACTCTATACAATAAAATGAAAAAACTCAATCTGGCATAATTGTCAGGTGGCAGGCTTTTTGCAAACTCATTATTTTTTTAAATTTGTGTTGAACCAGACAAATTTTAAGGAAAAGGAGTAAGTGAAAAGCCAATAAACCGGTTGCTATACTAAAAATATCAGCAGCCATGAAATGTCCACCCTAATCAGAAGGAGCGATGATTTATGTCAGATCTAAACCAATTGGAATCTTTGTTGAAAAGGAACAAAATTTCACGCCGTGAGTTTATTACACGAGTTTCAGCCCTGGGATTGACGGCTGTTGCATCTCCATTTTTATTATCCGGCCTTGGCCATGCAGCAACCCCTCAAAAAGGGGGACGTTTAAAAATGGGACTTCTTGGAGGGTCGACCACAGATTCCCTGGATCCAGCCGCATTGACAGATACGGTTCAGCTCAATATTAACTGGCAGACGCGTAACGCTTTGGTGGAAGTTGACGCAAACGGGCAGCCGGTTCCTGAACTGGCAGAGAGCTGGGAGGCAACGCCGGATGCGGCCCAGTGGACCTTTAATCTACGTCGCGGGGTTGAGTTTCATAACGGCAAAACCATGGATGCCGAGGATGTCCTGTTTTCTTTGAATCATCATAGGGGGGAGAAATCAAAATCCGGTGGAAAAACACTTCTTAAACAGATCAAAGAAATCAGGAAAGCTGATAATAATACTATTGTGATAACTTTAGAGGGCGGTAATGCTGATTTTCCATTTATTTTAAGTGATTACCACTTTCCCGTTGTTCCCAATGGTACGACTGATTTTGAAGATGGTATGGGCACCGGCGGTTACATCATTTCTAAAAACAAGCCCGGTGTAAGAATAATTACCAAGAAAAATCCCAATTACTGGAAATCAGGCCGGGCTCACTTTGATGAAATTGAAACC
>JAOZQY010000132.1:3624-7285 GCA_029931975.1 Bacteroidales bacterium | reverse complement strand
ATCCAGTGCAATGAAATCCAATGAAAACACCTTGTCCTTATAAGACAGTTCAATGCTTTCAGTTACAGATATAGATTGAGATAAGATGCTTCTGTCCCCATAATTACCGATGGGTACCGACTGGTTGAAGATCTTAAGATCGGTAAACAAAACAGGTGGACGGTGCCTGTTGCCGGGAAAATCTTCTGGATTAAAACGGGTAATCCCATTGCTGCTACCAAACAGGATCGCTCCGCTGGAAAGTGTTGCCGCGCACAGGTAGGAAAATTGGTTGTTGGTATAACATCCAATGGAATTAGAAGCAATTCCATCCAGGATAAAGTAATTGATGAATATGCTGTTTTGCTTGTTTCCAGCGTGGATGGAGTCCTGAGAACCGTTCAGCTTAGACAAGCCATTGTTTGTCGCAAACCATAAGTTTTCCTGCTCATCTTCGAGGATCCTGAATATGATTTCATCATTGAGCCCGTCTTCCAAGGTAAAAGATTCAAAACGTAGTTCATCGCCAGGTGTATAATTACTGATATTGGTTTTATTGATGCCTTCATTCGTCGCAATCCACAAGTTCTCTTTTCCGTCAATGTAAACATCCCATAAGATGATGCTGTTCAGGCTATAAGGGTCAATAATGTTATGGCTGTAATAATGGGATGTCTGCAAATCCGGGTGGAACACAATAAGCCTGCCGGTGTTCCCCGTAATCCAGAAGTTCCCTTGACGGTCTTCCCTGACCGAAGAGGCATACTGGATCTGTGACGAAGCTTCAATTCTTATCAACTCCATGGCCTCGTAGTCCACCTGAAATAATCCCTGATCGATCAGCCACAGGCGATTCTTGCTATCCTCGAAGAAGAGTAAGGGAGGATTGAAAGGATTACCGTTATCCCGGACATGCGCTTTAAAATCAATAGTTACGAATCTGTTTGAGGAAACGCTTTTAAACAGTATGTCGCCTGCTTCGTTTTCACACCAGACATTTCCCCTTGAGTCACAGAAAATGTTATTAATGAATTCACCCTCCAGATAGGAAGCGATTTCTTCCCGGGTAAGGTCCCATTTATTCACCCCCCCATCTGTACTGATCCAGACTTCATTTTTGAAAGATTCGCTAATCCCGGTGATCCTGTTGCTGATCACCGAATTCTCCGTATGAGTGTCTAAATGTTGGAAATTCTTGATATTATAATACCTGGCATGGTCGACGCCTCCGCCGTCATGACCCACCCAGAGAATCTCATGGTCGTTCAGATAGACACAGGAGATATAGTTATTGGATAAGCTGTATTTATCTGCGGGGTTATGGGTAGTTTGCTGAATCAGGTCATGATCTGAATCATAGAACAAAATCCCCGATTCAGAGGCGAACCATAGATTGTTGTCTGCATCTTCGAAGATATCTTTAACAAAGATATCCTGAAATCTGGGATGGAAGGTGCCGGAAATATGATGAAAGAAACCCAGCTGATTCTGATTGATATTGAACCAGATCCTTTTCTCAGAATCCCTGTATACAAATACATCGTGAATTTCTTCCTTTATTTTGAGGTTGTGCAATTCCTTGATTTCCGCGCAACTGAACAGGACCCTATGAGTAAGCTCCGGCAGACTTATTTCCACGAGGCCAATCTCAGGATCAAAACCCACCAATTTGTCATTTTGATCGAGAAAATAGTTCTCTGCCTGAATCGGGAATGGTTGAGGGATTTCATTCTCAGGATGAGGGATAGATTCAATCCTCCCGAGTGCTTCATTCAGCCCGTGGTATACTTCAAACTGTTTTGTGAGATCATTGTAAATGAATTTCTCCCAGAGTGTAATCAACAGGGTGTAGTTGTCATTACTGAGAAAATAGGCCTTCTCCAGGTCGTCAATCCCGTCGATCAAATCAAGCCTGAATATTACACGGAACTTCTCAGTTTTCAGATTGAACGCACTTATAATGGTGGGGTACGCGCTAGCTATAAACAATTCATCACCCTTGATGCAGAGACTCTGTATTTCATCATTGGGAAGGGAAGTGGAATCCAGAGCATCATTCCTGAATACGGTATAATTCATGCCATCGTATTTTGTCAAGCCGTTTTCGGTGGCAAACCACATAAAGCCATAAGGATCCTGGATGATGTCAAGAACCGTATTCTCTGATAATCCCTGTTCCGTACTGATATTGGTGAATTTCAAAACACGCTGCTGGGCATTCCCCTGGAGATGTAAGGTGATGCATGTATAGATACAAAGAACTCTTAGGATCCAAACCTGACAGATTCGGGTATAGCATCCATATGTTCGAAAATCCTGCATGCTCCTGATGAATCAATTTACCCGTTTAAATGTATGCAATTTTTTCCTCATGGATTTTTTGCTACCATTCAGGTTCCCATTGAAAATCCTGTCCGGCAGTGGTTTCAATCTCCCAGGACTGATCCTTATATAAAACGGTGAGTTTCCCGGTTCGGTGAGCTTTTAAATGAAGCTTTTGGGGTAGGCCTTTATCCCATTTCATGTCTGCCGTGACGCCGCAGCGGGTTCCCACTCCTTCGATACTTCCCTGTGACCATTGCTCCGGCAGTGCCGGGAGCAGGATCAGCTTATCCACTGAGCTTTGCAGGATCATCTCTGTGGCCACCGCCGGTAACCCTCCAGCGATGTCTACGTTAAAGATCTCACCGGGATCATGGTACGATGTCTGTGCCGGCGACCAGTAGGAATTGCAGAGCCAATCGACACATTCGAAAGCATGCTCCGTATCTCCTATATGGGCGGCTGCCAATCCCTTCTGGACGAGACCGAAAGCCATTTCGGCTCCCTGCTTTCCTCTTCTGTACTCCAGACGCTTTTCAATGGCCGTTTTTGCGGCCTCGATCAGTTCAGGTCTGTCCTTGAATTCAGGATCCACCTCGTAGAACAGCGGATAGAGGTGGGAGGCGTGGCGGTGGCTGTTGTCATTTTTTAAACCCGGCCAAATCCACTCCTTCAGGTCACCCTCCTCATCTATCCCGTAGTCGGGAAGTCCCTTTAAGACAGATGTCCATCCCTGTTCATCGAATTCCATCAAATATCCTGCATAGTTCAGATACAGCAGGTTCCTGATCAGCTGCTTCAGTGCGGCCACATCCATGGTGGCATTAATCACCACAGGATGATGGCCCAGCGGACCTATCTCAGGGGAATAGGAGGGAATGAAGTTATATCCCCCGTCTTCGCCTTCCACCAGGATATGCTTGTAGAAGGCAGCGGCATCCAGCATAAAGGGGATGGCTTTCTCCTTTAGGAACGTATCATCCCCCATATACTGCCAGTAGTCGAAGAGGAATTGGGAGGTCCATGCTCCTCCAGCATACCAGAACAGATGAGGATAAGGTTTTGCATAGTGGTAGGTTTTCCCATCGGAACTGGTTCGCGAAGGCACAAAAATACCGGGCGCACCATAAAGATCACGTGCATTGTCCCGAAAATCACTGTACATGGAAAACATATAATTAATATAGGCTTCGGTAACCTCCCTGAAATTCGTATTCAAACCGCTCGCAATTGCAGAGGGAACGTTGCCATTCAATGTAAAATCGCCCGACCACGCCGGACGCCAGGTCCCTCCCCAAATTCCCTGAAGGGTAGGAGGTATCTCTCCGGTACTGCTTATCAGCAAGTACCTGGCTGCTTT
>JAOZQY010000132.1:0-3524 GCA_029931975.1 Bacteroidales bacterium | reverse complement strand
GAAGGGTAGGAGGTATCTCTCCGGTACTGCTTATCAGCAAGTACCTGGCTGCTTTGCAGAGCTGATTCAGGTAGGAGGGATTCAGGTTCCCGAATGAGGAAGAGGCCTGCAGATCCTCGGCTAACGAGAAGGATTCACCGCCCCCGATATCCAGGCTGAACCGATGGAACATCTCACCATGGACAGCGCGATGTTCCGCCAGCAGTTTTTTATAATCTGGAATTTCATATTCATGCAAAGCCGTTTTAACTGGAAGTGGCATGTCGTAGGAAAGCAGGATCCGGGAAAGTACGAATAGCTCGTTTGCATCCGTGATCAGTAACCAACCATCTGAAGCTTTCATGGTTCCACCGGTAGGAATCACCCGGCTTTCCACCAGATAGCCTTTCAGGGATCCGTCCCACTTCTTCTTGAATTCCGTAGTATAGCTAAGCCAGCCCGTCTCATCGACTTTTGTGCGTACATCCTTGATGAGTTTGTCCTCCATGAAGGCCTCGGCTTCATGATCCATTTCCTCATCGGTTTGCGGCAGGGTTGCCAGCCTCATCCGAATATTTAGCTCTGAATCTGGAGCTGCAATATGAAGAGCGATCAATTGGTCGGGTCGTGAGGTAAAAAGCCGTCTTTCGAAAAACCCTGATTCAGTTTCCCAGGCCGTGATGGTTTCTCCTGATTCGAAATCAACGCCCCGGGCATAGTTGCTAACTTTTTCCGGATTGAGGGTTTCGATCTCAAGCTGGCAGGCTGGAATCAGAGGATCGGTCCATATCAGTCCTTCTATCCCGACCTCATTACCCAGTTCAACTGCGAACTCTGCAGCCTTATCTCCCTTCCCGGCGATGACCCACTCCCGGATCTTGTCCATATGACTTGCCAGATCGGGTGCTTCCGTAGGGGGATATTCCGGCATAAATAGTTTTTCATGACTGAAGATGATCCTTTCCTTCGAGGGATCACCGGGAACAAGTGCTCCAAGTGTGCCATTCCCGCTTACAAGGGATTCTTCCCATCTCTTTGGTCCCAACAGAGATACAAAACCGTGCTCCGGTATTTCGATCAACAATTTTTTATCTGTTTCGTTTGAGCATGCCGAGATACCGAACATGTTAAAACCGATAACCAGTGTGAGAATGTAAAGATGATTAAGACGCTTTTTTTTCATTTGCCAATATCTTTCTAACCCTAAGAAAAATAAGGTATAATTTCGAGCAATATATGAGAAATCTATGTCTTCCTGCCCGTTCTGTCGGCCCTGAAAGCATTTTCCTAAGATTTTCCTTGTTTTCCGGAAGAGATTACTCCTCCTAAGGCTGCTAATACTATAAAATTGCATGTATATCCGTTATTTAAATCTTATTATCTGAACTAACTAAAAACGTCTTGCACAATGGTTAATATGATACCTGATGTCATACTAAGTTACCGATTCGAATTATTAATATAATGCAGATATTCATAGAAATATGGCTTAAATGATTGGTCATGTCAGTATACCTGACAAAAAATGAAACCGTATCTTATATTTCAGTACCGGGGAATCTATTGTACATGTTGAAATTAGTTAAACATATCGCTATGAAAAAGACAAGATCAGCCTTGCTTTTCCTGACCGTCCTGACTCTGCAGATAGCCGTTTCTTGCGGTGAAGGAGATAAAGAACTCTTTATAAAGGATCCGATTCGCGTGGGCATGGTGATAAAGATCAAACCGGAATTCATCGATGAATATAAAAAGCTGCATGCAGATGATAACCCGGGTGTCCGGGATCTCCTGGTGCAGGCCAACATGCGTAATTTTTCCATATTCCTGCATCAGCTGGACGATGGGAATTGGTATGAGTTCGGGTATTACGAATATACGGGGGATGATTTTGAAGCAGATATGGAAAAGCTGTCCAAACACCCCAGGAATATCGAATGGCTGGAGATCTGTGATCCCATGCAGATCCCCCTGGAGGGCTACCAGGGATGGGCTGAAATGGAACAGGTTTATTTTAACCAGTAAAACGAAAAAAATGAAAGAGATAGGCATCATCAACCGGGATATTGCAGCAGTACTTTCCGAACAAGGGCACGGGGACCTGCTGATGGTCACCGATGCAGGATTCGCCATTCCCTCAGAGGTGGAGGTTATTGACCTTTCATTGTCAGAGAATGTACCCATGGTCAGGGAGGTGTTGAAGGAACTGGAGAAATACTTCTCCGTAGAGAAAATGTACATGTCTGAGGAAACGAAGGAGGTGAATCCTGGCCATTTTGATAAAGTATCCCAGGCATTCGGATCAGGGGTTGAAGTAGAAACCCTGCCACATACGGAATTGAAAAAGCTGAGCCGGGAGGTGAAGGCAGCCATCCGGACGGGTGATTTCACTGCTTATGGCAATGTGATCCTGGTATCCGGCGCCGGCGAAAGGTGGTACTTAGAAAATAGTAATCATTAAACCCAAACAGGAGTATGGATTTGAATATTAACACAATCGATCTGGTCATTATAATTGTATACCTGGTGGGGATTCTGCTGATCGGGATTCTCTCGGTTCGCCTGAAAAAAATGACCAGTGAAGGATATTTCCTGGCTGGCAGGGGGCTGGGATGGGTCATGGTTGGGGCTGCACTTTTTGCTTCCAATATATCCACCATTCACCTGGTCGGACTTGCCGCTTCGGGGTACAATGAAGGATTGGTCTGGGGTAATTTTGAGTGGCTGGCATCCATTACGCTGATTTTGCTGGGGCTGGTATTTGCCCCGTTTTATTTCAAGAGTAAGATATCAACCTTGCCGGAGTTTCTGGAAAAAAGATATGGTTCCACAGCCAGAACCATACTGGCAGTGATTGCCATCATCGGTGCACTTTTTGTACATATAGGAATGAGCCTCTATGCAGGGGCAGTGGTCTTTCATGCATTTTTTGGGATTAATGTGTTTACATCCATCCTGGTGATCTCGGTCATCACCACCATCTATACAGTGTTGGGAGGATTAAAGGCTGTGGTAGTAACCGAAAGCGTACAGACGGTGATCCTGATCCTGGGTGCAGTTGTATTGACCGGTTTTGCCATGGCCGCACTTCCGGACCATGGGGTTACTTCACTGGCTGAGCTGAAAGCACAACTGAAACCGGGTCAGCTAAACATGCTTCATACAAAAGAGAGCCTGGGATTGCTGGGAGAGGGCGGATTCGAGTCGGGCCTCACCTGGTATGCATGTCTGCTTGGATATCCCATCCTGGGTCTCTGGTACTGGTGCTCAGACCAGACCATTGTGCAGAGAGTGCTGGGTGCGAAAACCCAGCATGCAGCACAGATGGGCCCCATCTTCGCCGGATTTTTAAAGATACTCCCCGTATTTATCCTGGTATTCCCCGGGGTGATTGCCTATGTGCTTTTTAAAGATATTATCGGTACCGATGCCAACCAGGCCCTTCCGGTGATGATAGACCAGCTGTTGCCCACCGGGCTCAAAGGGATCATGGCCGCCACCCTTCTGGCCGCCCTGATGAGTACCATTGCTGCAGCACTGAACAG
>JAOZQY010000324.1 GCA_029931975.1 Bacteroidales bacterium | reverse complement strand
AAACTTCGATATGACCTGTATTATATAAATAACCTATCATTTTTTCTTGAATTCTGACCGGCAGGGTCCCGGCATTGTCACAAACATCAGTGCAAAGGGATGTCTCTGTATGATGGATACTTTCCATTCATGGGAAAATATCAACAGCCAGGATATCGAATTAATTTTTTCCTATGGTGATCTGGAAACCCTTACCATCAGCGGCAGGGTCAGGAGTACTCAAATACAGGGGCAACAAATAAAACTGGGCATACAATTTAATGGGATTGACCAATTTTCCCAATCCCTTCTTTCATCTCTTGTTCCGGCCCTTGGAGTAAGGTCCTGAGCCCTTCCAATTTTTCAAAAAATCTCCTATCCCAATAATTCTTCCAGCAATAAACCATCCTGCTGCACCATAACACTGGTAAAGGAATAATCTGCTTGTATTTATAAATGTTTTGTTTTATAGCTTTTGCAAAAAAGCTGGTTTGGAAATATAATTTACAAATCAATGTAAAAATAATTGTGAAGGAATTATCCTATGCTTGATCCAGATGAATTGTTCTATTCATCAGACCGTTATAATGATTTGCTTGATGAATTAGGGGATGAGATTGATGCAGAATACATTGAAGAAAGACAAGGAAATTATATTGCCGCATGTGAACGAGGTTTTAGAGTATGGGAGTGTATCCTTGAATTGTTAAAATTGATGGAAGCAAAATCTGTCTATGATCTTGCCAATAATTCAGTTACAATTTATGATTTGCCATATTGGGCAACTTGTTTCGCAGATGAATTATCAAATGCGTGCAATAAAGATAAAAGTTATATTCAAAAAAAACTAAGTTTCTGTAAGCAATATGTAAAAATGCATGAAGAATTTTCGGATAAAGACCTGCCTAACCTTGGGAATGTTAGATCATCCTTAGCCGAAACATATTTTCAACTTGGTGAAAAAGACAAAGCTGATTCGTTATATGAAAAATGGCTGAAAAATGAACCTGATTGGGGATGGGGATGGATAGCTTGGTCAGACTGTTATTGGTTGTGGAAGCATATCGGTTTGGAACAAAATTTTGAAAAAGCAGAAAAAATTTTAAAAAAAGGACTTTCTGTTAAAAAAGTTTCTGATAAGGAACATTTGGAAGAGAGATTAAATGATCATTTGGCGGGAAAAAATAAACTAAAGATACAAAAATACGAATAAAAAAAGAGCTTTCACAATGCAATTTTTACCATATTTTTTCTGTGAAAAAGAAAATTATCTTTGGAGTACACAGGTGTATCCTAACTCCAAATGATGCTGTGAAATTGTTAGAAAAATCAGGTCCAACAAAAATAATTGTTGAAATTGATTTATCCAAATCGTTTGTGCTAAGTTATTAGAAAACTATCAGAACTGGCTAAGGAAATAAGATGAATGAAATAAAATTAATAGAAAAACTCAAATTGATTGAAGCTCTTTTTGCAGGAGCAACAACAGAGGGTGAAAAGGATGCTGCATTTAACGCTCTCCAAAGAATAAAAGAACGATTAAAAGAGACACAGGAAATTGACCCTCCTGTGGAATATAAATTCACCATGTCTGATATGTGGTCAAGAAAATTGTTTGTTGCACTCCTTCGTCGGTATGATATCAAACCTTTTCGCTATTACAGGCAAAGACATACTACTGTCATGGCAAATGTATCAAAAACCTTTGTTGATGAAACGCTTTGGCCTGAGTTTCAGGAACTAAATAAAACTCTAAAATCTTATATTGAAGATATAACAAATAAGGTGATTTCTGAAACAATTCATGATGATAGTTCTGAAGCAGAAGTTGTCCAACAAATATCTGCAAAAATACATTGAGCAGTTCCAATGAGAGATATGAATTCAACTCAAAGCCAATAATATGTCTTACATTTTGGTTGCAAAGCCTACATGCTAAGTCCAACAAAAATTGAACGAGATAGTCCAAGAATAACCCGCTTACCCCGCCAATAATT
>JAOZQY010000131.1:481-7303 GCA_029931975.1 Bacteroidales bacterium | reverse complement strand
AGGTTTTCCAGGGTGAGATCAACTGTTTCTCCCTTTTTTGGAATCGTCAGCGGACCATAATAGTCTGAATTCCATGGATATGCTTCTGTATGGGGAAAAACATTATAGTCGTATTGTCCCTCAGTGTACCTTTCCAGGACTTTTACATTCACGATGCCCGGGAAGGCAGCGATCTCTTCTGCATTCGCTACAGTGAGCGGAAAGGCATAGTTGGGATTATTTCTGATGTCGGCAGCACCTTGTGTTACACCAAATTTCTCCAATGATCTGGGATTGATCGAGGTTCCATTAGTAGTGACCCTGTAGACCTTCTGGATCCCTTCAAATGCTTTCTGGGCAATACCGTTCACAATGACATTATTGTCTTTTACTACCAGCACATCACCGGGAATCGCAACACAACGCTTGATATAATTATCTCTCCTGTCGACAGGACGGGTCTCAATGTCAAACCTTTTGTGCAATTCATTTCTTGCATGCCGTTCATATTGGTGATAGGACCAGTTTCTTTCTTCCCTGTGCCTGTCGCCCTCGATCAAAGTAAAGGTCTCATCCATCAAAAGGTCAAAATAGTCGAAATTCTCCTTGGCATAGACCGGGTGGTCACTCTTTTCCAATGAAACAGTGTGTGAGGATGGTAAATTGAAAACGACGATATCATCTCTCTCAACATCACTGAAGCCCAATAAGCGCTTGTATGGCCTCTTGATCCATTCCAAATATGACTTCTTCTGCAGCACTGTATTTGGAAGGAAAGGGATGGCCAGGGGTGTGTTAGGGGTCCTTGGACCGTAAGCAGTTTTGCTCACATATAAGTGGTCACCAACCAGCAGTGAGCCTTCCATGGATGGTGTGGGGATCTTATAATTTTGGAAGAGGAAAATATTGATCAGGGAAACTGCTACAACAGCGAAGATCAGTGCATCCAACCACTCCACGATGACATGGTTTTTTTTGTTACGCTTCTTCCAGAATGTCCAGTTCACCTTCTTGCTGACATATACATCATAAACGATCGGCAGTCCAAAGAGAAACCAGTAATTACGTAACCAGACAACAAACAGGATATAGATGGCAGCAGCGATGCCAAAGCGTATATATTTGTTATTGATATATTTCTTCATTTTGAGTTTTATTTAATGCGCCTAAAGATACGTTCTTTTCTTAAACCCTTGAAAAAAGATTCCCCGGGTTCGATCGATAACCAGATCATCACCGCCTTCCCCAGGAGGTGGTCCTCCGGGACGAATCCCCAGTACCTGGAATCAGCTGAATTGTGCCGGTTATCACCCATTACGAAATAGTAATCCATTTTAAATGTATAGCTGGTCATCTCCTTTTCATTGATATGCATCGTGCTATCTGTATATATGAGTTCATTTTCTTCGTAGTTCCTGATGATCCGTTCATAAAAAGGCAGGTTCGACCTGCTGAGCTCGATGGTCTGCCCCCTGGCCGGAACCATCAGTGGACCAAACAGATCGCTGGTCCATTTGTACCTTTCATCATGCGGGAATATCTCCTGGTTATGAAAAGATAGTACCGGCTCCACAAATCTTTTCAGACTCCTGACCTCATCCACCGTACTTACATATTCAGCCTGTGCAATAGTCAGGTAAATAACGTGCAGTGAGTTGGCAGGATTGTAAGTAAATTCGTTTTTAAGAATTTTTAACGTATCGAGGATGGGATTGGAGAGAGGTTCCCCCGTGGTGGTGAGATAGTATTTAAATTTTTGTGTTTGCATAAACTCAAATTCATCCCTGTTTACGCTGACAATTCCATCCTTGATCACTACTGTATCTCCGGGCAGCCCGATACATCTTTTAATGTAATTCTCCCGGCGGTCCACAGGGTGGGTCAGGAGGTTGAAATTATCGTGGATATACTCCCTTCCGTACTGCCTGACCAGGGAATAGTAATTTTGTCCCGGGTACTGCAGTACCATAGTATCTCCTTCCGGAAAGCTGAAAACGATCACATCATTGCGCTTGACAGATGAAAATCCATGCAGCCTTTTATAGGGCATGCTGATCTTTTCTGAATAGGTCTTTTGCCCTGTTTCCAGCTGGTTGGGAAAGAAAGGGATGCTTAGCGGGGTATTCGGTAGTTTCGGTCCGTATGCGAGCTTGCTGACGAAGATAAAGTCTCCTGCGAGTAGGCTTTTTTCCATCGAGGGAGTTGGTATCTTGTAGGCCTCCACGAACAGGACCTTTATTCCAACAGATACCAGGGCTGCAATCAGCAGGAGTGTGATCCATTCGATCACATTTTTAAATGTATTGGAGATTCGATACTTCTTCAGGCTCCAATCAAAGAAACGGGTAAGAAAGATGTCTATAAGGATGATATTTACGAAGAGGAACCACCAGGCATTGATCCAGGTGATCAGCAATGACCAAAGGAGAACACTCACGGCAAATCCGACCTTCCGCTTCGTACTTATTTTCATTACTTACAATTTCAGCATGTCATTCATCCCGTAAACGCCTGTTTTTCCAGCCAGGAATTCAGCGGCTAATATAGCACCGGTAGCTAGTCCTTCGCGGGTTTTTGAATTGTGAGAGATCGTAATGGATTCCTGGCTTGATTCGTAGGTAACACTGTGAAAACCTTTGGCTTCTCCTACTCTTTTTACTGCTATAGGAATTTTTGATTCACCTGGTGTTGCCAGGGTCCAGGTAGATTTTCGTTCAATATTTTTTATGATCTCATCTGCCAGTGTGATTGCTGTTCCACTTGGTGCATCGAGCTTGTGGATGTGATGAGTTTCCTCCATGGATACCTCAAATTGAGGAAATACATCCATGATCGAAGCCAGTTTTGCATTGATAGCAAAAAGAATATTTACTCCAACGGCATAATTCGAAGCATAAAAAAGACCTCCTTCGTGCTGCTGACACAGTTCAATTACTTCATCCCAGTCACCCAGCCATCCAGTCGTTCCGGAAACCACAGGTGTATTATTCTCTACACAGGTTATTATATTCTGTTTTACAGATTTAGGAGAGGAGAATTCAATGGCAACATCAATAAGCTCAAGATTCTTGCTGTTAAGTTCATCTGCGTTATCAACATCAACGATCAGAGAGATCTCATGTCCGCGTGATTTTGCGATCGTGGCAATTTCCTTGCCCATTTTGCCGTATCCAATGATTGCAATTTTCATCTGTCTATAATTGATTTTAATGGTCAGATGGAGCATCCATTATAGTCATATCCTTGTGTGTTGAACTATTTCGACATGGATGGTTCATGATATCCTAATTTTTCTTCATTAATACTATTCGTCTATCGTACTACTTCACATTCAAAACCACGGTCTGATAATCGGCAGAACTCGTTCCCACCATTATCTCAAACTCACCAGGTTCAACCACGCGCTTCATATCTACATTGTAAAACTGTAGTTTCTCAGGAGTAATGCTTAGTGTTACTATTTTTGTTTCACCCGGTTCCAGTGTGATTCGTTTAAATCCTTTCAGCTCCATAATTGGTCTGGTTACAGAGCTCTTTTTATCCCGGATATACATCTGCACTACTTCGTCTCCTGCTACATCACCTGTATTTGTCAATTCAACTAAGGTTTCTGTTGATTGATCGGTGGCAATAGTTTCCTCTGATAATCTGAGATTATTATACTCGAAGCTTGTATAGCTCAGTCCATGTCCAAAAGCAAACAAAGGAGTATTTTCTAAAAAGAGATAATTCTTATTCCTGGTACTTTTCCGGTTATAAAACACAGGGAGTTGTCCCACAGAACGTGGAAAAGTGATCGTTAATTTTCCACCGGGGTTCACCTTGCCAAACAAGACATCAGCTACTGCATGGCCAGTCTCCTGACCCAGATACCATCCTTCAATAATAGCTGGTACATTTTCAGCGACGTAGTTAATGGTTAATGGTCGCTCATTCAATAATAATACAATAAGAGGTTTTCCTGTTTTGAGACAAGCCTCAACAAGCTCATTCTGTCTTCCAATCAGGCTAAGTTCGGAACGGTCGCCCCTATGGTTATCTGCCCCCCAGGATTCACGGTGGGTTGACTCATTTGCACCAAGAACCAGAAGAGCTGCATCACACTTCTTTACAACTTTAACAGCCTCCTTAATCAGTGCAGCATCACTTTCCAGGGAATTTAACTCCGGATTCCCATCATCCCAGAAACTTCCGGGCTTAACAGTTATCTTGCAACCCTCTGCATAATGCACATTAAACTTCCCTTCAGCAAAATCCTGAATTCCCTGAAGTACATGTGTTCCAACACGTGGCTCATGAGAATAAGATCCAAAATGAAGTTCCCCGGCATTTGGTCCGATAACTGCAAGATTTTTAATGATATTCTCATCTAATGGCAGCAGATTATCTTCATTCTTCAGAAGAATCATTGATTTATGAGCTGTTTTAAGAGCCAATGCCTTATGAGTTTCAGTGTTAGTAACTGTACTCACGCGATCGGGATCAACATAAGGATTCTCAAAAAGCCCTAGTTGAAATTTCGCTCTCAATATACGTGTAACTGCTGTATCCAATACCCATTCAGGAATAAGCCCCTCTCTGAACTGTTCTGTAAGTCTGCTATAGCACTGATTGGAACCTCCATTCTCCATGTCAACTCCCGCTGTTATGGCAAGGCGAGCTGCCTCTGCTTCATCGGCTGCAACATTATGTCCTTTTATAAGCATACTTACAGATCCAAGATCTGAACAGGCAAAACCATTAAAGCCCCATTCGTCTCTCAGAATTTCTGTCACCATTTTATGATCTGCAGTTACAGGTATTCCATTATTCTCATGATATGTGACCATTATACATCCTACATTTGCCTCTTTTACAGCAACTTCAAATGGATATAGAAATTGCTCCCTGATTGTTCGCTCAGAAAAATCTGCAGGAGCATTCCATGTCCCTCCAATAGGCTGACTATGCACAGCATAATGCTTTGCTGTAGCTATTACATGGTTCTGATCATATTCATCGGAATCTCCCTGTAGTCCATTTACAGCAGCAACACCCATGCGAGAAACAAGATATGGATCCTCACCATAGGTCTCCCCTGTTCTACCCCAACGAGCATCGCGAGCCAAACCAAGTACCGGCGAAAATGCCACGCTAATCCCACGCGCCCTCATCTCAAGAGCCGCCACCGAATATATTTCCTCGGCAAGTTCTGTATCCCACGTACTGGCTATACCAATGGCAGAAGGGAATACTGTGCCACCCTCAGCCATATAGCCATGCAAAGCCTCACCATAATATAGTGTTGGAATCCCAAGACGATTACTTTCAATGATATACTTTTGTGTTGCATTTAGTATTTCGGTATGCTTGTAAGGACCCTGATCGAGCAATCGGCCAAAACGCATTATACCGATTCCATCTTGAACAAAATCCTTCAAAACTTCATCGGTAAACTGTCCGAGTGAATCATAGACATTTTCCTGATTATTATAAGAAGTGGTTTGTGCAACCTTCTCCTCCAGTGTCATTCTAGACAAAAGGTCAGCAACCCGTTCTTCAACAGGCAAAGTGGCATCTTTAAATGCCGGTTGTTGAAGATTGTTATTGGTACAAGAGGCCAGTATAAACATGACCGCCAAGGATTGAATAATTAGGATTTTCATCTGTCTGGTTGTTTTTGGTTGTTTTTCCTTCTATTAATTTCGAACACTAAACACCAATTTAAGATTTGGTCTCTTCCATTCATAATCCAACATTCAAAATTCATAAATTACCGAAGTGTTGATACTAATCCTCCCAACTCCATATTTTCGCACCAGTTTCAATAGAAAAGTCCTTCATTTTTTGATATAATTCGTCTACTAATTCAGGGTATTGGTCTGATTGGTTACACCTTTCAGCTGGATCAATATTCAGATTATACAATTCTATTCCATCAGACTTTGTACAACGCAATTTCCACTCCCCTACTCTTAAGGCCTCAACTCTGTTTCCCATTAAATAAAAATGTTGTTTCGTAGGAATACATTCTTCACCTTTTAAGAGAGAGAGAATACTATTTCCATCAATCACCCTGTCGTCAGGGAGTTCACCTCCGGTAATATCAACAATCGTTGTAAACAGATCCATCGTTGTTGCTATTTCGCTGGAAGTCTGACCCTTTGGAATCTGATTTGGCCAGGAAATGATTCCAGGAACTCTGAATCCACCTTCATAAGTAGTGGCTTTTGATCCTCTCAGCAATCCTACACTTCCGGCATGCCAAGGCTGAACTCCATTTTGCAGCATCCTGTCCGGCATATTCTGCCATGGGCCATTATCGCTTGTAAAAATCACCATCGTATTGTCATCGATATTTAATTCCCTGAGTGTGTTCAGGATTTCTCCAACACTCCAATCAATGGTTTGGATTACATCGCCATACAGACCAGCTTTTGATTTTCCCAGAAACTCATCAGATGTATAAACAGGCAAGTGAGGCATGCTATGTGCCAGATAGAGGAAAAATGGCTGGTCTTTGTTCTCTTGTATGAACTCAACAGCCTTCTTTGTATAATTTACCGTTAAATCTTCCTGTGCAAATCCAATTTCCTCAACGGCAAGCGAATCGACATACAGATCCAGAGTATGGTCCTCTGTCAGCCAAGGACACCAAGGAAGGATCATGTCATTACTATATGGCAGTCCATAAAAAGAATCAAATCCTCTAGACGTAGGCAAATAATCTTTTTGGTGTCCCAAATGCCATTTCCCAATAGCCATAGTCTTGTATCCGGCATCTTTTACAATATTTGCTATTGTGATTTCTGATAAAGGCAATCCGTCTTTTGAATCAGGCCCAAAATTAAATGGTGAATTTCA
>JAOZQY010000131.1:0-471 GCA_029931975.1 Bacteroidales bacterium | reverse complement strand
GGACGGAGTACTTACCGAGGCTGCAGCATAAAATGAGGTAAACCGAATACCATCATCAGCCATTTGATCCAGATTTGGAGTTAAAATCGTTGGATGTGCATAACATCCCAGATCACCATAACCCATGTCATCGGCAAATATTAAGATGACATTTGGATTGTTTACAACCTTTGAATTTTCGGAACAAGAAGATGATAATAGCAGAGCGCATGTCGCTGATACAGAGATGATGCTTAGTCTGGGCTTTATTTGGGGAATGAATTGTTTCATTTTTTCTTTTGTTTTTAGGTGGACAAGGCGTGCCTTGTCCCTACACGTTATAAATTGGATAGGGCTTCATTCAGGATTTTTGCCATCCTCTTTTTTTGATTATTTATTGCTTTAAATCCGACTTCCGGGCTTGCAAATATCCGTGGATCTTTCCCTCCAACTCCAAGGGGCCATTGTGCAGTATCTGATGGTAGATTCTCA
>JAOZQY010000323.1 GCA_029931975.1 Bacteroidales bacterium | reverse complement strand
ACAGTTCAGCTATCAGGTCCCATTTTCTGGTCAAAAATGCTAAATACCCTCTTGGTTTCATTAAAAATCCTTGGGATCAAAACATTACTATATTTTATGACTGAGCTTTAATGAACTGATCAATGGTCTACAATGCCTTTACCAGACAAAGAAAGCCAACAACCATGTAAATAAAATATTTATAAGATTGTACCCTTTATGGCAATAGTAAATTGGAACAATGATCCTGATGAGGGAGTAAATTAATTGTTTGAGAATATGGAATAGAAGTAATAAATCATGTTTGAAGAAAACACTATAGAGTTTTTCAAACAAATTGTACTTATGAAAAAGTTCTGTTTTAAACTCAAACCTGTTTTGTCAGATTCTTTTTGGAAAACTCTTGTGATAACAGCGGGTGGGAAAGCCATTGGGAACAGCCGCCAGGCAACGGTTGCACGATACACAGGCAACCTTGTCTTTTTTATTTTCCCTGAATTTTTTAATTATAAACGGCTCCCGGATAAAAGGGCGGCACATGGATATCAAATCGGCATCCTTGCTTGTTATTACCCGGGACATCTTATCCAGGGTTCGCATCCCACCCACAAGGCCCAGGGGAACATCTCCTATCACCGGCTTGATTGCTCTGGCCGCTGTCAAGTTGTATCCTTCATCATGATCATACTTGCCTTTCAAACTTTGAATCATAAGCCAGGCAACCGGCTTTTTCCAAAGCGGCATGCTTTGAACCATCTCTTTGACCGGCACCTCCCCCCTGCACATGTTCATGTATGAAAATACTGATGAGCCGCAGCTGACTTCAATCATGTCAACACCCAATTCTTTCAGCATCCCGGCGTATTCAACGGCAAGTTCAGGGGTGATTCCCGGCCTGGGTGTAAAATCGTTGGTATTGAGTTTGACTGTTAAGGCGAAATTATCTGGCACTGTTGCCTGTATAGCGTGAATCACCTGTTTCAGGAATCTAAACCTGTTTTCTGAAGAGCCGCCCCATTTGTCCTGTCTGCGGTTAAAAAAAGGAGACAGAAACTGATTGATCAGATAGCCATGGGCACAATGTAGCTGAATTCCATCGGCTCCTGCCTTTACTGCCCTTCCTGCAGCTTCTGCATAGGCATCTATAGTTTCTTTAATTTCAATTTCATTCATCTGGCGGGGTTTAAAAAAATTGATAGGATCCCTGACCGCGTTACTCGCTCCCAAAGGCATCTGGCCGAGATCTGCCGGGCTGGTCTGTTGCCCGGCATGGTTAAGCTGGAAAAAAATTTTGGAACCAGATTCGTGGACCTCTTTAACCAGACTTTTCAGCCCTTCAATCATATCGTTTGAATAAATACCAATAGGGGCCTTATATGCCCTACCCAGGGGATGGACATACATAAATCCTGGGATGATCAAACCGACGTCTCCCTGTGCCAGGAGGCGATAGCGTTTAATCAATTCTTTTGTAACTTTGCCATCATGATCTGCCATACCTTCATAGGTAGCAGAATGAACAAAGCGATTTTTGAGCTCTACATTACCAATCATCTGTGGGGTAAACAATACGTTCATAAAATATCCTCTATTTTACTTCAAATTTTTTACCGACCTGGTTGACAAAGAACTTTCCAATGCCTGTTGCTGCCTGTTCCAGGGTTGAAAACCTGTCATACACGGTTCTCATGGCCTTGACCTTGTCATTTTTATCAAATTCCCAGGCACACATGGCACACAATTCCACATCCCGGCCTTCAACCCTGGCATTTATCTTGTGTTCATAAAAGGCTTTTTTATCTGATATGATAATGTCATTGCCTGCATGATGCGCTGTCCATGACATGGTCCGGTTCTGCCAGTCCAGAAAATTCCTGATCTGTTCCTTGCCAGTAAAGGTCCCAAAAGGTGTGGTCCACGATCCTTCTTCAGTAAAATAGTCTGCTGCTTTTTCTAATTCACCATCCTGCATGGATTTGAGACAGTCTCTCATGAGTTGATCAATGTTTGACATTTTATTC
>JAOZQY010000322.1 GCA_029931975.1 Bacteroidales bacterium | reverse complement strand
TAACCACAGAGAGAACAGAGCTCTATTCTCGGTGTCCTCTGTGAACTCTGTGGTGCGATTCTTTTTCATATAAATTGGTATTATTCAACTCCGTTTTGTTTCAGGACTTCCAGAACTTCAGGAAAATCCATGCCCAGCCGTTTGATAGTCTTTACCGTTGGGATTCCTTTTGATGTCCAGCCCCGGCGTTCATAAACAGCATCTTTAAGCTGTTCATATTCTTCTTCCCTTTTTTTGCGCAGGGCTGCCACCTTTGCTGTGGTGTCCATTTCTGAAATATCCATGGCATATTTTTCAACCAGCTGGGTGTCATACCGTTCAGCACGGGATTCATACTCTTCATTGGTGACAGGTCCCATGGATCGATAGGGCAGGGTATCATGTTCCCTTGTGCCGTACCCCATCTTCAGGTTAAAGACCCTCTGGAAATTATAAACCCCCTCACTCATGGTGATAAGGTCTTCCGGAGTTGCTTTGCGGCCGGTTACAGAAGAAAAGAAATCTGCATACCATCCCAGATGTTTTGTCACCTTGGCCGGTTCAATAGTGTCATTATTGTCTTCAGGTACAATATCATTCCAGGGAAGCTTGCAAAGACCGCACAGACCGAACCAGGTTCTGAACATGGGAAACCAGTGAAGTGCCTCTGCCTTGTTTTCAAAGGTGGGCATGAAATTGTGGACCATGTCAAGGAATATAAGCCAGGCTTCGTCATGCTGGGGGCCTTTAAGGGCAAGCCCGTAACCGCCCTGCTGGGCCAGGGATTCCTTGGTCATATATTCGGAAAACTCAAGGCCTTTGGATTCCATGCCAATGTCCTGCATAAAGGCCGCATTAGCACCAAAGTCTTTTGCAAAGATTTTTTTCATCTGGCGGATTCCTTTACCCACCAGGGCTCCAAAACCTTCCCCCCTGGCCATCTGATGGATAAGCTCCAGAGTATTGGGCCTGTTGCCAAAATGTAAATCTAATCCCCCAGTATGGTCCAGGGTAATCTCATTATTTTCAAAACATTCCATGACAAACGCAATGGAAGTTCCCACGGAAATGGTGTCCATGCCATAGGCATCACAATAAAAGTTAATTTCAAGGATGGTATGGGCATCAAAAATACCCAGACTGGAGCCGCAACCGGCTATGGTTTCATATTCAGGCCCGTCCACAAAAACCTTGGTACCTTTATAGGGACCGGTAAAGGGGGAAAAATTTTTTACCCCGTGGGAACAGGCAACGGTACAGCCTTTCCAGCAACCGTCATAGCCCTTGTCAAAAATATGTTCAAAAACTTCTTCTCCAATGACTCGGCTTTGAGGATGGGAACCGAATTTAAAATTGTGGACCGGCAGGCAGTCATGATCGTTCATGATGGGAACCAGATGGGTGGTGCCTACCAGGGACATTCTGTTCTGTTTCGGGTCCAGTTCTTTGATTTCCTTGGCATGGCTTTTTGTAACCATTTTTAGTCCGTCCAGGTCGGCCGGGTTATTTGAACTCATGGAAATGGCGCCGGATCTGGCCACAACGGCCTTAACTTTTTTATTGGCAAACACAGTACCAATACCGCCTCGGCCCGCCTGTTTGTAACGTACCCTTTTTCGTCCCGCATCCCACCAGGAAAAATTCAGGCAACCGAAATAGGTGTTTTCAGCTCCAGGGCCGGCAGTTACACAAGAGACATTGACCGGTTTTTCTTCATCAAAATATCTGGTCAGGGCATCTGACATTTCATAAGAATCTTCTGGAAGACCGGAAGCATTGAATACCTTTATTTTATTTTCAATTCCGTCAATGAGAATAACGGTATCTTCATCAGCTTTGCCGTCAATTTGAATTACGTCAAAGCCTGCAAACTTTTTATAGGGACCAAAGTATCCACCCACATTTGAATCAATGGGTATTCCAGTAAGAGGAGATATGGAAGTTACAATACTTTTTCCAGCGCCAGGGTATCCCGGGGTTCCGCCAAGGGGACCGGAAGAGATGCACACAACATTTTCAGG
>JAOZQY010000051.1:16486-24413 GCA_029931975.1 Bacteroidales bacterium | reverse complement strand
TATCATTGCGTGGCGGTCGATGGCACAGGACTCCACAGTTTTGACTACGAGCCATCGTCTGCCGATCCTGCTCCTGGCCGATGGCATGTACCCGAACAATACGGTTTTTGATGCCTGCCGAAAATACGGTTACCGCTTCATTTTAACTTTCAAAGATGGTAACCTGAAAACCGTGTGGGAGGAAATTGATTTTCTCTCTAGCCTAGGCAGGGACGAGCAATACAAGAGGAGGCATATTCAGAATCGCTCCTGTCCTGGGTTACAATTTAGATTATAGAGATTTTGGGTCTATTCTGGGCTTCTCCTTTGGTGCCTCCTTTACAGATTAAATTTTACCACCGGTTGCCGTAAATAAAATTCAGGAGGATAGTTATCTTTGTTTTCTATGGTTTTACTATTTGTATATTTGGGTGTAGCTCTCATCTTCTCATTTCTTTGTTCCATTCTGGAAGCAGTGTTGTTAAGTACCTCCAGTGTTTTTATCAACATGAAGCTGAAGGAGGGGAAGAAATTTGCTCTCAGGCTCGATCATTACAAGAAGAATATCGATCTCCCCCTTTCGGCTATTTTGACCCTGAACACTTTTGCTCACACCATCGGGGCAGCAGGTGTGGGCTCACAGGTCCAGAAACTCTGGGGAAACGAGTACCTGGCCATTGCTTCCATCATCCTGACCCTGATTATTCTGATTGGTTCGGAGATCATACCCAAAACCCTGGGAGCGCTTTACTGGAAAGAGTTGAGCCGTTTTATGGTGCACTCCCTGCGGATCATGATTTACTCACCACTCTATCCTTTTATCATCCTCACCAATTTTATTACCCGGCGTTTGAGACATGGTAAGAGCGGCAAATCGGCCATCAGTGAACCTGAGTTCCGGGCCATCACCGATTCGGTGATTGAAAATGGTGTGATGAAAGATGAGGAGTCGAGGATTCTGCAGAACCTGATGAAATTCCAGAGTATCCTGGTAAAGAATATTATGACCCCTCAGATTGTGATCAAGGCTGCAGAGGAAAATACCACCATAGAAGAGTTCTATGAAGAAAACCAGGATATTCCCTTCTCCAGGATTCCAATCTATCGCAAAGAGCTGAACCAGTTTTCAGGTTTTGTTCTGAAGGATGAGGTGATGGAGTCCATTATAGAAAAAAGGGGAGGAGAGCCCCTGCTTCGCATAGCACGTTCCATCACCGCTGTGAATGAGGATACCCCCATCATCCGGCTCTTTTCCAAGCTGATTGAACGAAAGATTCACATGGCCCTGGTGGTGGATGAATTTGGGATGGTGAGCGGCCTGGTAACCATGGAGGACCTGTTTGAGACCCTTATCGGACTGGAGATTATGGATGAAATGGACGATGTGGAGGATATGCAGTTGCTGGCCCGGAAGAACTGGGAGGTTCGCGCCAAGAAACTGGGCCTGATCAAATAGCTTAGCCAGACTAACTGATGAAAAAAATAGAAATAAGCAAACCGGGATCTCTCTATCGGCACCTTTTGATGCCCATAGTATTGGTCGTGTTCTTTTTTACTTTTTATCTGGTCTATGAGGATGTTAAGGATAGAACAATAAAAGAATTCAGCAATGAACAACAGATGCTGGCTAAAACGGCAGCAAAGGGGATTGAATCCTTCTTCGATGTCAGCCGCTCAAATCTTGCTTTTCTATCACAGTTCCGGGAAATTCAAGAATCCACGGATGAAAGCGAAGTTTTAATGAACAACTTTTTTGAAGTTCATAGAAGTCTTCTATCAGCAATTACCAGAGTCGATTCTACGGGCGTCATAATATATACCTATCCTCATAATCAATCGGTAATTGGAAACAATATATCATACCAGGCGCATATCAGGCAAATTCTGGAGACCAGACAGGCGGTTATAAGTGACGTATTTATAACAGAACAGGGATTTCCGACTGTTGCCTATCATGTCCCCATTTTTCATGGGGATACTTTTGCTGGCAGCCTGGCTCTCCTGATTCCCATGGATGAACTCGGAAAACTTTATCTGGGTGAGATCAAAATTAGAGGGACGGGCACAGTATGGCTGGTAAGTGAAGATGGTGTAGATATTTATTCGCCCGGTACACAGCAATCCAACAAATTACTTCTTGCGAAAACAGTGGATGATACAACTACAGTTGAATTGCTAAAAGAGATTGATAAAGAGGGCATTGGAACAACCAGGATAAATGAGAATTATATCACTTATTGTCGTGTTCCCCTGGGTAATACCTACTGGACCATTTTTATTTCCTTCCAGGAAGATGATATCTATGCAGCTCTTAAACAGCTTCGCAACAGGATGTTATTGGTTTTCTCTCTCCTGTTTATCAGCATCTCCTATTATTTTTATTCAATTTCAAAGGTGAGAAAGTTCCTGAAGGAGGAGGCAAAAAGAAAAAGAATTGAAAAAACCTTGCTAGAAAGCGAAGAGAAATTCCGTAAAATTTTCGAAGATCATGCAGCCATGAAATTGCTGGTCGATCCCAGTAACGGAGTTATTGTGAATGCCAATGAAGCTGCTGCAAGATATTACGGCTGGAGCCGTGAAGAGCTAAAACAAATGAAATTTGATCAGATAAACACCCTTGGGCCTGAAGAAATCCATAAGACTATGGAAAAGGTTAGAACCGGGAGTATGAATAAATTCGAATTCAAGCACCGCAGAAAGGATGGCTCGGTCAGGGATGTTGAAATGTACACCAGCAAAATTATGATTAGAAGCAAATACCTGCTTCATTCCATCATACACGACATAAGTGAACGCAAACGTACAGAAGAAGCGTTAATCCGGGCCAAAAAAAAGGCCGAAGAAAGTGACCGAATAAAATCTGCTTTTCTTGCTAATATGAGCCATGAAATCAGAACGCCAATGAACGGAATCCTTGGTTTTGCCAGGGTTCTGAGGTATCAGAAGCTTTCAGGTAAGAAGCAACAAGATTATATCCGAATTATTGAAAAAAGCGGCGAACGAATGCTTAATGTCATTAACAACATTATTGATATTTCAAAAATCGAATCAGGGCAGATGAAAGTTTCATGCTCTCTTGATAACATAAACAGGCACCTCGATGAGTTATATTCTTTCTTTATACCGGAAGCAGAGAAAAAAGGAATAGAGCTACATTATACCAAAAACTTACCAGATGAAAAGGCCTTTGTAAATACCGATAGTGATAAATTTCATGCCATCCTGGTGAACCTCATTAAAAATGCCATAAACTATACACAGAAAGGTCGTATTGATTTCGGGTATAATATAAAAGGAGAAATCCTTGAGTTTTATGTAAAAGATACGGGTGTCGGCATTCCTGAAGACAGGCAGCAAGCCATTTTCGAACGTTTTATTCAAGCCGATATTGAAGATACAATGACTTTTCAGGGAGCCGGTCTGGGCCTTGCCATCTCCAAAGCCTTTATTGATATGCTGGGAAGTGAAATCCGAGTTGAAAGCGAGCTAGGAATAGGTTCAAGCTTTTATTTCACACTTCCCTACAATTTTAAATCCAAGCAAGAAATAAGTGTGCAGGATATGGACCCGGTTGAACAGGGAAAACTGCAAATTGCTGAGCTGAAAATATTAATTGTTGAGGACGACGAAGCATCAGGATTACTTATTATTGAAATGCTCAGGAATTATTGTAAAGATATTTTGAAGGCAAAAACAGGACTTGAGGCCATAGAAATGTGCCGTCAGAATCCAGATATTGATATGGTGCTAATGGACATTCAATTACCCGAAATGAATGGCTATAAAGCCACACAGGAAATCCGAAAGTTCAACAGAGATGTTATCATCATTGCCCAAACAGCCTTCGCTCTTTCGGGCGATAGCGAAAAGGCAAGGGATAAAGGTTGTAACGATTATATTTCAAAACCAATAAAACGAGAAAAATTGATGGAAATAATCAATAAACACATCGGATATAACTTCAGCTGAGTCACCACAACCGACTAAGGTTCTTAATGAATGAGCATAAAAAACCCCGACCGTTTCTGATCGGGGTTCTTAGAGGGTGGTGACTCAGCTGAGGTTCGAACTCAGGACCCCATCCTTAAAAGGGATGTGCTCTACCAACTGAGCTACTGAGTCATCCTGTTATCGCTTTTAAAGCGGTTGCAAAGATAACAACAAAATAGTTTCTTCCAAAAAAGATTTTGCTACTTTTTTTGTAATGAATTTCCGGTCAGTTCGTCTTCGGTTTAGAAATCAGATTCTAAGCATTTACAAACTAAAACAGGGAATCATGAAAAGAGTAATTTTAATTATGTTGGCAGTAGTCTTTCCGGTCTTAATGATGGCGCAAAACAGTGCTGTGGATAAGCTTTTTGCAAAGTACCAGGGAAAGAAGGGGGTAACCACAGTAAACGTTAGTCCCGAGTTGTTCCAGATGGTAAATGCCATGGGGATAGAGGAGCTTGAGGAGCAGGATTTTCCCCTGGATAAGGTTGCAAGTGTAAAGATCCTTACCATTGAGGATGAAGAAGGTTGGGAAGGAGTCAATTTCTATAAGGAGATCGAGAAAGATTTGGATGTCAGTGATTTTGCAGAAGTACTGACCGTGAATGATGGTGGAGAGATGGTGCGAATATGGATGAAGGCTGACAGGGAAGTAGTTTCTGAATTACTTCTGATTGTGGGTGGGGACGACAATGTTCTGATCTACATTACCGGAGATTTCAATATGAAGGAGTTGGAAGAGCTTGCAGAATCCATTGACGATGATATGGATATTCATCTTTAGATTTCATTAACTTGGTAGTTCTGTAACCTGCTGAAATCGCATGAAGTCTTCAGAGTTCAAACTCTTGGTAATGCCTTACAGTTCCCGGCTGTACCGGATGGCCTTTCGCCTGATGAACAGCCGGGAAGAGGCTGAGGACATTGTCCAGGAGGTTTATGTGAAGCTCTGGGGAATGCGCAGCGAACTGGGGAGATACAACAGCATCGAGGCACTTTCCATCAGGATCACCCGTAATTTATGCCTGGATCACTTAAGACGAAGGAAGGTGAGCTACGATGCAATCAAGGCGGAACAGATGAAGCCGGAAAGTTATTCGGAAACGCCTTCTGATACACTTGAAAAGAGAGAGAACGTGGAACTAGTTCATACCCTTATTGCAGCACTGCCCGAACCACAGCGGTCCCTGGTCCATCTCCGGCATCTGGAGGGAAAGGAATATGAAGAGATCGCCGAGATGGTTAATATGAATGTGAATGCCATCCGGGTAAGTATATCGCGTGCAAGAAAACAGATGCGGGAAATGCTGGAAAAAAAGTATTCATCATGGAGAGTATAGAGAAGATACGTAAGTTACTTGATCGCTTCTACCTCGGAGAGACCACCCTGGAGGAAGAGAAGATGCTTCAGGACTACTTCGCTTCTGCGAGTGTCCCGGAAGAGCTGATGCCTGACAGGGATCTGTTACGGACGATAGAGCAAGACAGCCAAAATCTTATCGTACCTGACGGACTGAACAAGAAAATATTGGATGTCATAGATCAGCAGGAGAGGAAGGTGATCCGGACAAGGAGAATTTCCATGTTTACACTCTCCGGACTGGCAGCCGGACTACTGGTAGTGATAGCACTTTACACAGGATATTTTAGCAAAGAACAAGCTGCACGACTGACTTCCCATCAGATGACCGATACCTATGAGGATCCTCAGGATGCCTATGAAGAGGCCCGGAGAGTCTTGGCGTTTGTTTCGGCTAAGCTAAACACCGGGACCAGCGAACTGGTACATGTAAAACAGGTAAGCAAAACGGCCTCAGATCCGCTAAAGTCTCTCTCAAAGATCAATAAGGGAAGCAAGGAGCTTAGCCTTTTGGGACAGCTGCAGCATGTTGAAGAGTTTGAAAGGTGATGATAAAAGAAAAAAATAATATAAAACAAAATACCATGAAACGGATATTAACAGGAGGGGTGCTGATTATGTTTACCCTCATAGCAATGGGACAGAATTCTGCCGTGGACAAAGTGTTTGATAAGTACAATGGAAAGGAAGGCTATACAACGGTTTATATCTCCAGCTTTATGTTCAACCTTTTAAGCAGTCTTGATTCGGACGATCCCGAATACAACGAATTTAAAAAGGCTACGTCAGGGATCTCTTCTATAAAGATACTGACACAGGATGGAGGAAATTCGGTGGCTTTTGGTGCTGAACTCTTGAAAATGCTACCACGTTCGGAGTATCAGGAGATGATGCGGGTCAAGGATGGAGCTGAAGAAGTGCTTTTCCTGGCTCGTGAAGAGGCAGGAAAGATCACCGAGTTTCTGCTGATTGTCAGTGGCGGGGGAGACGATGCCTTAATTGCCATTACGGGCAATATCGATCTGGAAACTATTTCGAGTATTGCATCGGGACTGGATATGCCCGGATTGGAGAAACTGGAGGAGATGGAAGAGCTTCCCTGAGGTAGATCCTAATAATAAAGCATCTTTTCAACCTTGTTACTCTTCAGCCAGTTTCTCAGGATCTGCCTGATATCCCTGTTATCCAGGGAGGGCTGGATACATTCAAGCATCTCTTCCACACCCAGGTAGGCATCATTTACCGAAAGATAACCGTAACCCATATAGATTCCTTTCTCGATACGCACCAGGCTTCGTTCGTCCGCATCCCTTCCCCTGTCAATAAGCAAGACATTTCCCCGGTCAAGGGTCAGGCTGTCCAGAAGGGCCTGGGCCCTTTTATTGTAGACTCCAACAGGCTCCCCTTGAATACATGCCCCGTTGCACTGCCGGATGGTGTGGTGAAAGCAGGCTCCATCGGTCTGATAGAGTCCGCTTAGTTTTTGACAGAGCCAGTGTTTGCCCACCATCTTTGTAAGTACTTCACGTGCCTCTTTCTTGCTATTAAAGCAGGTAACCGGGTCGTCCGCAGTTTCGGAGATCTTCTTCAGGCCAAAGGTGATGTATCCATATTCATCCTTCCCGGGATAGAGTCCCCAATATGCAGTTGTCCGCCTTTGCGCACGATTGTAACGGGGTTTCTGTTCCTTGATCTCCCCAGATTCTTTTAAGAGCGCAATCAGTTCACTTCCTGTTAGTTCGTAAGAGATAGAATGAATGCGCTGTTTCATCTCCAAGGCTCTTTTGGTGTTTGTGTTTCCAAGGTGGGAGAGGACCCTGTGGCGGATATTTTTGCTTTTGCCAATGTAGAGCAGCTGCTTATGTTCATCGAAAAAGTAATAGGTACCGCATGCTTCGGGAAGTTTCTCGATATCTTCAACGGTCAGATGCTCATTCAGATTCTTGTATTTTCCTGAAGGCTCGTGGAGCAGTGCTGCATCGAATTCCCCATTCTGCTGGTCGCGAAGAAATTCGAAGAGTTTCACTGTGGCCAGTGCATCTCCGGCAGCCCTGTGCCGGTCTGTGATTTCAATGCCCAGATCGTTGCAGAGCTTTCCCAGGCTGTAAGATTTATGACCAGGAATAATTTTCCTGGCTAATTTTATAGTACAGAGGGTATTGCGTTCGTATTCGAATCCGAGATTTTTGAATTCACTCTTGATAAAGGAATAGTCGAATTTTACATTGTGACCAACAACAATGTGATTTTCGGTACGCTCAACCAGCTCCTTGGCTATTTCATAGAATCTGGGGGCATTGGCCACCATCTCATTGTTGATTCCGGTGAGATTGGTGATGAAGTAGGAGATGGTTTTTTCCGGGTTAAGCAAAGTACTCCATTCATCCACGATTTTTTTACCGTCGTGAAAGTAGATGGCTATCTCCGTTATTTTCTCTGTTTTTGGACTTCCCCCGGTGGTCTCAATATCAAGTATGGCAAACATTGCTCACTCTCTGACTCGCTGCATTACTCCTTTTCTGCGGGAGGTTCCTTCTTGGCAGCAGGTTCCTTCTTGGCAGCAGGTTCCTTCTTGGCAGCAGGCTCCTTCTTGGCAGC
>JAOZQY010000051.1:0-16386 GCA_029931975.1 Bacteroidales bacterium | reverse complement strand
TCCTTCTTGGCAGCAGGTTCCTTCTTGGCAGCAGGCTCCTTCTTGGCAGCAGGTTTTTTCACTTCTGCAATAGGCTTAGTCTCTTCAGCTACAGGTTTAGCTTCTTCAGCTACCGACTCGGCTTTGGGCTTGGGTGGAGCTTTTGGTTTTGGCTCAGCTTTTGGCTTTTCCGGTTCGACTACTGCCTTTTTGGTTGCGTTTACAACACTGAATGCACTGCTTTTTTTACGGGGTCTGAGTATACCGTAACTTCCACTAAAGAGTTTCCCCCTGCGGGTTTTATTATCACCTTTTCCCATGGTATTTTAGTTAGAGTTGGTGAGCTCAAGATAGTAAAAAATGATCGGCCATCCAACCTGATCACTACTGGGGAATGAATTGGAGCGATACAGAGTTGACGCAATGACGCCTGTTTTTTTCAGTAAGGCCTTCTCCCAGGAACAGGTGTCCCAGGTGTCCGCCGCAGTTAGCACAAAGAATCTCGGTCCTTCGACCATCTGCATCTGTTTGTTTTATAAGGGCTCCTTCAATTTCATCATCAAAGCTTGGCCAGCCGCAATGACTGTCGAATTTATCCTTTGAACGGTAGAGTGGGGCGTTGCAGCGTTTACATACATACACACCTGTTTCCTTATGATCCACATACTCACCGGTCCACGCTCTTTCCGTCCCTTTCTTTACGAGGACAAACTCCTCAAAATCAGTTAGCTTATTGTATTTCACGATTTTTTTATGAATGGTGTCCTGGCCTGCAAGAGCTGAAAATATGGTCAGTATAGTACATATGCTTAGAAATCTGCTAATCACTTTATCGTCTCTCATGTAACTATAACGCAAGTGACAGACAAGGGTTCAATTCCAGTGTCCCGGAATAATTTCAGAACAGTTTGGACATTTACCGTTTGTAATATTCATACTCTTGATAGTGTAACCAGATCGCTCCACCAGAATTTCATGGCAGTTGGGACAAACTGTGTTTGCATCGTTGCTTCCGGGAACATTCCCTATATATACAAATTTCAAACCTTCAGATATGGCTATTTCTTTTGCAGCTTCTAATGTTTTTAGAGGTGTTACAGGTAATCTTTCCAACTTGTACTGAGGATAGAACCTGCTGAAATGGAGTGGCGTATCGTCAAACCCATTTTGAGCCAGCCAGTTACACATCCTGCGGATCATATCCAGGTCGTCGGTCCAGGAGGGCACCACCAGATTGGTAATTTCCAGCCAGATACCCTCCTCTTTCAATGTTTTAAGTGTATTGAGCACCGGCTCAAGTTTCCCGGCATTGAGTTTCAGGTAGATGGATTCCTCCATGGATTTCAGATCGATATTGGCTGCATCGATCACTTTACATAGATTCAATAGAGGATCGCGGTTGATATAGCCAGCCGACACAAGCACATTTTTGATTCCGGCTTCACGTGCCAGTTCTCCGGTGTCGAAGAGATACTCGTACCAGGTAATGGGTTCTGAATAAGTGTACGCGATGCTCCTGCATCCATATTTCTGTGCCTGTTCAACAACCCGCTCGGGCATCAGGTCAAAGTTCTCTGTCTCCTCGGGAGAAGACTGGGAAATGGTCCAGTTTTGACAATTTAGACAGGCCAGGTTGCAACCAGCAGTGGCAATGGAAAAAGCCTGCGAATCGGGGAGGTAGTGGTAGAGCGGTTTTTTCTCAATGGGATCCAGATGAACCGCACATGGATTACCATAAGCAATGGTATAGAGCTTACCCTGGTATACCCTGCGGTTGTGGCATTCACTTAACTCGCCCTCCTTCAGGGTACATTCATTTGGACAAATCAGGCATCGAATACCCTTGGGCGTTTCTGACTGGTACAGGGCTTCGCGGCTCCATTTCCATGGTTTGCTGGTAGTTTCCGCCAGAAGGACTCCCGGATTGAGCAACGCGCAAGTGGTTCCGCATACCCCGGTTTTTATAAATGTGCGCTTATCCATTAGTTCTATATGTATGGCCATGCACCAGCAGCCAGAGCGCAGAGGCCACATTAATTCCAATGAACAAGATAAAAGTATTCATGACACCAATCAAGGGGAGCAGAAATACCACAGGTAAAAGAGTTCCCAATGCGGCACCTGTAAGATCCGCACTGAAGAGGATACCCGGGTTGTTCCGGGTTGATTTTCCCTTGAGATTTACCGCAATGGCAAACACTGAACCCACAAGTGCTCCAGTGATTAAGTTCAGCAAACTCAGTGTCAGCTGTCCTCCAATTCCGGTTTGGAAGAGAGCCTCAGCCTTCAGCAACAGGTATCCCATTGCAGATACCAGGGCCATGAGTCCTCCCAGAATGATCAGTTTGGAAATGGATGCCTCCACCCATTTTTTTTTCCATAAAAGTGTTCCCATTACAATACCGCCCATAAATACTGTGATCATCATAGGAGCCACCAGGTAGGCAAATCCATAAAAAGACTGCATCACCATAATCAGTACGATCTGTATACCGGCCCCGGTAAAACCAGAAATATACATCGCAGATTTAACAGGCGAATAGAGCAACCAGAGCAGTACAAAAAGCAATACAGAGATGATTCCGGTTACTAGCAGGGAGTGCCGGCCCATCCGGGATTCAAGTCCCGAAAGGCTTGCAAAAAACAATCTCGGCCGCAGGTCCTCGTTGATTGCAAGTTTCTCATTCTGGATGCGCCCGGTCAGCTGTTCACTATCGAACAGGATCTGGTTGGCATCCAGGTAGTCGGGATGCACATAGGTGGTTGGAATGTGATGATGTTCCAGCAGGCTTGGAAAGTCCAGGGTGAGAGGAGCCTCCGATGCAATGAAATAGGTAGCACTGCCAGGCACAATGGCCACATTGGAAAACACCTGCTTCAGGGTGTGGTAGTTGATGCCGAGCAGCTGGCTTCCTTCATTATTTACATAGTTGCCGCCTGTGCTCAACTGCATGCAAAAGACTCCGTCTGGGGTGAGATGACGGCTCACCAGCTGATAAAACTCCAGTGTAAAGTAGCGATTCCAGCCAAGGGTAACCGGATCGCTGGCTGTTGAGATCACAACATCATACTTCATATTTCCGGATTTCATCAGCCAGCTGCGTCCATCTTTAGGTATGAATTGTAAATTCCCGGTGTGGTTCTCCGGAAAGTAGATCTGACCCAGACGAAAAATCCAGGGGTCTGCCTCACAATAATCGATTCTATCTGGTTGGTATTTAGCCGCTTCAGCTAAATAGCCTGTCAAACCGCCACCCAAAAGCAGAAAGGATTTGGGCCGATGGTGTTGCAGGGCCGGGAAATGAACAGATTCCTCGGTCCGGGTCAGGTCGGCAGAACTGAGTATCGGATTTCCGTCCAGGTATCCTGTTACCTGGTTGTTCCTGGAGGTAATGGTTAGATTGCCATAAGGAGTATCCTTGTTTTTCAAGATCTTTTCATGCCTGTAACATAGTCCCTCCAATTTGTTTGCTGCTTCCGGAACTAAACTAACTGCCAGGATCACTGCTCCAACAAGGATCAGAAACCATCTTGAAGCAATCCGCTTCGGATGTTTAAATATCAATAGCACAACCAGACAGGTAGTCAGGAACAGGAGTGCAAGGTGTTGTAGGTTGGTCAACAGGTGAACAGCAAACAAACCGAAAAAAACACCTCCTGCCAGTGATCCCAGTGCATCGAGTCTGTATGAAGAGGACCTGGATTTTTGCCTTCCCAGGGATTTTGAAATGTAAGCAAAAAGAAATCCTGAAACCCCGGTAAACAGTGAAATAAGGAGCAACATACTGGTGCCCATATCTACCACTCCAGGTTGGTAGCCCGGTAGAAAAAAGAACCTGACAACCAGGATGAGTAAAATGTGAATCAGGAGGGGAAGCGCACCCAGAAGGATTAGAATTCCATACAGGGTGTGGGGAGCTATCCTAAGCCGGTAGCCATTCCCGGCCAGGGCCCCCAGGGCGGTAAGGATCATCCAGATGGCCAAAAAAATGCCGATGACCAGTTCATTGCCATGGAAGCTCTTGATAAACTCTCTGAGCAGCACCAGCTGTGCCATGATACTGATATATCCCAGCAACAGGAAGAGTATTCTTTCCTGGCGGGCTGTGAACGAGAAATGGTAGGGCGGGTGAGCTGTGGGGGAAGGAGCCTTTTCGTAAGATTGCACCTTCCTCCTGGTGTAGTATCTTAAATTCCACAGGAGGTGAAAAAGTGCCACCAGAGCAAACCCGATCCCGGAATCAACATGCCATTGCATGGCCTCTTCGATCCAGGAAATATTCAGCTTGTAATTGACCTTAATAACCAGGAACAGGCCCAGCAAGGCAGTTGAGAAAAAGAAAAACAACAGCAAAAAATTCCAGAATTTCCTGTTTTGCTGTCTGGGAATGATGCTGAAATGAACCATCAAAAGGCTCATTGAATAAAAGAACAGGATCACCATCCCAATGGAGATCAGATGATAACCTTCCCCGGTCATTTTTTCTTTTCTTCACCAATTATTATCGCCTCATATATATATAGATCAGCCTCTTTCCATCCATCCCATCTTATGCCTGCTTTTTCCCTGGCGCAGTGTCCAAGCAGATCCTCCTTGCTCCAGCCTGTCTCTTTTGCCACCTGTGGAAGGTAGGTTCCCGACCGGCCATCTTTGGTCATATAGATGCCATGTTGGCCTGGTTGAAACTCGTCAATGGAGGTGATCTTTTTCAAGGGGGTAAGTATCGATATTTCGATCGATATATATGGTAACTCTGTCGCTTCCACAGGGGCAAATCTGTTGTCATGTGTGGCAGCTGCAATAGTCATCTCCTGAACCACCCCGTAGAGCGGTCTATCAGGTGAGAAATTTCCGATGCACCCCCTCAATTTTCCACCCATATAGAGGCTAACAAAGGCACCAGATGACTTCTTCAGGTTCCTGGTGAGACTGCTTTGAGGTATCTCGGTTAACTTTCCCTTGTGGATATAGGTTTCCAGTGTAGATCTCGAGATGTCCAGCAAGAGTTTCTTCTCCTTGTCACTGAGTACAAAGGGTCGCTCTTCAGGTGAAGTTTCGTAACCTGCTATGGCCCAATATCCAACAACCCGGTCCTTGTCTCCCACATTTGAATTGCCCGAGTTGCTGTAGAATATCGGAGTCAGCTCCAGATCTTCTCGGCGTTCGGCCATATAGAGCATGGTCATGATGGAACTCCAGCCACAACATGGTGTAACGAGGTTCTTTATAGACTCGTTGCTGCTATTCCTGAGGGTGTTATAGAATATTTTAGGATCCTTTGTAATGATCGCATCCGCAGTTAATTGATCAATCCTGACGGCATCATTATAGGAGGGATAATGGGAAAAATCGGAACTGATAATAAAAAGGTTATCCGGTGTAAAGTACGGCATCAGGGCAGTGGCAAGTTCTCTTGCACTGCCGAGCGATGAGGAACCCATAACCAGGGGAACAATGGGAGGTACCTCCTTGAAGTGATACTGTAAGTAGGGGATCTGAACCTCAATGCTGTGTTCCCTGTCATGCGCCTTTTCGTAATAGAAGATATTCTTATGCTCACTGATCAGGGTGTTGGCAATTTCCTGGTTAAGCTTTACTTCACCCAGTGGAGTGAGGTAGTTCCCGGCATTGTAAACAGATACTCCGTTGAACTGTTCCCGGTGCGATGAAGCAATAATAAATATATTTTTATATGGGGTATCAACTGGAATGGATTTATAGGCGGATGCTGCAACCACACCAGAATAATCATATCCTGCATGTGGTACAATCAGCGTCTGTACCCTTCCTTTCAGATTGGCAGGTTTGGCTACATGATAAAGTTTATGAAGCTGTGATTCAAGAGCCGACTTTGTAGCCGGGTAAAAGGTGCCTGCAAATGCAGGTTGCCTGTCAACTGAGGCTGCAGCTTGCTGCGCCTCGCTATTGCTGAATGCCAGTAAAAGCATGGTAAACAGACTGACATAATGTAAGTTGCGGCTTTTCATTTTTCATTCTGTTAAGGTCCGTATTTGAAGAAATCTTTGTATTCATGATAGAATGTTTCCAGCTTCATCATGTTTTCGTACATGAACTGATGCGCAGCTGCCCAGGTTTCGCGATTGTAGATATCAACATCTTCCAGCTGAAGATAGATGCGGCTGACAGATTTGCCGTTCTCCCTGTTATACTCAAGCTCCCATATCAGTGGCGATTCCATGGCTTCCTCCAGCAACTTTTTAACCGATTCCAGTTTTTCGTAGAGCTCGATTCGTTTATCCATGTTTCTGGTCTCCAGGTCAATCCCCACCTGTGCCACCTTACGATCCACATGAAAACGCAGGTTCAGGGCCTTGATCCCAGTCTGGCTTAATACCCACTTTCCTGGTAGCTTCTTCCTGGCACGCCGTGGGGCCGACATGCTTTTAAAGCGATCCCAGAACTCCTCCCTCAGTTGTTTTGCCTCCTCTTTTGAAAACATATGCCAAATATAATTCATGTAAACCGGTTTCAATGATTAAAATCATATATTCGAATATGCAATACAACTACGACTATATCATTATAGGATCGGGTTTCGGAGGATCTGTTTCAGCTCTGAGACTGACAGAGAAGGGTTATAAGGTTCTTGTTATCGAGAAAGGCAGAAGGTGGAAGCCGGAAGATTTTCCGAGGACCAATTGGAAATTGAGCAAGTGGCTCTGGCTGCCTCTTGTGAGGTTCAGGGGAATCTTTAAAATCACCATCATGCGCCATGTGGGTATTCTCAGTGGTGTAGGTGTGGGTGGCGGTTCTCTGATGTATGCCAATACCCTGCCCAGGCCAAGGGAGGCCTTTTTTCATTCGGGTAGCTGGGCCGGCATTGCTGAATGGAAAAAGGAGTTGCAACCCCATTATACCGAAGCGGAGCGGATGCTTGGGGCTACAGAGAATCCTGGCTTATATGACTCGGATGAGGCCCTTCGTGCTGTGGCTGGTAAATTCGGAAAATCGGATCAGTTTGAAGCCACCAGGGTGGCCGTTTTCTTTGGGGAACCGGAGGAGGAGGTAAGCGATCCGTTTTTTAATGGGGATGGACCCAGGCGAACGGGTTGCAATTATTGCGGGGGATGTATGACAGGGTGCAGGTATAATGCAAAGAACACCCTGGATAAGAATTATCTTTACCTGGCAGAGAAAGGTGGGGCAGAGGTGCTTCCCGGGAAGAAAGTAATTCGGGTAAGGCCTGTTGACAGTCAAAAAAACTATGCAGGTGAAGCCGGTTACCAGGTATTAATCAAGGACACTGAAGGACTGATACGACGAAGGAAAGAACTGACTGCCGGGGGGGTGATCTTCTCTGGTGGGGTACTGGGTACAGTAAGACTGCTGCTTAATATGAAAAGGCGTCATTTACCAGGACTGAGCGATCAGGTGGGTGCCCAGATCAGAACCAATAACGAAAGTCTTGCCCTGGTGCACTCTGCACAGAAGGAGAAGGATTTCTCAAAAGGAGTGGCTATTGGCTCCATATTCCCGGTTGATGAGGATTCATACATCGAAGCGGTTCGTTATGGAAGTGGGTCGGGATTCTGGAAACTTCTGGGAGTGCCAATGGTTTTTGGCAGGAGCGTGCTCAGTCGTATCATGAAACTTATAGGGAGTTTCCTGAGCAGACCGCTGCCATGGCTTCGGATATATGCCAGTAAAAATTTCGCCAAAGAGTCTGTTATTCTGCTCTTTATGCAGCATCTTGATAGCACCCTAAGACTCAAGCGGGGTCTTGTGAATATGCGTAGCACACTTTCTTCAGGAGCTGCTCCCTCGGCTGCCATTCCACTGGCCAAAGAACTGGCAGACGCTACCTCAAGCGAAGTGGATGGCCACCCCTTTGTGATGACCACAGAAGCCATTCTGGGTACACCCCTGACAGCACATATTCTGGGGGGATGCGTGATTGGGGAAAGTGCGGAATCGGGTGTTATTAATGAGGATCATCAGGTATTCGGGTATAACAACCTTTATGTGTGTGATGGAAGTGCCATTTCGGCTAACCCGGGAGTGAACCCGGCATTAACCATTACAGCCATGACCGAGTTGGCAATGTCCAAAATCCCGGTAAATGAATAGTTTTAGTATATTGCTTTTTCATCAATAAGGGAATCTATGTTGAATGAACGCAAGCATCAGGCTTGGAACTTCTGGTCAGTTTTTGTCTTTTTTGGAGCCATTGTACTGGTGGGACACTTCCTGAAGCGGGAGGGCGTTGACATTCGTGATCTCACAATGAAAGAGGCTGTGCTGGTAATTCTTGCATCTTATAGGATGACACGGATTTTGGTGTTTGAAAAGATATTCAAGTATTTCCGGGATGCGATGAAAAAAAGGCATGACCTCTATATTATCGGCACCATAAACTCCATGATTACCTGTCCCTGGTGCGCCGGGGTGTGGGTCACCTTGATCATTGTTGTATTCTATTTTCTGATTCCCTATGGAGACCTTCTGGTATATGTTCTGGCTTTGGCTGGACTGGTCTCAATGGTGATTCTTATCTCTAACCTGCTGCATATGTATACGGAACGCAGGCAACGGATTCACCAGAAGGAGAAGTATCCGGATAACCTGTAACTATCCGAACTATTCTGAAGGATGTTCTCATGTTTCAGAGGAAGAAAAGAGCCACTCCACCAATGGAGACAACAGCTCCAATAATCTCAATAATCTTAATACGCTCTTTGTTCAGGAGAATGGCCGGTGGTATAATCATCACCGGGGTAAGAGCCATCAGAGTGGCGGCAACTCCCGTATCTGTATGTTGAACCGCCAGCAATGAGAAGCTGACTCCCAGGAAGGGACCTGTAAAAGAGCCAATGGTCATAAATTTCATGGCTTTCAGATCCTTCATTGCTCCAAGCAGGTATTTCCAGCGTCTAAAAAGCGTGATGACTATTGAGAATCCGATCACACCTGCCATGATCCGAATCTGAGTGGCCTCAAAGGCGTTCATGTCCTGCATTCCCTTCTTACTCAGTACCAGTCCGGATGCCTGACCAATGGCCCCACCCAGAGCCAGGAGGCTTCCCAGTACAAGCGGTCCCATTTTGAGCGTTTTTCCAAAAGCTCCTTTTTTCAGATCCAGTTTGCTGGACATGACCAGGACGATTCCCAGGAGGGTAATTGCCATGCCCAGGAACTCCATACCGGAGAGCCTTTCGCCGAGTGTGATCCAGCCAATTAGCGCAGTGAGGGGAGGGACCAGTGCCATGATCAGCATGGAGATGCGTGCCCCGATCAGGATAAATGCCTGGAAAAGGAAGAGGTCGCCCAGGACGAAACCCACCACCCCGGACAGGGCAAGCCAGAACCACTGGTAGCAGGTGGCTGAAGGCAAAAATCCGTCGTTGAATATAGCATTAAAGATGGCCAGGAAGATCAGTCCGATCATTAACCTGATCAGGTTCAGGGAGAGTGCGCCCACACGCTTCCCGGCCGATTCAAAGGCTATGGCTGTAACGGTCCAGCAAAGCGCAGTAAGCAGTGCAGCTATTTCACCCAGGTATTGTTGCACAGATAGGAGATAAAGTAAGCGCCAAAGATAGTTAATTTTGCTACTCTTACCTCAGGGTCAAGGGATTTGTCTTTTGGGTTTAACAACAAGTTCGGTAGCACACTCCGGGCAGGTATAAATCTCACAACCGGTGCAGGCAAAGCAATTGCTACACGTACGGTAAGAGAGATCCCTTTCTAAGGAAGTCCCGCAATTGTGACAGAGAATAATTTTTATCAGTTTATTCATACAAAAGACGATTCAAACCCCGGTACCTTACGACTACCCACTAGACACTACCTAACCAGGCACTACCTTACCTACTGTTGCTGTATTTGACAATAAGATCGTCATGCAGTCCATTGTACATCTGTAATACTGCCTCCATCTTTCCCTTTGAGTAGGCAGTCAGGTATTCCAGTGCTTTTTCCGGTTTCTTTTCGTATAGAGCAAGGGCCTCCTGGTCTACCTTATCGCGTTCATTAAAGAGTTGTTCCTCATAGGGATCACGTACTGCCCATAGATCTTTAACCGCCTCCTGCCATTTAAGGTAGAGCATGTTGTCCACAAAATCGATGGCCCAGCAGGCCGATTTATTGCTGTAGGTAGTGGGATCAAAGTTCTTATAACACTCGGCTGTTTCCTGGGTGCCGGCATAGATAGGTACGTAGGGGCTGGTATAGGCATTATCGAGGAAGACCCAGTAAATGCCGCCTATGGGATCGGGCAGCCAGCCTCTTAACTGGGCAATCATTCCGTAATAACCCTGTGGCCGTGCCACATTGCGGCGGTTGTTAATATCGAGCAATTCGCGCATATCCTTGCTGGGGAAGGGAGTTGCAAGCGGACTCTTTTTGATCCCCCCTTTTCCATCGGGTACATACCAGTCGTAATCCTCTGTTTTGTCATAGATGGTTCCTTCGAAGGTGGAACGCTGGAAGGCCATGACATCCTGAATGGAAATCTTGCGTTCGGGTTTAAGCGATGTAGGATATAGGGATAGGGGCTCTACATATTGAATATACTGGTTATAACCCATCATATGTCCGTCCGACAGCTTCCGCTTCGGCCAGTTGGTATAACTCGGTGCATAGGTGCTGTAAAAGAGCCACATACGGTTGGTTGCCCACTCTCGCAGCATGGGGGCGTAGACCTCCTGCCAGATAAAGGGCATGCTTCCTTCGGGATTGTACCAGCCCCTATCAATGGCAAACTGCTTGTAGTTGCTTGAGAACATAAAGTTTTCGGAGTCATCTTCGTCCACTTCCTTGATGATACTCCAGTTGGCTACCACAAAGGCGTGGTCGTCCGGTATTCGCTGTGCTACCCAGAGGGCACCCGGTTCACCGCTCTCCGGATCCCAATCCGATCCCACACTGAAAATCTCAATGATCCAGATCTCCTCGGTATCGCCGATCACAAGAGTCTCTGACTCGCCTGCACAGGAGGGGAGAAAACCGTACTGACTCATAAGCATGCCGATAAATGCAGTGGCTTCCCGGGCCGAAGTATAACGTTGCAGGGCAAAAGCCTGGGCCTGCTCCACGGTCATGATCTGCTTGCAGACAGCCATATCCACCCCCAGTTCGCTGCGCTGACTGGTAGTACTTTCGGCAATGGCCAGCTGGTGCTCGTTCATATGTGGATAGGCAGAATGGAAGTAGGTGTAGGTTTCTTCTACCTGAGGAATATATCCAAGCACATCCCCGAAATCATCAAGTGGCCTGTGGATATCCTGGATTCCCCAGTAAACCGGTGCCAAAGCCCCTTTCTTAAAGGTCTGACCGTGAACTACCCGGATCCGGTTGTCGGGTCCGCAATCGGTATGTGAAACGATGACCGATCCATCGGCCGAAGCCTTTTTCCCCACGGCGATGATGGTGCAAGGATATACCTCAGTGGCAGCCAGTAATATAACTGCGACCATCAATAATTTCAATAAAGAAAGCAGTTTTGTTATCATCTGTTTTGTTGAATTTGTTTAAATTGAAACCAAATTTAGGAAACATTCCTAAATAACCACTTCCCTGAAAAGATGGCCCGTGTTTAATTTGAGCTGTCATGGTAAAAAAATACCTCTTAATTGCATTTCGCAACGCCCTAAGAAACAAAGGTTATACGCTGATTAATCTGCTTGGACTGGCCATTGGCATTGCCAGTTCAATTCTGATTCTGCTCTTTGTGGCGGATGAACTCAGTTTCGATCGTCACAATGAACACTTCAGTGATATCTACAGAATCTGTATCAAGGGGAAGATCCAGGGCAATGAGGTGGAGGCTGCCCTCTCCAATGCCCCGATAGGGGCTACCCTGAAAGATGATTACCCAGAGGTAGAGGAATTTACGCGACTTTTCACCTTTGACGGGGATCCCAAGGTAGTGTACGAGGACAAAGTCTTCATCGAGAAGAATTTCTATTATGCAGACTCTACCTTCTTTCATGTCTTTACTGCTCCTGTGGTACATGGCTATCCACAGGGATTGTTAAACCGGCCCAATACAGTGGTACTTACAGAAGAGATTGCCCGCAAATACTTTGGAAACGAAGATCCTGTAGGGAAATTCCTGAAGGTGGGACAGCAGGAGGAGAATTTTGAAGTGACCGGAGTGGTCAGGGGTTTTCCTGAGAATTCTCACTTCCGCTTTAATATGCTGGGCTCCATGACCTCCATCTACCTGGCCGATATTACACAGTGGCTTGGTAACAATAATTACACCTACCTGCGTCTCAGGGAAGGCTTTGATCCGGAACTTCTCCAAAATAAGTTCCCGGCTTTGATTGCTCAGCATTTGGGAACTGAACTGGAGGAGATGCTCGGACTGACCATGGAGGAGTTTTTTGCAACAGGGAACACCTATGGTTATTTTCTGCAGCCATTGAAGGATATCCACCTGAAATCGGATTTGCAGTTTGAAATCAATCCGGGTGGGAGCCAATCATCGGTGATCATCTTTTCGGTGATTGCACTGTTTCTGATTCTGATCGCCTCCATCAATTTCATGAATCTCTCGACAGCCAGTGCAGCCAAAAGGGCTACTGAGGTTGGGATCCGTAAGGCTGCAGGTGCGGATAAAAGCCGACTAATATGGCAATTTCTGGCAGAATCATTTCTGATTACTCTACTGGCCCTGATTCTGGCTGTGGTACTGGTGGAGTTGTTTATGCAAGGTTTCAACAATATCTCTGGAAAAAGTATGGAGCTTACTTCCCTGGGTACCCTGCGCCTGGCTTTTGGATTGCTTATTATCGGGATTTTTGTCGGCTTTGCATCAGGGAGTTATCCCGCATTTTTTCTTTCTTCCTTCAAGCCTGTGGATGTACTGAAGAGTGGAGCCATGCGGGGGGCCAGGGGAGCCACACTGCGCAGGGTGCTTGTTACTTTCCAGTTTGCGGTGACCATCGTATTGTTTATATGCACCATGGTTGTAAACAGGCAAATGAGCTATTTACAATCCAAGGAGCTGGGATTTGAGAAGGAGAACCTGGTGGTTATTGATCGTGTTTATGTACTGGAGGAGCAGATTGAAGCTTTTCGGCAGGAACTTCTGAAGAATCCTTCCATCCTGCAGGTTAGCTTATCAAGTGCGGTCCCGGGGGGATTGATAGGGGACAATGCCTTTCTTGCTGAAGGGGCTGCCAGCAATGAGACACATGCTATAAATAATTTATTTGCTGACTGGTATTTTCAGGAGACCTATAAACTGGAGATGGTGGAAGGAAGATGGTTTGAAGAAGATAATCCAACAGACTCCTCTGCATTGATCCTGAGTGAATCGGCAGTGAGAGCACTGAGTTTTGACGATCCTCTGAATCAACGCCTTTATGCCCAGTTTGGGGATGATGCGGGTGTTTCAAGTCCCATCATAGGTGTGGTAAAGGATTTTCATTTCCAGTCGCTTCACCAGGAGATCAGGCCCCTGGTTATCCAGTTTGCCGGCAGGAACACATATCAGATGTCGGTTCGTCTCAGCCCAAATAGCACAGGAGAAACCCTGGAGTATATTGAGAAAACCTGGAATAGCTTCAGGGAGCAGCAACCCATTCATATGACTTTCCTTGAAGAGGAACTTGCAGCATTATATGACAATGAAGAGAAGCAGGCAATTATATTTAATATCTTCTCCATACTGGCTATTTTTATTGCAGCACTGGGACTGTTGGGTCTGGCCTCATTCAGTGCGGTGCAACGTACCAAGGAGGTAGGAATCCGGAAAGCTATGGGGGCTTCTATCTCCAGCGTCCTGCTGGCACTTTCCAGGGAATATATCTGGCTGATCCTTGTGGCTACCCTGGCGGCCTGGCCCCTGGCTTACTTTTTTATGAAAGACTGGCTGCAGGATTATCCCTCGCGTATCAGTTTGGAACCAGCGATGTTTATACTCAGTTCTTTGTTGGCCTTTATTATTGCCGCATTAACCGTGGTGCTCAGGGTATACCAGACTGCCTCTGCCAACCCGGTGGAGTCGCTTCGTTACGAATAAAATACCCGGGAAGAGCAAGTTTATTTTAAAAATATTTCCATTCTGCTGTGACATTTTAATTAATTCTTCGTCTTAAAAGAAACTTTCCTCAATGCTAAAAAACTATATTCTTGTTGCCCTGCGTAATCTTTGGAGACACAGGGGCTATACCCTGATCAATATTTTTGGTTTAACCATAGGCCTGGCCAGCACCATCTTTATTCTACTCTATGTAGTTAACGAGATGAGCTATGACCGCTTCCATGAGAAGTCGGACCGGATCTACAGGATCTGGATTTCGGGAAGTATGCCGGCCACAGAGATGCGGCATGCTGTTTCCTCACCCCCGATGGCCGAAGCATTGCTTAACGATTACCCGGAAGTTGAACAAGCAGTCAGGCTCAGACAGGCGGGTGGTTGGATTGTAAAGCAGGGGGATAGAGTCTTCAATGAGACAGATGATGAATTCATTTTTGCCGATTCAACCTTTTTTGATGTTTTTAGTTTTAAACTTTTAAAGGGAGATCCCAGAACCTGTCTGATCGAGCCCAGAAGTATTGTACTCACAGAGGAGTATGCGGCCAAGTATTTCGGAGATGAGGACCCAATGGGTCAGACCCTCAAGATTGAACAGGATACCAACCTTTCGGTGATTACCGGGGTAATGGAAGATTTTCCACAGAATTCGCATTTCCATTGCAAGATGCTGGGATCACTTACCACTATCGGAAATAGCAGAAGCACCAACTGGTTGAATCATAATTACTATACCTACGTGGTACTGAAAGAGGGTACCGATCCGGTCGAATTTGAAGCCAATCTGAGGGAGATGCTGGTCAAATATGTAGGACCCATGCTGGAGCAGTTCATGGGAGTCGATGTACAACAGTTTGAGGAGTCGGGAAACTCCTATGGCTACAAGGTCCAGAAGATGACGGATATTCATCTCCATTCGGATTTACAATACGAGATTGAACCCGGTGGTAACTCGCTCTATGTTTATGTCTTCCTGGTGGCTGCCATCCTGATGCTGGCAATGGCAGTAGTGAATTTTATGAATCTGGCCACTGCTCGTTCCACCACCCGCGCCAGGGAGGTAGGATTAAGAAAGGTGGTTGGTAGTAGGAGGAGACAGCTGGTGATACAGTTTCTCACTGAATCGGTTCTCTTAAGTATTTTAGCACTAATAGGAGCCGTGGCACTGGTCTACCTTTTTCTTCCATCCTATAATAATATGATCCAGCTCAAACTTCAGTTTGATATAATCGATCACTCCTGGATCATTCCGCTGCTGCTTCTATTTGCCATCTTTGTGGGTATTGCGGCCGGCACATACCCGGCGATGATCCTGGCATCGTTCAAACCAGCTGCAGTATTCAGTTCGGAGAAGATTAGTTCAGGAAGAAGCCTGCTTAGAAAGGTCTTGATTGTATTGCAGTTCACTGTTACCATTGTCATTCTTCTGGGAACCATCGTGGTACACCGGCAGCTGAATTATATGCAGAAGAAGAATCCAGGCTTTGACAAGGAGAACCTGCTATTGATACACAGATCAGATATATTGAAAGGAGGAATTGATGCGTTTAAGGAGCAGATTGTTCAGCATGCTAATGTGATTGCCGCAGCCAATACTACCGTCATCCCCTCCAGAGCCTATTCGGACAATGCTCATTGGCTGGAAGGCTGGGATCGAACTGAGATTTTCACCCTGTCCACCTCCAGAGTAAGTTTTGATTTTGAAAAGGCCATGGGCCTGGAAATGGCAAGCGGAAGATTCTTCAGCCGGGAGATGCCCTCAGATTCTTTCGCTGTGGTAATTAATGAAGCAGCAGTAAGGGCACTTGGACTTGAAGATCCCCTGACAAATCGATTTGTGGACATAGGCCAGAATGGGGAAGCAGATAGATTTATACCCATTATAGGGGTGGTTAAGGATTTCCATTTTGCCTCCATGCAAGCGGAGATTGGCCCCATGGCCATGTATTTTATGCCAGGTAACTTCGAAGGGCTTATCACAGTCAGACTGGGCGATGGCGATAAGACCTCGACAATTGCATTTATCGAAGATACCTGGAACCAATTTAAACAGGACGCACCCTTTGAATATTCCTGGATGGATGAGGAGTTTAACAAGATGTTTGCCACAGAACGCCGAACCAGCCAGATCCTGCTGGTATTCTCCATTCTTTCTATATTTATTACCTGTCTGGGTCTGCTGGGATTAATTTCCTACACCACTAACCAGCGAACCCGTGAAATAGGGATACGAAAAATCATGGGAGCTTCCGAGCAGGTGGTAATGAGGCTCCTGTCCAGAGAGGTTGCCAATCTGCTGATCGTAAGCGGACTGATTTCCATACCCGCCTACTTCGGAGCAAGAGCATGGTTGCAGAAGTTTGCCTATTCTATCAATTTCCAGATGGGTGTATTTTTCCTG
>JAOZQY010000130.1 GCA_029931975.1 Bacteroidales bacterium | reverse complement strand
AAGTGATCCGCCAGAAGTTTCTGGATGGGGATCTTTCTTACAATCTGGAGAAACGACTGAAAGAGCTTCTGAAACTGGTGAACCGCCCCCTGGCAATCCGCTCTTCCAGTCTGCTCGAAGACTCCACCATGCAGCCCTTTTCCGGAATTTTTGAAACCTACCTGATTCCCAATAATCATCCTGATTTTAGAGTACGTTTCAAGCAGCTGAAGGATGCTGTAAAACTGGTATACTCCTCTATCTACTCGCCTCACTCCAGGCGTTATTTCGAAGCCATTAACTTCTCCATAGAGGAGGAGAAGATGGCGGTAGTTGTTCAGGATGTGGTGGGCACTTATCATCAGGACCATTATTATCCCCACATTAGTGGAATGGCTCAGTCGCATAATTACTACCCGGTGGCCCATATGGAGCCGGAGGATGGTTTTGCCGTCGCTGGACTGGGATTGGGACACTACGTGGTGAACGGGGAGCGGGCCTACCGTTTTTCGCCCAAATATCCAACCCTGGAGATGAGTTCCATACAGAGTCAGCTGCGTGATTCGCAGATGGAGTTTATGGCCCTGGATATGATCAATTCACAGGTTGATTTCTGTACGGATGGCTCTGAGGCCAACCTGCACCGCTTGCCCATCTCCGAGGCAGAGTCGCATGATGTATTAAAGCATCTGGCGTCGGTTTATGATGTGGAAAATGAAAGGATCGAGCCCGGCCTCTCCTTACCGGGTCCGCGAATCCTCAATTTTGCCAATATTCTGAAATATGAGTATGTACCGCTGGCACGGGCCCTCACGCTGATCATGGATGTGGGAAAGGAGGCCCTGGGGTCGCCGGTGGAGCTGGAGTATGCAGTTGACCTGGATAAGGCAGAAAATGGAAAGCCCTCCTTTTACATCCTGCAGATCAAGCCCATGATGGGAACCGGGGGAGAGTATACCTTCGATACCGGGGGTTTTGATCCTTCAGAGATGATTATCTACGCGGAGCGAAGCATGGGGAACGGGAAGGTGAATGATATTACTGATATTGTTTATGTGGATCCTGCAGGTTTTGATAAGATGCGGACTCGCGAGATGGCTACCCAGATTGAACATTTTAACCGGAAGATGGTGGCTGAGGGCAGGAAGTATATACTGATCGGTCCGGGTCGCTGGGGCACACGCGATCCCTTTATCGGGATCCCGGTGAACTGGTCACAGATATCCAATGCCAGGGTTATCGTGGAGACAAGTCTGGATGAGTTCCCGCTGGATGCTTCCCTGGGCTCTCATTTCTTCCACAATGTGACCTCCATGAATGTGGGCTATTTCAGCATTCAGCACGATTCCTCAACCTCCTTTATCCGCTGGGATACCCTGGGAGAGCAGGAGGTAATCGAGGAGATTGGTTTTGTGAAGCAGGTCCGTTTCAGGGAGCCTGTTTGTATTATGATGGATGGAAAGAAAAGAATTTCTATTATCTTAAGGCATGCCTGTAAACTCAAAAACGGAGCATAACGCTGGCCACTACCCTACCATCGACTTCAGTCATACGGCTTTTAACCTATTGATGCAGAAGCGTATACGTACGGTTCTGATCATCTCTTCCAACTATGATTTTTTCATGTTGGAGGAGGATGGGCGCATCGATGAACAGATATTCAATGAATATGTATCCCTGAACCTCCGTTATCCGCCTGTGTTTGTAAAAGCGGGCAGTGCGGCCGAGGCCTTCCAGCTTCTGGAAGAGGAGGATATCGACCTGGTGATCGAGATGCTGAACCTGGGTGCAGATGATGCCTTTTCCTTGGCCAAAAAGATCAAAAAAGAGCATGTGGAAATACCCATAGTGGTGCTCACCCACTTTAACCGGGAGGTTAGCCTGAGGCTGCAGGATGAGGATATGACAGCCATCGACTATGTCTTTTGCTGGCTGGGGAATGCGGATCTCCTGCTGGCCATTATCAAGCTGATCGAAGATAAGATGAATGCGCCCTACGATATTGAGAAGGTCGGGGTTCAGTGCATTATCCTGGTGGAGGATTCGATTCGCTATACCTCCACCTATCTGCCCGAGCTCTACAAGATTGTGATGCAGCAGTCGCGCAATTTTGTAAAGGAGGCTCTAAATGAGCACCAGAGGATGCTGCGTATGCGAGGCCGGCCCAAAATTCTGCTTGCCAAGACCTATGACCAGGCCATGGAACTCTACCAGAAATACAAAGAAAACCTGTTGGGGGTGATCAGTGATGTGAGTTTCAAGAAGGGCGATGCCCGCGACAGTGAACGGAAACTGGGCATCACCCTGATTCAGCAGATGCGCAGGGAAGATCCCAACCTGCCGGCCCTGATGCAGTCGTCCGATCTTTCCAATGCTTCGCTGGCCGAGAGTATGGGCGTGGGTTTTTTGCATAAATACTCCAAATCTCTTTCCCTGGAGCTGCGTAACTATATTATCCGGAACTTTGCATTCGGGCCCTTCATATTCCTGAATCCGAACACCCTGGAGGAGGTGGCCAGGGCAGCGGACCTGCAGGCCCTGCAGAAAAGGATTCTCGATATTCCCGATGAAGTGCTCTCCTACCATGCTGGCAGGAACGACTTCTCCAAGTGGCTGAATGCTCGTGCAATTTTTCCTGTGGCTCAGTTGTTTAAGTATGTCCGGGAAGAGGACTTTCCCCGGATCGATGATATACGCAACTACCTCTACGAAGCCATCTCCAGCTACAGGATCACCAAGGGCAGGGGCATCATTGCACAGTTTGATAAGAACAGTCACGATACCTATCGAAATTTTTCACGTATCGGGGAAGAATCCATCGGGGGAAAAGCACGGGGACTGGCCTTTATCAACGCGGTGATCTACAAACACAATCTTTACAACAAGTTCCCCAATGTGCTGATTACGGTGCCCAAAACGGTGGTTCTGAGTACTGATATCTTCGATACTTTCATGGAGATGAACGATTTGTACCGCGTCGGGCTTTCGGACCGATCGGATGAGGATATACTGGAGTATTTTGTGGCGGGGAAACTTCCGGGCTGGTTGCACCAGGACCTTTATACGGTGATTTCAGTTGTCGAAGCGCCCATTGCGGTACGCTCATCCAGTAAACTGGAAGACTCACATTACCAGCCCTTTGCCGGCATCTATTCAACCTATATGATCCCGGTGAACAAGTCGGAGCCTGCCCAAACCATGGAGCTGCTGACCAGTGCCATCAAATCGGTCTATGCTTCGGTCTATTTCAAGGAGAGTAAAGCTTATATTGAAGCCACCTCCAATGTTATTGATGAGGAGAAGATGGGCATTGTTCTGCAGGAAGTTTGCGGTAGCATGAAGGGCAACTGTTACTACCCCACCATATCGGGGGTTGCACGCTCCATCAACTTTTATCCCATCGAGCCCGAGAAGGCCGATGATGGAATTGCCAAGGTGGCATACGGACTGGGGAAATATATTGTGGACGGGGGGATGAGTCTCCGCTTTTCACCGGCCTATCCCAGGAAGATATTACAACTTTCGGACAGCAAGCTGATGCTGCGCGATACTCAGAAACAGTTTTATGCCCTTAATCTGAATGAGGACAGCTACCATGTTTCTACCGACGATGCGGTGAACCTGGTCAGGCACAAGCTTGACCATGCCGCTTCCGGTGCTGCTTTCGATCCGGCCCTTAAGCATGTGGTCTCGGTATATGACTACCAGTCGGATGTGGTACGCGACGGATTCAACTACGAGGGGAAAAAAATAATCACCTTTGCAGGGATTTTGCAGCATGGGACCTTCCCCCTGGCTGAGATTGTCAAGGAGCTGCTGGAGATTGGGAAGAATGAAATGAACCTGCCCATTGAGATCGAGTTTGCGGTTGATATGGATGTGCCTGATGGGGATCCTTATGTATTTAATTTCCTTCAAATCAGACCTATTGTGGAGACCGACCAGTCGTCCGATATTGATATGGATAAGGTGAAGCCTGAAGAGACTATTCTCTATTCAAAGTCGGCCCTGGGCAACGGGGAGTTTACCGGACTCAGGAACCTGATTTATGTGAAGCCAGAGAGCTGGGATGCGGCAGCTTCCAAGGAGATTGCCACCATTATGGAGAAGTTGAACAGGGAATTTTTGGATGTCAAGGAGGACTATGTACTGGTGGGACCGGGACGATGGGGCTCTTCCGATCCCTGGCTGGGCATCCCGGTGAAGTGGTCGCAGATCTCTGCAGCGCGTATCATTGTGGAATCGGGACTGGAGAATTTCCGTATCGATCCGTCCCAGGGAACCCACTTCTTCCAGAACCTCACTTCCTTCCGGGTGGGCTACATGACCATCAACCCCTTTATGGGTGACGGCTTCTACGATACGGCCTTTTTAGATTCCCTGCCGGCAGTCTATGAAGATGCCTATGTGCGGCATGTGCGCTTCCCTGAACCCCTGGAGATCCTTATCGATGGCAAGATCCATCGCGGTGCCGTTATGAAGCCCGGGGACGTAGTCAAGCCAATCAAATCAGATTAATCACTACCTTTACAGAACCTACTCAAACTGACAGGTATGGAGGATCAAGGCAAGGATATTCGCTGGTTACAACGATTGAGCATATTGAGCGGGTCGGAATGGTGCTTTATGAGAAACATGCTTTGACAAATACAAAACAATGACGGATAAAGAGCTGAAAACTGAAAAAGCTGAAGAGAGAATCTTCCTCTCTTCTCCACATATGTCCGGAGGAGAGCAAAAATATATCAATGAGGCTTTTGAACAAAACTGGATAGCTCCCCTGGGGCCCAATGTGAATGAATTCGAAAAAGTAGTGGCTGCTTACTGTGGGGTGAAAGATGTTGCTGCACTCAGTTCGGGAACTGCAGCCATTCACCTGGCCCTTATTATCCTGGGGGTGGAAGCGGGCGATGAAGTAATTACTTCCTCTTTTACATTCTCCGGGACCGTAAACCCGGTAGCCTATCAGGGTGCAACCCCGGTATTTGTGGACAGTGAGGAGGAAAGCTGGAATATGGATCCAAATTTGCTGGAGGATGCAGTTAAAGAGAGAATCAAACTGGGTAAAAAGGTGAAAGCGATTCTTCCAGTTCATCTTTATGGCATGCCGGCCAATATGGAGGCCATTCAGGCCATAGCCAATAAGTATGGTATTCCGGTGGTGGAGGATGCAGCAGAGGCACTGGGCAGTCGTTTTAATGGAAAACCGGCGGGCTCTTTCGGTAAAATCTCCATCCTGTCTTTCAATGGTAATAAGATACTGAGCACTTCAGGAGGGGGAATGCTTCTTTCCAATGATAGCAAGATCGTAGAGCAGGCCAGGTTTCTGGCGACCCAGGCCAGGGATGCAGCTCCATACTACCAGCACAGTCAGATCGGGTATAATTACAGGATGAGCAATATTCTGGCCGGAGTGGGCCGGGGACAGATGGAGGTGCTTGAAGAAAGGGTCCGGCAAAGAAGGGTAAATCATTTTTTCTACCGGGAACATCTGGAGCAGATTGAAGGAATCACCTTTCTGAAGGAACCCAATGATTCCTATTTCTCGAATTTCTGGCTGACGACCATTCTTATCGATCCTGAAAAAACAGGAATAAGTAACAAAGAGCTGATGGAGGAGTTTGAGAAGCACAATATTGAATCGAGGTATTTATGGAAGCCCATGCATATGCAACCAGTCTTTTCTGACAGTCCGGCCTACCTGAACGGAACTTCAGAACGCCTTTTTAAGAAGGGACTCTGCCTGCCCTCAGGATCAAATATGACTGATAGTGACCGGGCACGGGTCCTGGAAATACTGAAGCGTACCTTAAACAAAATGTAGCAGTATGTGTTAAGATTAGGTGTATTATTATTTTGAGGCATCTTATCTAAATTCCATTTACAATGAATAAAAGAGAGTTTTTAAAGAGATCGACTATCCTGGGGGCAGGTGCCCTGATTGCTCCTTCTATTGCTTCTTCCTGTATGAACAGTGCTGCCCAGCCGGGTGCCACAGCTTCGCTGGTGGCCCTTGGTGATGACGGCGCTTTTGTTCAACCCGCTCTTGGCTATGCCTATGATGCCCTGGAGCCTTATGTGGATGCTGCTACCATGGAGGTGCATTATGGGAAGCACCATGCGGGCTACACCAAAAAGTTCAATGCCGCTCTGGAGCAGGCCGATTTTCACTCCACCGATATTTACAAGCTCTTTTCAACCGTTTCAACCCACGGCAGTGGTATCAGGAACAACGGGGGTGGCTATTTCAATCATAACCTCTACTGGAAGTTCATGTCGCCCGAAGGTGGCGGAGAACCCGCCGAAGGTGGGAAACTGGCTGAGGCCATTGTTGCCGATTTTGGATCCTTTGCTCAGTTTAAGGAACTCTTCTCAGCCACCGCGGCCAGTCATTTTGGGTCCGGATGGGGCTGGCTGTTGCTGGATGCAGATGGAAAACTACAGGTAACTTCCCTGCCCAACCAGGACAATCCCCTTATGGATATCTCACCGGTTCGGGGAACTCCACTGCTCAATATCGATGTCTGGGAGCATGCCTACTACCTCCATTACCAGAACATGCGTAAGAGTTACGTGGAAGCATACTGGAATGTCATCGACTGGAAATTTGTGGAGCTGCTCTATATGGAAGCAATCGTTTAGTAGCTGCTGTTCTGAATCTTTCAACATCCTTAACATCTAAATCCTTTCCAGTGTCGTGTATGACTTTTGTCATGCTCCAAACCTGCTGTTAATCATACGTTCATGGCTTGTTTAATCCCTTCAGAAGCTCCAATTTTACGTGACCATTATGAGGGTATCACTCCTATGATGTTTTGATATCTTTATGGTGTCTTCAGTGGGATGTTTTATATGCCAACTGGGATTTATTTGCGTAGCAAATTAACCACTTGGCGGTAAAATGGTCCACTGAAAAAGAGAGCTTTTTAATACCAACTTTAAACATATACTGCTATGAATGTAGATACCATCATGAACGACCTGGTTAAGAAACACCCGGGTGAAGTTGAATACCACCAGGCCGTTCGCGAGGTCCTTGAATCCATCGAGGAAATTTACAATGAGAATCCCCATTTCCGTTCGGCCAATATAGTGGACCGGATTATTGAGCCCGACAGGGTTATGGTATTCAAGGTGCCCTGGGCCGATGATCAGGGAACTGTGCATGTGAATCTGGGTTACCGGATTCAATTTAACAATGCCATTGGACCATACAAAGGCGGACTTCGTTTTCACCCCAGTGTGAATTTGAGTATTCTGAAGTTCCTGGGATTTGAGCAGATTTTTAAGAACAGCCTGACTTCTCTTCCCATGGGCGGTGCCAAGGGTGGCTCAGATTTCGATCCAAAGGGAAAGTCCAATGCTGAGATCATGCGTTTCTGCCAGGCCTTTATGATGGAGCTCTGGAACAATATTGGTCC
>JAOZQY010000129.1 GCA_029931975.1 Bacteroidales bacterium | reverse complement strand
TAGAATGCAACATTTCCCATGACCAAAACTTCCGGCCATGTTTAAAATTTTTTCTGAATGACATTCAGGGCATTCCGAAACATCACGCTCAAATTTCACTTTAAACATATGTCCGCAGTCCCTGCACTGCAAAATATTGATCCGAAAATGCACCTTACCTCCCGCAATGGTAAGAACCCCACCCAGAATAATGAAATCAGCAATTTTCTTTCTTGCCTTCTCAATTAAACGGGAAAATGTGGAACGGGAAATTTCCATTTCATCAGCTGCCTGTGCATGGAAATAACCCAATTGATCTGCCAGCCTAAAAGCTTCGAATTCATCTAATGACAGAATTATTTGCTTCGCATCCTGAGCCCTTACTTCCGTTGGTTTGAACTGGGAATAAAGAGGTGGTTCATGTACGATTCTGTTAAACTGTGGTCTTGGCATAATAAAAAATTTCATACAAAATAAATGCACATATACTCATCTCTCCAAAATACTACATATATTTCCATTCCTATAGGAAAGTTTTTAGTTTCTTATATTTTTCAATAGTCTCCGTTTCAAAGGATGGATTGTACAGTAGGGCTGCAGGATGGCTCAGGGGATAAATTTTCTGTCCGTCTATCTGCAGCAATTCTCCAAATCTTACTGGTGCATCTGAGTGAAACTTTTGGAATACAGCCCGAGCAGCATAATGACCCAGTGGGGCAATTAGCTCTGGCTGGATTATAGAGATCTCATCGTCCAGAAAGGTCCCGCAAAGCTCGATTTCATTCTTTTCAGGCTTACGATTTCCAGGTAACATACACTTAACCAGGTTAGTCATGAAGATCAGCTCTCTGCTGATTCCTGCTGCATGAAACAATTTCTCAAGAACCTTTCCCGAGGGACCCACAAACATGCGGTTGGCCAAATTCTCCTTTGTTCCGGGGGAAAGTGCAACAATCATGATCCGTGCATCAATATTTCCTTCACCAGGAAGTGCATGTTTACGGGTAAGTGAAAGTCTACATCTTTCGCAGCTCCTGACCTGGTAATTCAGAACATCAAGAGATTCTTGTTTTTCCAGGTGATTTAAATAAATAGGTGCTCCCATTTTGAGTATCAAGAACAGGTGAATATAGAAATATATTGATCATATGCCCATTATAATTCTGATTTTTCTTACTTTTGAGCAAATATCCTTAGGCATGAAAATTGTAAAGGTACTTTTCGCCGCACTTGTCTTCATGATTTTTGCAAGTGCCAATGCACAACAGTCAAACAGAGGTGACATCTGTCAGAGCATTCCCGATCTTAGCGTCAAACAACAACAAAAGATTGATAATTTGAGTCTTACACATCGGAAAAAAATGGATGCATTGCGCTCGCAGTTTCGTTCTGAAAGTGAAGTCCAACTCGCAACAAATTTGAAAGCACAGATGAACACTGAGATGCAGAAGCATTATAAGAATATTTCTGCTTTACTTACTTCGGAACAAAAAACATGGTACGACCAGAATTGTAGTGCAAACTACACCGGAGGTACCTACCCCAGAAATGGCTTAGGAAGGGGTGCTCGTGTATATGGTCGCGGACAGGGAGCCGGCCGTGGTGCGGGATACGGAGCCGGCCGTGGTGCAGGAAGAGCTCGTTGCAGATATGTCTACTAAACCTTAAGCTAAATACTGTCAAAGGGTTGCATTCGCCACAGCGGTGCAACCCTTTACTATTTAATCCAATTTTCGACGCTACTTCTTTCTTCCCCGACCTATCAGGAAATACAACAATGCCCCCAGAAAAGGCAGGAAGATGATCAGCAGCACCCAGACGATCTTATCGTTTCCGGGAAACTCATTCTTCAGAACACTAATCAGGGCCATTATGGGAAACAAAAGTAATAATAATACTCCTCCCAGGATTAAGGCAATCTGCAAGGTTCCAATAGCTAATACTATCATAATAATGGTTTTAGGCTTCCTACTAAAGGTAAGAAAGATTAATTAAAAAACATCTTCTATCTATCTCTCTGCATCACTGATCTTTACTGCATGCTAAATCTCCGTACCTCGCACTTGCCATCCAACTCAAACCTGAGCATATAAACACCTGGGGACAAGTCCGATACATCAATTTCTCTGTCATTTCCATCTGTTACAAAAGTGGAAAGTAACTGGCCATGTATGTTATATATTCCTGCTCGAGCCGAACCCTTCAGACCACTAATTTTCAATCTGTCTGTAACAGGGTTAGGATAAATCTTTATGGACTCTGACACTCCCCCGGAAAGACCAGTAGCCAGGTCCAGCTTCAAAGCTTGCTCCATGGTATTGACCATCATCTGTAAAGTAAGCGTTCCGTTTTTCTTTAAAGGAATCTTCATAAATGGAGTCCCCTCCGCAGCAGGAAAAGCCGTACAGAGGCCCACCCGATAGTTGCCGGAGGTCATATTAACGGCCGACATATATGCTTCATTCAGTACGACAGGAATACCCAGGATGCCCTGCGTATTCTCTATATTCAGATTAAATCCCAGAAGTTCCCCGTAGGTGTAAAATACCAGATACATATCCTCCACCTCCATGCTAATAGTTGCCCCGAAGGCAGACTTCAGAGAAGTTCCGGAGAAGTCTGAAATGATGCCGGCAGAATACTGCAGGATCATCCCCGCATCATGGGCCGTAATGCCACCAATACCATCCACATTAGCTGTGCTGTCGCGCCAGTTTTCCCAGGGCATGGGATCCACTCCAGGCAAGGGATCAATCCCCACCGAAAACTGAAGGCTCAGGGCAGCATCGTAGGCCAGAATTTTACCATCATCGTCCACATCGCCCGGAACAAAGGGTATGATGTTAAAAGCAGCTCCGGCACTTGGCTCAGCAACTACTTCATTGCCCCAGAGGTCGGTCCCATTGCTTAAACTCAAACTTACTTCACCCCCCGCCTTCGGAATGGGGTAGGAATAAGAATAAAGAGATTCGCTCAGACGGGTCATCTCCATATCTGTCTCGCTGATAGCCCCGGCCATGCCGAGCAGGACAGGATTTGCAGCGCTCATGGCTTCACTAAAAGTTGCTGTAATCAACAGTGTATCAGCAAACCTGTTCACCGTATCGCTGTAGGTGATCGCTGCTGTCGGGGGAGCTGTTTCAGTAACGATGACTGTGCCATCTGTAAGATTCACTACCGGGGAATTATTTAAATAGACATCCGAGATAAACATGCCGGTGGTATCCAATACAAGGGCATTAAACTGCAGTATCAGAATCTGTCCCTCACCGGCAAGGGCTGTTGTGGTCATATAGCCAACCGCTAATTCTCCGGCAAGATCTGAATTAATCACAGCCGTTCCACCCTCTGCAAGAGTACCCACCACAGTAAACCCGGTGTACTCAAGCACCAGGGGATCATAGGCAATATGGAACTGATAAGAAATGATATTATCTGCCACACTCAACTCACTTACCCTTACGGGAACTTCCACTGGCTGTCCCCAGTTAACAGTATCATTCAAGAGGGCAATGGCATAATCCTCCGCCTGCGGTGGATCAATCACAACTGAGCCATTATGAGTTCCGGGATTACAATCAGCCACATTGGCTGATGTAATTTCCCATTCAGCAGCGGTCCACACCTCATTAGGCCGTAAAACAGATGCTACCCGCAGGGCCCTGGAATCTTCATACTCCCAGGCTTCGCCGGTACCATCCACATCAATGGCCCCCATAATATCATGGAGCACTCCGGTCTCGTGATCGCCCCCCGTAAAAAGGGCGTAAGTGTCATCGCCGTTCCCAATCAAAATACCGCTCTCCTGGTCCGGGGAAAACCCATATAAAGCCTGAAACCCGGAGCCGCCAATCACAAAAGTGGCTCCAGCTTCTACTATTCCTGTGAGTTGAAGATCCCCCCAGGAAGTTCCACCATTGCTCTGGCGCGATAAGTAACATGCTGTTGCACTAAGATCCAGGGCTTCACTACCTGCATTGTAAAGCTCAATAAAACGCCCCGAGTAATCATCTGCAGGATCGGTGAGTTCAGAAATAAAAAGACTGTCCTGTGCCTGAGCTGAAACGATGGCAATCAGCATGGCACCCATACATAACTGTGTAAAAATGTTCTTCATCATCATCAAGGTTTTTAAATGTGGATGTGATGAAGCCTCGAGATATCGGCTCTAAGAAGAAAGAAATTTCTAGGATCGGCGCTGGTAAAAGGTACCCCGTTCCTCTTCGATGGTCTCTACCTTACCCGCTTCCTCCAATACCCCCAGGTACTTATTAATTTCATTGATATGGAGTCCGAGAATCTTTTCCAGGTCGGCCAGAGTGCAGGGGCGCCTGGCAATAGTCTCCAGAATAGCACTCTCCAAATCGCTACGGTAGGATTTTACTTCCTGTCGCTCCTGTGGCGGGGCGATAATCTCCACCTGGTCCATTCCGAAAAATTCAACTATCTCCTCCAGGCGATCCATGGGAAGTGGATGCAAATTCGCCACTGCTCCCGGCCGATCGAGGGTGTTCAGCTGGATACGTGAAGGATTAATCTTCCCTGCAGCAGCCCTCAGAGCCTCCAGGTTCTGTGGGTCATCATTAAATCCGGGAAGCAGAAATATCTCCAGCCAGATCTCCCCTTTAAATTCCCTGCTAAAATCGATCAGTCCACCAATATACCCGGAAACCAAAAGTTCACGCCGGGGACGGTTAAGCTTACGTAAAGCTTCATCGGTTGCTGCATCCAGGGAGGGTAATACCAGGTCGGCCTGCATCAGTTCTTCCCTGACGGCCTTCTCGCCAAAAAGCGTTCCATTGGTTAGGATCGCCACCGGGATAGCCGGGCGAAGTTTTTTTACAAAACCAATCACCTCCCCGATATGACTGTGCAGAGTGGGTTCTCCGGCTCCCGAAAAAGTAAGGTAATCGGGATCAGGGTTGTTTTTAAAAAAATCGCGAAGCTCGCTGTACACCTCATCGACCGGGACATACTCTTTTCTCTCGTGAGTCAGACTGGTAGTGGCACCACATTCGCAATACACACAATTAAGGGAACAAACTTTATGGGGAATCAGGTCGATGCCCAGGGACATGCCCAATCTTCTTGATGGAACCGGACCAAACAGATGTGTATACATAGCTCTGAATAAATTTGAATTTTCAATGGCAAATCTCCTTACTGCCGAACCTGGATTATGCCTTTCTCACCACAAAACCGCCTTTCCGGGTTCCGATCCGCTCTGCGATCAGTTCACATTTCGTAACAAGCAAATAATAGAGATTCTTATGTTTTCGCTCTATCAATCCCTCCAGGTTGCCCTGTCCTTTCGAGATCACCACATCAGCCTTATTAAAAAGGCTCCTGAACTCTTCCGAGGATCTTTCCCAGACAGCTCCTGGTGAATCATCGCCTGTACTTACCACCCGGGCCACCTTTTCCATTCCTACCATGCTAGCATCGTCCAGTGTAATATCATTAATTATGGGAGCACCTCTAACCACGAAAATCTTCTCCGGAACATCCAGGTGCTCCAGAAATATTTTGTCCAGTACAATCTCGCCACAATTATCTCCAATATACAACACACTCTGTGCCTTTCCCAGCGCATGTTGAAGCTTGGCAGAATCATCAATGGCCAACTCGCTCTCCATGGCGCTGTGGATGGTTTCCATCACATCGAACTGGTACTTGGCTCCAAAATCGATAACATTCCCACCAATAGCCAGACGCATGGCAGTATCAAAAGGCGTATCGGATTGTTCCACCATCTCCGTGAATGAAGGATAGAGGTCCAGCATCATCTGGTTATACTTCTTTTTAATCTTCAGATAGGGGTCCGGATTCTGCAGCGATTTCCGGATCATCCGGTGCAGTTCCGCACCCATCTCGGGGGGAGAGTATTTATAATCTGCTTCGGAAAGAAAACTCAGCAGCTGCCGCATTAACTCTTCCTTTTTCTCTTCCGGGATTACCCCGGTATCAGCCAGACGCAGATAGCTGTTTACCGTACAGGGCAGACATTCAAGGTGTGTTTTCATGCTCAATTAGGAAAGCACAAATTAACGCAGATATCTTTAGTTTGCCAAATGGTTTGCGAACTTAAGATTGAGGATATTGGAAACAAATGCAGTGTAAGGTAGCTTAATTTCTTTCTTCACTGAACCGGGCCTATTTAGAATCGTTCTAATTAGAGCCAATAGACATTCCTGAAATTCAAGAGAGTCCCAATTTTTTTATAATTTGTAAAGTGACTCTAGTGGTTAATATGCGCAACGGCGCATATTATTTGCTTGGTTTTATAGTGTGTTGGGTAGAGTCTGACTACTAATCCTAAATGAAGCGACCATGAAGCCAACTTCCTTGTTCGGGTTTGATATCGGTTCAATTTCAATCAATACTGTTGTCATGGATGATAACGGTAAACTTATCGAGGAACGGTACGACTACAACCACGGCAAACCCTTTGAAAAACTTAAAGAGATTCTGGATATCCTTGAGAAAAGCTATTCCAGGGAACAGTTCGGAAGCCTTAGCTTTACCGGAACCGGCGGTAAACTGGCCGCCAAATTACTGGGAGGCACCTTTGTAAATGAGATTGTCGCCCAGTCCTCTTCTGTCTCCAGACTCTATCCCCAGGTGATGACCATTATCGAGATGGGCGGGGAAGATTCCAAACTAATATTTATGGACGAGCTGGAAGACCATACCTCCAGGCTCTCCGACTTCGAACTAAATACCCTCTGTGCCGCCGGTACGGGGTCCTTCCTGGACCAACAGGCCAACCGCATGGGCATATCCATTGTGAAGGAGTTTGGGGAGCTCGCACTCAAATCGAAAGATCCACCAAGAATTGCAGGACGCTGTAGTGTATTTGCCAAAACCGATATGATTCACCTGCAACAGATCGCCACCCCGGTACATGATATTGTTGCCGGATTGTGTTTTGCTGTAGCCCGGAACTTCATCTCTTCGCTGGGCAGGGGAAAAACTATCAGGTTCCCTGTAATGTTCCAGGGAGGCGTCTCCTCCAACAGCGGAGTGGTCAGAGCATTTCGTGAATTACTTAAGGCAAAGGAGGGGGAGATTCTGATTCCCGATCACAACACCTCCATGGGAGCCATTGGAGCCGTGTTCAATACCATGGAAAACGGTGCCGGGATCAGTAAAGGGTACCAGGGGACAAAGGAGCTTGAAGACTATATCCATAGTGAAAAATCGAAGGGAAAATCCTTTGCACCCCTCTCCGCTCCCGTATCAGATATCCGTAAGGAAGTATTTCCCATACCCGAATCTGAAGAAAAATACGAAGTTTATCTCGGACTCGATATTGGTTCATTGAGTACCAATGTAGTATTGATCGATGACCAGAACCGGGTGATCGCGCGCAGGTACCTCCCCACCGCCAGCAAACCCCTGGAGGCTATTAGGCGGGGTATGTTGGAGATTTATGAAGAGATGGGCGACCGGGTAGTGGTGAAGGGTGCAGGAACCACCGGATCGGGTCGCTACCTGACCGGAGATTTCGTGGGGGCCGATGTGATCCA
>JAOZQY010000321.1 GCA_029931975.1 Bacteroidales bacterium | reverse complement strand
ACACCACGAAATATCTTCTTACCAACGAACTCACCTGGGAAGCCACCAAGATTATAGGGTGCAATAAGGTATATTTTTACTAATTTTTTAAAGGGAGTTCAAACTAATGGGCATTGATGAGTTTTCCATGGACTTTTTTTCCTTAAAGGGAAAAACAGCAATTGTAACCGGAGGGAACAGTGGGCTTGGGCTGGCTTTTTCGACAGCCCTGGCAAAAGCCGGAGCCAACCTTTTTATTCCCAGTTATGTCATGGATAATGGGGAAGCAGAAGAATTGATAAAAAAACAGGGTGTTGATCTTGAATTGATGAAAATTGATATTACGGAAGATGGAGCCCCAAAACAGATCATGGAATCTTGTGTAAAAAAATTCAACAGCGTTGATATCCTGGTAAATAATGCTGGAATCTGCAAATTAAATTCTGTACTGGAATTTGGCCGCAAAGACTGGGACCCCATGATAGCCGTAAACCTGACCGCCGCCTTTGAACTCAGCCATGAAGCTGCCAAAATAATGATACCCCAGAAAAGCGGTAAGATGATCAATATCTGCTCTCTTTTCTCATACCTGGGAGGACAGATGTCTTCAGCCTATGCCGCGACCAAACATGGCATTGCCGGACTCACCAAGGCCTATTGCGATGAACTGGCACAATATAATATTCAGGTAAACGGTATTGCACCTGGATATTATGCCACGGAACTTACAACCGAGACCCGGAATGACCCGGAAAAAAACAAAAAAGTATTGGACCATATACCCACCAACCGCTGGGGAGAACTCCAGGATTTGATGGGAACTGCTGTCTTTCTGGCCAGCCGGGCATCTGACTATGTGAATGGCCATGTCCTTGTCGTGGACGGCGGCTATATGGTACGATGAAATTTTAACAAACAGCCATGCCCTAACGGGCACAATATAAAAGGAATCATAATGACATTAACTCGAACCGAGATTGTGGATCAACTGAAGAATATTCTAGGCCAGGAACGTGTAATCACTGATGAAAAGGTATTAAAGGAAAACAGCCACGACCGGTATAAAAAATTTGAAACCATTTTCAATGTTTATTCAACACCCATTCCAGCGGCTGTGGTAAAACTTGGAGATACAAACCATGTCTCTGAAGTATTAAAATTTTTAAACGAAAATAAAATCAACTCCGTTGCCCGTACCGGGGGAACAGCCACAGAGGGAGGTCTGGAGACCATAGTTGAGGACTCAGTGGTTCTGGATGGTTCTCCCATGAATCAAATCATTAAAATTGATCCTGTAAATATGCTGGCAACTGCCCAGTGCGGGGTTAATCTTGGAGAACTGGAGGACCAACTCCGGGAGCAGGGTTTCACCACTGGTCATTCTCCCCAGTCACAACCCCTGGCCCACATGGGAGGACTGGTTGCAACCAGGAGCATAGGACAATTCTCAACACTTTATGGTGCCATCGAAGATATGGTAATCGGCCTGGAAGCTGTATTCCCCAATGGTGAAATCACCCGGATTAAAAATGTTCCCCGCCGGGCCTGCGGTCCGGACATCCGCCACGTTATCATTGGTAATGAGGGAGCACTGTGCTATATTACGGAAGTTACCGTTAAAATTTACAGATACTATCCTGAAAACAATCGATTCCTTGCCTGGAAACTGGATCACATGGAAACCGGGTTTGAAATTCTGCGTAAAGTAATGGTAGACGGGTACCGGCCTTCCATGGCCCGGCTCTATGATGTGGAAGATGGTATTCAGCACAGTTTTGACCAGTTTGCCGGGGAAAAATGTGTTCTCATGTTCCTGGCTGAAGGCAATGAGCTCATTGCCAGGGCAACTGCCGAAGGCATTGAAAAGATTGTTGAGCCCTATGAAGAATGTGAACCCCTTGACAGCAAAATCATTGAGAACTGGTTTTCCCATCTAAACTGGGGACCGGAAAAAATTGCCGAAGAGCGGGACCTCATCGCCAGAAACCATCACATAGGATTTACCACTGAAATCTCGGGCAACTGGGACTGCATCAACACCATCTATGAAAATGCCC
>JAOZQY010000320.1 GCA_029931975.1 Bacteroidales bacterium | reverse complement strand
ATTGTGACGCACTGAGTCACAATTTGAGCTGGACCCATTATCGTATTCTTTTGCGGGTGGAAAGTCCTGATGCTCGGTCATTTTATGAAGCTGAAGCAATTAATACCCACTGGTCTACACGTGAACTTGAACGTCAGATTGCTTCACTATTATTCGATCGGCTGGCGCTCTCACGGGATAAGAACGGGGTTATGGAACTGGCAAAAAAGGGACACAAGATCCATCAACCTGCCGATCTTGTCAAAGACCCCTATGTTTTGGAATTTACAGGTCTGCGACAGGATGATCGGTTTTTTGAAAAGGACTTGGAAAGTGCTTTGATCAGTAAGTTGCAGCAGTTCCTTTTGGAATTGGGCAAAGGGTTTGCATTTATGGCCCGGCAACAGCGGATAACCCTGGATGGAAAACATTTTTATATTGATTTGGTTTTTTATAACCGGCTTACACGCAGCTTTGTATTAATCGATTTAAAAGTGGGTGAACTGAAACATCAGGATATAGGTCAAATGCAGATGTACGTGAACTATTACCAGCGAGACCTTACCGATGCTGATGAGAATCCACCCATAGGAATCATTTTGTGTTCTGATAAAAGCGATGCTGTAGTCCGATATACTTTACCAGAGGATAATAACCAGATTTTTGCCTCGCGGTACAAACTATATTTACCAACAGAAGAAGAACTGGCAGCTGAAATCCAGAAAGAACGCCGGTTTATAGAAATGGAAAAGCGGTTATCAGACAAGGAGGAAATCTCAAAATGAACCAGTCCCATTTTGTTCCTCTTAAGCCTATCCCCATCAAAGACCGGGTATCCATGATCTTTGTTTCTTATGGTCAGATTGATGTCAGAGACGGTGCATTTGTGGTTGTAGATGAGGTGAATGGTGAAAGAATGCATATCCCGGTGGGGTCAGTGGCCTGTATCATGCTTGAGCCTGGAACACGGATCAGTCATGCAGCTGTGAAACTTGCCGCTGTTACCGGAACCCTGCTTATCTGGGTTGGTGAGGCCGGGGTAAGGCTTTATTCTTCCGGTCAGCCGGGCGGCGCCCGTTCGGACAAACTGCTTTTCCAGGCTAAACTTGCTCTTGATAAAGAATTGAGGCTGAAAGTTGTCCGCAAGATGTTTGAAAAGCGGTTTGGTGAAAAGCCTCCGGAACGTAGAAGTATAGATCAATTAAGGGGCATTGAGGGTGCCCGGGTTAAAAAGATGTATGAGCTTATGGCAAAGCAGTACAAAGTCCAATGGAAAGGGAGACGATACGATCCAAACAACTGGAATTCCGGTGACATAGTTAATAAATGTCTGAGCGCTGCCACTTCCTGCCTTTATGGTGTGACAGAGGCCGCCATACTGGCTGCCGGTTATGCCCCGGCAGTTGGTTTTCTTCATTCAGGCAAGCCATTATCTTTTGTATATGATATTGCAGACATCTACAAATTTGAAACAGTAGTGCCAGCTGCATTTAAAATTGCGTCAAAAAATCCTGGTATACCCGACCGGGAAGTGCGAATTGCATGCAGAGACATGTTCAGGCAGACAAAATTATTAAAGAAGATTATTCCCGGAATTGAAGAAATTTTATCGGCAGGCGATATTAAACCACCATCGCCGCCTGAAGATTCACAACCGCCCGCAATCACCGAACCTGCGAAGATAGGTGACCAAGGCCACAGGAGTTCATGATATGAGTATGCTGGTTGTTGTAACAGAAGCTGTTCCTCCTCGATTGCGTGGGCGGATGGCTATCTGGCTGCTTGAAATCAGGGCAGGTGTTTATGTCGGGGATGTTTCAAGACGTATCCGGGAAATGATCTGGGAGCAAATAATAGCCCTTGCCGAGGATGGAAACGTGGCAATGGCATGGGCAGCCCCCAATGAATCAGGTTTTGATTTCCAGACCTATGGAAAAAACAGGAGAATACCAGTCGATTATGATGGACTTCGGCTTGTTTTTTTTTTTACCATCTGAAAAAATAGCTCTTTGACAATTACCTGAATAAACGGCATTTATTTTGCATAGCACTTTTTGTGCTGATT
>JAOZQY010000128.1 GCA_029931975.1 Bacteroidales bacterium | reverse complement strand
GTATTGATGGTTCTGCTTGCCACGATTAGTGTACAGCTTATTGCTCAGCAAAAGGACAAGTGTGTATTAAATTTGAAAGAAGTGCCAGAAGTAACTCATGTTCATCTTGATGACTTTCCGAAAGGAGAGGTACTTCCTATGATTGATGGTTGGGGAGGAATGGCTGTGGATATAAACAAGGCACCTGCAGGTACGGATTTTTCCCCTTTGCTGGAAGGCCTGGAGAATGATAAGTGCCAGGTTCCTCACTGGGGGTATGTTATAGAGGGGGCTATTCGAATAATATATGAAAACGGGGAAGAGGATCTGTTTTCCGAGGGTGAGGCTTTCTTTATGAAACCCGGACACACCGCAATAGTAGAGAAAGATCTCTTTTTGGTTAGCTTCAGTCCGGAACATGGAATGCATGATTTGTCGGATCATCTCAACAAGAAAGTGGCAGCAATGCACGAGCATCAATAATGCAGTTGATTTAAATATTCTGCCACCGGAATGAGTGAAACATTCACTATTTTTCGGTGGCTATAAAACATTTACGCCGCCTATTTGTTCTAAACCCTGATGATCAGGGATGACCAGGAAATGCTTGCAAGGCTGGAGCAGCTTGTTGAGGAAAACCTTGGCAATGAGCAGTTCGGTGTGGGAGATTTGTCCAGAAGCGTCGGGATTAGCCGCTCCCATCTCCACAGGAAACTGAGGGCAGCGACCGGTCAATCTGTGAGCCAGTTCATCAGGGAATACAGGCTAAGGAAAGCCCTTGATCTTCTGAAAGAAGGACAGCATACTGTATCAGAAGTGGCTTATCTGGTCGGCTTTAGCAGTGCCACCTATTTCAGCAGATGTTTTGCAAAACTATTTGGCCACCCACCAAGTAAGGCAGACAAAGTCGAGCCCTTTGGACAAAAGGCCGGGCCACCGGGACTGGTCAATATGCAATGGCTAAAATCAATTCCGAAAAAGCGGGTCGGGATGCTGCTCCTGCTGGCCATCCTTCTTCCCAATACTGTCATTTTCATCATTCAATTGTCTGGTAGGAGCAAAGCGAATGAAGTAATGATCAAATCAGTAGCCATCCTGCCTTTCGAAAACCTGAGTGATGAACCTTCCAATGAGTATTTCAGTATGGGTGTTGGGGATGCCATTGCAAGAAAGCTATCCGCAATTGCCGATCTGAGGGTTGTGTCGAAGACCACCATGTTCCTGGAGGGAGACAACAAAGAATCCATGGTAGATATCGCTAACAAGCTCAACACATTCTATCTGCTAAAAGGAAGTGTACAAAAGTTCGGAGATATGATCAGGGTGGAAGTAGGCCTGGTCAATGGGGAAACAGGCCACTGGATATGGGCAGAGCACTTCGATAGAGAATTTGATGATATCTTCCAGATGCAGAATGAAATTGCTGAAAAGGTGGCTCTGCATATGGAAATCACCCTTTCTCCTGAAGTTCGATCAAAGTTGAACCTGGGATATACGAGCAATTCGCTAGCCTATGACCTCTATATGAAAGCCCACTATGAATTCACCACCTATACCAGGGCAGGTTACATGAAGGCTCAGGAATATGTTAAGCAGGCCATCGAACTGGACTCAAGTTTCGCACTTGCCTACAGTCTCCAGGGTAACATCGCTATTGCTAAAGGTTCCATGTTCGGAGTTGAACTGGATGCCATGGAAGCATTGAGCCAGGCCATAATCTCCATCCGGAAGGCCCTTGAGATCGAACCGGGTCTGCCTGAAGCCCATGCTGTTAAAGGTTTCTATCATCTTTACTATGAGTGGGATTTCATAAAGGCTGAACAGGCATACAAGAAGGGGATTGAAAGGTTCAACACTGAGGGCTATGCCCTATACGTGGACTACCTGAACTTTGCCGGCAGACACAAAGAAGCCCTGGAGATGGCCCAGCGCCTGGAATACATTGAACCCTACTATCCCAATACCCGGATGATCCTTTCCCTTTTTTATAACCAGCAGATAGATGAAGCCATAGAGTTTGCACAATCCAGACTCAGGGTTATGCGTAACTATGTTATTATGGATTCCTACGGCTTTCTACTTCTAAACTCTGGTGATCACCAGGAAGCCATCCGGATATTCCAGCAGATCTTCGAATTGGAAAACATTCGCTATCCTAGAATCCTCGGCTGGATGGGAGCTGCTTATGCCAGGTCGGGGCAGCCCGTTAGGGCCAGGGAGCTTATTGACGAATTAATGCAGCACAGGGCCTTGAATTCTGCAGGTTCCCCTGCATTCTTCATTGCTGTGATCCATGCAGCAATGGACGAAACAGAAGATGCCCTGCACTGGCTATCTGTAGCCATTGACGATCACGAAATGGAGATCCCCTGGCTTACTACCGAACCACAATTCTATCAATTACACCATCACAAGGATTTCCGGGCCATGGTCAAAAAAGTGGGCTTCCCGGGTACCTGATTCTGTCTGATTCAGGGTCTTATCTTTCACATGAATTATCTGCTGCTGCATTCTAGTAAATGTTGTAGGACAGTCCGTTTACGTAATGGAAATCTAAGCTTTTAGTTTTCCGTACATGATGGGATAGTTCCTGATGAATCTCTTGATATTCATCTCCCATTAACTCTATAATGTTAGCTTCCTGCTGGAGATAATTCTGCTCATCCTTGGCGAAAGACCAGTATATCAGGACAGGTATTTCCATCCCGAGCAATCCTTCTCCGCAATAGAAATTGCGCTCCACCCCTTTACTTTGGAATAGTTCAATTATCTGATTAATATGTGCCTTCACCGCCTGTTCAGAGCCCTGTTTCAGGTAGAGTTGCTTCATGTGGCAGAAGTTGGTTTCGTGTTCCTCTGAAGGGCGTCCATCCGGTTCATAGGCTAATTGCAGGTAAGCCAACATTACTTTGTCCATACGGGTTTCAACGCACTCATGGACTGGGTCCAGAACATCCGTTCCATGCCGCTCTGCGAAAGCTTCCCAGTCCTTTTCTATGCGATTCAGTTCATTCAAATCTTTTACAGGATACCAAATATGGTAAATGGTATCATTTGATTTCCAGAGGATGAAGGGATGTGGGAAACCTGTTTCATGGAGCACAGAATTCAGCTTTGTTCTTGCCTGAATATACTGCTCGATCTTGTCAGACTTGACCACTTCCGTACTCACTCTATATAGCTGCTCGTTTTTTTTCTTTCGCTGACCACTTGCATTTATGCAGATGCATTCAAGCACGATTAGTGCAATGATCATGGGGATGAGTTTTCTCATATCAAAAGATTTTGGGATACCTTAGCAAATTACAACTTTATTCGATATCTAAAAACAACAGGACACTTTGGGAGAGAAACATAATGGGGAGATTCATGTGACAAGCAAACCCGGCAAAGGAAGCACCTTCTCATTTGACCTACCGAGGGTGACTTGTGAAAATTCTTGATTACATCGAGTTTGAATTCAGCACTTATCTTAATCCATCTTTATGAAGCGGCCCTTTACCATGTTGCCCGATCGACTTGTTCCGAGGATGAAATACGTGCCCGCTGAAAGCTTAGAAATTTGCACTTCATGAGTGCCAGTATCCGTCTGTTCCACTTCCATTTCTAAAACCCCGGATATGCTATATATACTTAAGCAATCAAGGGGTTCTTTGAGGTCGATGGTGAGTATCGCATTAGCTGGATTTGGGAATAGCCTGATAGAAGCATTCCTGCTATAAAAGTGAGCAATATCGCTTGGACCGGAAACAGTAAGATTGAGCCTGACCTGGCTGCCTCCAATGGGGGAAAAAGAATCACTTCCGTAACGGAAATAGGCGGTTAACGAGTTTTCAAAGGTTCCCCTTTTTTCTGGAATGATTTGAACTTTCATCAATCTTGTTTCCCCTGGCGCGAGGGGAGTGGCAAAAGCATTCTGAAATGCCGCCTCGGCACCCTTAAAATGTAATCTGAGCGGCCTTGCCTCATAATCCGTGGTGTTATGAAATTCCACATCCAGCCATAAGCTGTCCTCTAAATTTATTATCCCGGGCTTAAGAGGACCTTTGTTGATGATTTCAATGGGTGAGCTCCCCTGTGTAGGGTAAACAGCATAGGGGTAAAGAGCGTATTGATCGGTAAAAGCCATCTCCAGCAGTACAAATTCTTCCTGGTATCGGGAGAAAACAATCTTATCTCTGTTTCGGCCCCATCCTACCAGGCTTTGTCCCCCGGGAAGTAAATTGTAGTTTCCCACTGGTTTAAAGAGTACACAAGGGCTCTGGATATCTTTTCGACTTTGCAATTCCCATTGTCAAAAAGAGAGAAATCACCATTTTCGTGAAGCTGAACCGAGTGCTGTGCTGAGAATCGGAGGGAATCATTGGTGAATTCGAACTGATTCCCTTCTCCGCCAAGGCGCCAGAGGATCTCACTCTTCTCTTTATGAATTTTTATCAACCTGATCCAGGTGTCTGCAGGATACTATCCAGGTGCTGTCTGAATCTGACTGTACGGAGTTTACATGGATGTAATCAATAGATTGTGCCAGTGGGTCGACCAGGCAGGTAAGTGTATCGCCAATACCAATGTGATCCAGACTCTTCCATTCATACAAGAGGTTTTTTTCCTGGTCAAACTCCTGGATTACGGCTCCGCTAATTGTTGCATCAGGGCTGCCCGCCCAGACGGTGGCACTCATGTCGATACTTCGGAGTTCTTTGCAAACAAGGATCATGTTCCCGTTTTCATGAAGGGATATGTGATGAAAATCCACCTCACATTCCCCGCTCATATAGACTGTATCTGCCGGAAGCATCTGTGCATCCAGTATTAGGAAGGCCTTTATCCGGTAGCAATATACCGCAAAACTGGTATCGTTAAGGGGTGTGAAGTTCCGGATCCCATGGAGGAATTGTTGCTGGTATACCGGAATACCCTGATCATCTATAATAAAGGCGTAGGGAGATGCATCTATGAGATATTTCCCCTGCACATCTTCACTGTGGGGAGTGCTGATAAATGGAAAGAGGACCGAATCGGACTGAGCAAAGAGTCCGGTCGATGAAAGGATGAAGTAAAGTATGAGACCGTAGATTTTATTCGGGCACATACTAATTCTTTGTGATTTTCAGGTAAAGCGTCTCGGCATGAGCTTTTGCCTCTATTTTCAGCAGATAAAAACCAGGTGCCTGATTGGAAAGATTCACGCTGTAGATGGGATCACTTATCCCTTTTCGGGAATGAATCAACTGTCCGGAAATGCTATAGATATCAAGCGTTTCAAAACCTAAACTGGGCGTGGTCGTAAAGGTTTTTTCCTTTCCGGCAAACAGATTGCCCGAATAGTCCTCCAGTTCAGCTCTTATTTTCAGAAAATAGTGCTGAAAGGCATCCAGCTCACTCAGAGGGCTTATCTCGATGGATGTTTTATCCTCGCTTACCTTCAGAGTGACAGGCACATCGGGCCCATTTTCGTTTTCTTCTCTGAAAACTACGACCGATCCTGCATTTTCGTCTGTAAGTTCCGACCCATCGGATATCCTGACACTTTCATTAAAGAGAATCTGAATTACTGCATTTGTCTGGATTGTGTCCGTATCAGGTGACAGGCTCACCAACGGGGAAGTAATGTCGGGGTAATGGCCCAAAAGATGCACCTGAACAGCGATACGTTCGGTGCTGTCCCGGTCAGCATTAAGGGTTAGAATGTCATGATACACTGATCCTTCCGGACTTCCTTCCGGGTACATGACCACTTTGATGAGTGAGGTTTCTCCAGCAGGGAGATCAAAGGGCAGGGTTTCATCCACCCTGAATTCATTCCCATGCAGAGCAGTACTGGTTATGGAAAGGTCATGTAGTCCATTATTTTTGACCTGTAAGAGATATACTTTCTCTGTGTAACCGTCCCACTCTCCGAAATTAACACTGTCCACCACTGGTTCAAACAAGGTTGTACGCCAGGGAAACTTGAGTACCCGGCCAGCCCGCATATTATTGTCAAAGCTTAGCTCCAGCGCAATGCTTCCGTCGGGGTGCACTTCTCTTGCTGCCGGATCTGATATTTGTCCGCCATAGCCAAGGAGGGTTGTTCCAGATGGCAAACGGCGTGTGCTCCCCCCGGTCTTTCCAAAGACCTCCTTATTGGTGTCGTATTTCCAAACCAGCTCGATGGTCCTGGCTTCTTCATCCATCTCATATTCTGCAGCCCTGGAATAGCTGGGATTTCTCTTATTCCCATCATGGTCGATTTCAAGGGCATTTGGATGTACGTAATCCACCGATGACGATGATAAATCCTTGTAAGTGTCAGTAATTTCGTAATGATCAAAACTGTTCCATTCAAAGATCACATTTTTTTCCGCGTCCAGCTCCTGAATCACACATCCTTTTACTGTGGCAGCCACATTACCTGTATCTACAAGGGTGCTCAGATCCATGGTTCTTAGCTCGAGTCCGAAAATCAGGAAGTGGCCGTTTTCCATGGCTATAAAATCATGGGAGTCGAGCAGGTAATTCTCCATCCGGACCGAGTCTACTACCTGGTAGCTACTGTCCATCATATAGAATCGATTATCGTTATCTTCATTTCTATGGAAGGAAAGCAAGCCACTTGGCTGAACTGCAAAACTGCCCGATTGTATAGGTATGGAAGCTGTCTGGCAGGTCCACAGGCTGCGCCACTAAATCCACGCTAGTATTTATACTAAAGATTATAAGAGTAAGAATGCCCGCGAACCGACCTATTTTATGAAGCTTCATCTTTTCCTGTTTTTTTGCACTTCGAAATTATTAAAAACTGCTGATTTTAGTGACCCTATGCTTGTTTTTTGATTAAATGTTAGTCGAAACTCTGAAAGTATGTTGCGCTTGTTGCTATTAAACAGAATACCCAGTGAGATGATTTAAGTTTTTTCAAAAAAAACAGGGTCTCCTTTGGAGACCCTGCGCATCTAAACTCTTAGTTTGAATGTGTAACTATTCTACAGGAAGTACCTGGGTAGAAGTATCACCTGTTTTGGCTGCTTCAAGAATCAGCGCAAAAAGTGCATTGGAATCACTTGAACCTCCGGTAGCTCCACTTACACCATCAACTTCAACAAAATTCATGATATCTACGGCCATTAACTGGGTTTCCAGCTCGGGGCACCAAATACGTGGATGGGGAGTCATTGGGTACACCTCATCGGTGGTGGCGGTCTTCAGGTTTCCATCCTCGTCGGTATAATCGAAAGTAACAGATATCTGTGCGTCATTGCTGATCTCCACCTCCATAAAAGCTTTCCATCCGTAGTGAAAATCAGCAGCTTCTGCTGAATAATCACCGTCTTCATATAGATATTCTTCCTCTTTCTTACATGAACTGAGTACAACAAAAATGGCCATGGCCATTACTAATCCTATCTTCTTCATCCTGGTCAATTTATATAAATGGGTTACTAAAAAAATGAGTCAGCAAAGTTAGAAACATATCGTTATTTGAATAACAAAAAGATTATTTTGTGAAATATTTAACATTTTGAGTCTAAACTGGCTAAGAAAGTTGCCTCCAGACAGTGCGGATTATCTCTGGAATTTTTGAATCCAGGGCATACCTAA
>JAOZQY010000319.1 GCA_029931975.1 Bacteroidales bacterium | reverse complement strand
AAAAATGAAAAGAGTACTACTATTAACAATCCTGTCAGGATTCTTATGTCAGATTTCTTATTCACAAAAGCAAATCTGGAGTGAAACAGAAGAGGAAAAAACAAATCGACTGGAATGGTGGCAGAACGACCGCTTTGGTATGTTTATCCACTGGGGGACTTATGCCCTGGCAGGCCGTCATGAATGGGTGAAAAAACACGAGCGAATCCCCGATGAGGAATACCAGAAATATTTTGACAATTTCAATCCCGATCTATACAACCCATCTGAATGGGCAAAGATGGCCAAAAATGCAGGAATGAAATATGCAGTGATCACTTCAAAACACCATGAGGGTTTTACGCTATTTGATTCAAAGTTTACTGATTATAAAGCTACGAATACTCCATACGGAAAAGACGCACTCAAAGAATGGGTGGACGCCTTCAAGGCTGAGGGGCTAAAAATTGGGTTTTACTACTCGTTGATCGACTGGCACCATCCTGAATATACCATTGACTGGCGTCATCCTGAAAGCGCCAATTCCCAGGAAGAGTATGATGAGCTCAACAAAGACAGGGACATGGGTATCTATAGGGAGTACATGAAAAATCAGGTTCGTGAGATCCTTACCAATTATGGAAAAATAGATATCCTGTGGCTCGACTTTTCCTTCCCGGGCAAATTTGGTAAAAATCATAACGACTGGGGAGCAGTAGAACTCATAAAAATGGTTAGGGAGTTGCAACCTGAAATTCTCGTCAATGACCGGCTTGACATTAAAGAGTATGCCGGCGGATGGGACTTCACTACTCCTGAGCAATTTAAAGTATCGGAATGGCCAACCTACAAAGGAAAGAAAATTCCATGGGAAACCTGCCAGACATTCTCAGGATCCTGGGGATATTACAGGGATGAACATACATGGAAGGATACCAAACAATTGCTTGTATTGCTTATCGAATCTGTAAGTAAAGGAGGGAATCTCCTACTCAATGTTGGACCAACAGGTCGGGGCACCATCGATTACCGTGCAGAAAATGCCCTGAACTCCATGGGGGACTGGATGAAATATAACAACCGCTCCATTTATGGCTGTACCCAGTCACCTGAATTTTTCCGTGCACCCGATCAAAGCTTGCTGACGTACAACCCAAAAACCAACCGCCTGTACATCCATTTACTTGACTATCCATTACGAAATCTTATTTTGAAAGGATACAATGGAAAAATCAAATATGCACAGTTTCTTCATGATGCCTCGGAAATTAAAATCTCTGCAACACTTGGAGGAGGGCATTGGGATAACCAGGAACTAACAGAAAATGACATCATTTTGAAACTTCCGGTCAATAAACCACCAGTTGAGATTCCTGTGATAGAATTGATTTTGGAGGAGCGAAAGTAAGTAAGTAGTCATGAGTAATTGGTCACAGATTATTGTTCTTAGTTTTTTAAATTAAATATTGAATTATGAAAAATCAGAAGAGCCTAAAAAGAGGATTTCTGCTAGCTGTCACAGCAATATTGTTTTTAACCTTAACAACAGTGAGTGCCCAGGAAGCCTGGAAACCGGTTCCCGGTCACTTAATGTCGAAATGGGCAAAAGAGGTAACTCCTGAAAACGTACATCAGGAATATCCCAGACCAATGATGGTGCGTGACAACTGGCAAAACCTGAATGGTTTGTGGGATTTTACATTTTCACGTCAGGATAGAAACCATAATGGATATGATAGAAAGATACTTGTGCCTTTTCCTATTGAATCAGCCTTATCCGGCGTAAAAGAAACTGTTGGCTCTTTAAAGAGATCATGGTATAAGCGAACTTTTAATTTGGAGAACAAAAGTGCAAACAACAGGGTGCTACTGCATTTTGGTGCCGTAGATTGGGAGAGTTTTGTATATATCAACGACAAATTAGCAGGATCGCATTATGGTGGCTACGACCCGTTTTCATTTGATATCACCAATTATTTGAATGAAGATGGAGAACAGGAAATTGAAGTAATTGTTTGGGATCCGGGAGACCATGGTACACAAGCTACCGGAAAACAATCCAATGATGCAC
>JAOZQY010000318.1 GCA_029931975.1 Bacteroidales bacterium | reverse complement strand
CTGAAAAAGCCGTTCCTTTAATGGCACCATAGAAATTTCTCATGAAGCGGGAAGAAACTATAAAGCGATTGATGGGGTTTTTTAATTGATTGAATGCTGGATTACCATTGCAGGTTCCAACACAGCGTACAGCATCGGTCAATGTTCCCCGGGTAATGACGATTAAAGGAATCACAATTGGGATCAAGCCCAGGCTGCAAAAAACTACCCAGAGGATAATTTCCAAGGCCCTGTCCACAGCTATGTCTAAAGTGCTGCCCAGCAAACTGGTCTGATTCAGGCGGCGGGCAACCATACCGTCTACCATATCAAGCAGCATGATCAGTATAATAAATGGAACACACCAGAGAATGACAGCCGGACGGCCTGTATACAATAAAGCAATATATATGAATAATAAAGGCATTCTGCCAAGAGTTATTGCATTTGCCATGGTTTTCTATACTCCCAATACAAGGTATCAGTTTTCTGCAAAGATCTTTTTTATTAAGAAAAAGGATAAGGGTTCCTTTCTTTTTGTCAAGAAAATCATGATTGAGCATGACTTGGACCTCTCGGCTGTCTTGTCATGGGTAGATTGATAAACCAAACAAAAGCTGGTAATAATGTTTGCTTGCAAAAAGTGATCATTAGTAAAGGAGATGTGAATGGAAATTATACCTGAAAAAATAGCTATCGGATTCATTGGGCTTGGGGTAATGGGCCACAGCATGGCCGGCCATATCCTGGATGCAGGCTTTAAGCTCCATGTATACAACCGGACAAAATCAAAGGCAGATGGCCTGGTGGAAAAGGGGGCTGTCCTGGAGGATAGTGTCAAAAATCTTGCCCGGGCCTCGGATGTTATTATTTCAATTGTGGGATTTCCCAAGGATGTTGAACAGGTGTACCTGGGACAGGGGGGTGTGCTGGAGAATGCAAAAGAGGGCGGCTTTGTCATTGAAATGACCACATCTGATCCAGCCCTTGCCGTGGACCTTTATGACAAGGGCAAGGAAAAAGGTATCCAGGTGCTGGACGCCCCGGTTTCAGGCGGGGATCTTGGGGCAAGAAATGCAGCCCTCACCATTATGGTGGGAGGAGATAGGCCGGCTTTTGATACTATGTTTCCTGTTTTGGAAATCATGGGGAAAAATATCGTATACCAGGGAAAGGCAGGGGCTGGCCAGCACACCAAGATGGCCAATCAGATCGCAATTGCCGCTGGTATGGTGGCCATGTGCGAATCTTTGACCTATGCTTCCAGGGCAGGGCTTGATCCTGAAGCTGTTCTTGACTGTATCTCCCAGGGTGCTGCCGGGTCATGGTCCCTGAGCAACCTGGGACCCAGGATAATTAAAAATGACGACCAGCCTGGATTTTTTATCAAGCATTTTATCAAGGATATGGTCATAGCCTCAGATTCTTCCAAAGCCATGGGCCTGGATGTACCAGGCCTTGATCTTGCTTTGTCCCTGTACAAAAAGATGGCGGAAAAGGGCCTTGAGAACAACGGTACCCAGGCACTTTATAAATTGTATCAATAAAGGGATAAAATAAAAACCCCATGGAATTTTTAATGGACTATGGTCTGTGGGGTTTATTTGCTGCTTCCTTTCTCGCTGCAACAATTTTGCCTTTGAGTTCTGAGATTGTGCTGGGGTATCTTCTGGCCCATAATTATAATGTTCCCCTGGCCCTGGCAGTGGCAACCCTGGGCAATGTGCTGGGCGCTGTGGTTAATTACGGGTTGGGAAAGGCTGGCTCCGGAATTTTGCTGGGAAAAATATTCAGGGTTTCTTCGGAAGATATTGAAAATGCCCTGGCCAGGTTTAAAACCTATGGTGCCATAAGTCTTTTATTTGCCTGGGTCCCTGGCATTGGAGATCCCCTTACCATTGTGGCAGGCATGCTTAAAGTTGATTTCCGGCTTTTCCTGGTATTGGTTTCCATGGGGAAATTTGCCAGGTATATGGCTGTGTCCTGGGCAGTGCTTTCTTTTTAGCTGGAGAAGGATTTAGCAATCTGTCTAAATCCTTCTCAAATATTTTTTGGATTTATGGTTGGTCAGATTTTTT
>JAOZQY010000317.1 GCA_029931975.1 Bacteroidales bacterium | reverse complement strand
TCATCTGACAAGTAACCAGTGGAAGATTACACAGCCCGCCGATAATTACAGAAAGCTACCGCATTTTCATGCAGCAGCAATGGTGAACCGCTTTTGCAAAGGAAGTGTATTAGAAACTGAACTGGCCAGCATTGATACACTATATTCATCATCAGGTCATCCTGTAATTTTTGAGCCGGTGGGAGCCCATGCATTCACAAATGATGAAGATTTCAGTATTGTACTTATGAGCCGTGACTTTGAAAATGACTACTATGTACAGGTGGATCTTCCCGATGAGATGGTTGTTCAGGGGAGCGCTAAAAAATATGTGCTCAGTGGTTCGGATTTCAGCACGAATGTGACTACCATCGATTCAACAGATATTAGTCTTACAGACGGTGACCTGGTATGTGTTCCAAAATACAGTATGGTATTAATCACATGGCAAAGTAACGATCAAAACTTCGAGCAGCTACCCGTAGGATTCTATGCATATCAGCGACCCGAGACTATAACCATAGTTCCGGACGAAGGCGGGTTTGAATTAACCACGAACAAGGAAAGAAAGTACTTCTTTGCAGAGGTCGGACCGGAAAACACGCTCTATCCTTTTGTGACCTGGGAAATTATTGAGCAAAATATTGAGGTAACCATTAATCCACTATCCGATAAAATACGATTCAAAGCTTCAGGAACCTGTGAAGGAAACGGTACGGTTACGGTACGGGCAACCGCTATCAATAATCCGTCAGTGACTGCAGAAGTAACAATTACCATCTCAAATCAGGGAACCGATTGCGAGACCTCTGTCACAGAATCTGAGCTAGGCTTTTCAGTGTATCCTAATCCGGCAGGTGAGTCCCTTACTGTTCAGATGGAGAACGGCCATTCAGGATGGATTAAAATATACGACTCAATGGGCAGTCTCAGACTGATAGAATCGATGGAAATGGGCAATGCCCTCATCGATCTGGCTAATGTACAACCCGGCATATATGTAATGATCATAACTACACCTGAACATACTATCAGAAATCTGTTTGTGAAGAAGTAACAGTTATGACAAAGGAAGTTAAGCAAAACAAGGCTTACGTTCTCCTTATCGCAGCCATTGCTGCCACAGGTGGATTATTGTTTGGATTTGATACGGGTGTTACTCCGGAGCGCTCCCCTTTTTAAGGGAGCACTGGAACATGGATAACAGTATGGTTGAATGGGTTACTACGGCAGTACTGATCGGCGCTGTTGTGGGAGCCATCTCAAGTGGCCGGCTTACCGATATCATGGGTCGGAAGAAGGTTATTTTCATTGCAGCCATCATTTTTGCTGTCGGAGCGCTGGCAACAGGATACGCTCCAGGTATCAATGCGCTTATTATTGGGCGAATTGTGATCGGTATAGCCATTGGTATTGCCTCATTCACAGTTCCGCTCTACATTGGAGAGATATCCCCTACCAAAAACCGGGGAGCTATGGTTACCCTGAACCAATTAATGATTTGCATTGGAGTCCTGGTATCCTACATTTCGGATTATGCCATTGCCGATGATGCCAATCCTGAGTCATGGCGATGGATGTTTCTGGTCGGATTTATTCCTGCAGTGATCCTTTTTGTGGGTATGTTTTTTGTTCCGGAGACTCCAAGGTGGTTGATCAGTAAAGGGCGTGAAAAAGAGGGAAGGGAGATATTACAAAAAATAGAAGAAGCTGATCTGGTGGAAGAATCTATCACAGGTATGAAAAAGGATATAGAACTTACAATGAAATCTTCTGGTGCCTGGAGGGAGATCTTCCAACCCTGGATGAGACCGGCACTGATCATCGGCATCGGAATTATGTTTGTTCAGCAGTTCACAGGCATTAACACCATTATTTACTATTCGCCTATCATTTTTAAACTCTCAGGAATAGTAAGCAATGAAGGAGCAATTCTTCCCTCGGTACTGGTTGGTATTGTAAATGTTCTGTTTGCTGTAGTTTCCATCATGCTTTTAGATAAGATCGGAAGACGAAAACTATTCTTTATTGGTTTAACCGGAATGGTTGTCTCACTGCTGTTTATTGGCTTCACCTTCATATTTAAAGAT
>JAOZQY010000016.1 GCA_029931975.1 Bacteroidales bacterium | reverse complement strand
CTACTCCACGGTTACAGATTTGGCCAGGTTCCTTGGCTGGTCCACATCACATCCACGCATCAAAGCAATGTGATAGGCAATCAGCTGTAAGGGAACCACAGCAGTCAGAGAGACCAGCGACTCATCCGATTCGGGAATTTCAATGACATGATCGGCCATATCCCTGATGGTCGTGTCTCCTTCAGTGACAATAGCAATCACCACTCCGTTCCTGGCCTTAACCTCCTGGATATTGCTTACAATCTTTTCGTAGGAGCCATCCCTTGTTGCAATAAATACCACCGGCATCTTCTCATCAATCAGGGCAATGGGTCCGTGCTTCATTTCTGCAGCAGGGTAGCCTTCTGCATGGATGTAGGAGATTTCCTTCAGCTTAAGAGCGCCCTCTAAAGCCACCGGGAAGGAGACTCCGCGGCCCAGGTAAAGGGCATTGGTCGCATCCTTAATTATCTCAGCGATTCTTTTGAACTCCTCGTTCTGTTCCAGGATTTTTTCGATCTGGGACGGGACATCATTGAGCTCTTTAAGGAGCTGACTGAAACGCCCTTCTGAAAGCAATCCTTTCTCTTTACCAATCATAATAGCCATCATGGTCAGCACGGTTACCTGCGCGGTAAACGCCTTTGTGGAGGCTACCCCGATCTCAATACCGGCATGCGTATAGACCCCGGCATGGGTCTCCCGGGAAATACTTGAACCTGCCACATTACAGATTCCTATCACCAGCGCCCCTGCATCCTTGGCCAGTTGAATGGCGGCCAGGGTATCGGCAGTTTCCCCGCTCTGAGAAATGGCAAGGACCACATCGTCGGGACCGATCATGGGATGACGGTATCTGAACTCGGAAGCATACTCCACCTCCACCGGGATCCTGGCCAGGTCCTCGATCAGATATTCACCAACCAGTCCTGCATGCCAGGAAGTACCGCAAGCGATCACAACGATCCGTTTTGCATTCACAAGCTGGTCCTTCACATCAAGCAGTCCACCCAGCCTGATCTCATTGGTTTCTGACATGATCCTTCCACGAAAGGTATCCATGATGGATCGTGGCTGTTCGAAAATCTCCTTCAACATAAAGTGCTCATATCCCTGCTTCTCCATTTCAGAGATCCCCATGTCCAGGGTCTTTATATTGACCTGGGTGCTTTCACTGACCAGGTTTTTAAGCACCAGTTCATCCCTTCGGATCAGGGCAATATCATCATTGTTCAGGTAGATCACCCGGTCGGTATACTCCACAATGGGTGTAGCATCGGAAGCAATGAAGTATTCGTTACTTCCAAGTCCGATCACGAGGGGACTGCTTCGGCGGGCGGCGATCATCAGATTGGGATCTTCCCTGGAAATCACCACCAGTCCGTATGCACCCTCAACCTTCTGCAGTGCCAGGCTTACGGCCACCTCCACACTTACATCTTCCGAGGTATAGATAAATTCAATCAGGTTGGCCAGCACTTCGGTATCGGTATCGCTGTAGAATGTCATGCCCTGATCCATCAGGGTTTTCTTCAATATTGAATAGTTTTCAATGATCCCGTTATGGATAATGGTGAAAAGTCCCTTTTCAGATTGGTGAGGATGCGCATTCAAATCGCTGGGCTCGCCATGTGTGGCCCATCGGGTATGTCCAATCCCAATGGAGCATTTTGTTTCCTTGCCCCGCACATAATCTTCCAGTTCGCTTACCTTCCCTTTCTTCTTATAGATGGCCGTATCGCCATTCAAAAGGGCAACCCCGGCGGAATCATATCCGCGGTATTCTAGTCTCTTTAATCCTTTGATAAGTATCGGGTAGGCATCTTTGCTCCCGATGTAGCCGACAATTCCACACATGAGTAAAATAATTTAAGGCAAATTAAACCTGAGCTAAAACAAACTATAGCTTAAGGTACACAATTTCTAACCTTATACGTCTTTCGTTGGTAGGAAGGTTACTCCAAAGCTTGATGTTTTTTGGACTAATAAGTCCATCGTCCAGCTGAAGAATAAAATCATTGTCAGGTTTTGTCCCATCCAACATGGATTGAAAGTGGAGACTCATTTTAAAACGGTAGGTGTAGGTGGTGTCACTGAAGAGGCCGGCTGATTCACCTTTCCTAAATCCCCCAAAGTCTGAAGCAACCCGGGTGGCATCATTGCCATATAACACATTATAGTCATAGATGGGCTCATAGGAGTCATCCTCCAGGATGGTTCCAAACATCAGTCGACCCGGCAGATCGTCGTAAAGAATCCCGCTTTCCTCCTCGGGGACCACATCAAATACCAGGCTTGCATTGTTGATAATAATCGGGTTCTGATCCATCCACTCACTCAGGTTGGCGAAAGAGAATCTGGTATTAACACCTGACATCCCCTGTACATAACTATATGGGGTGCTCACAGTTTCATTATCGATAATCTCCCCAAGCCGGGTTCCTGTATAATCGTGCTCAAATACATTAATTTTCTGAGAGGAGAATTCGTTGATGCTGAAATGTGCATAGTAAAAGTCGCGTTCCACGGTCGAGTCCACATCTGTGGAGTCGTTGGCATATTTCATGGTCAACCGTGAAAGTGAGTTGTTTATCAGGATTCTGGCCATGGTTCCTTCCGCTGAAGAGGGTTCTGCAGTAATATAAAAGCCATTGAAATAGTCCTTGAAAATAGAGTCGCTGTAAAAAGTAGTAGTATCTGACTCAATGGCCAAAAACTTATCGATAAAGTCCTGGTCCTCTATAAGCAGTTCATATGCAGTTCCTGCCTCGGGAGTGATGGTCTTCTGCACCAGGGGCACCGGATCATATTTACCCGCAACATCATAGTCTGAATAGTAAACCGAGTCTAAAAATATTCGATCTGTAAACTCGTAAACACTCAGAGTGAGATCCTGGTCCTCATCTCCAAGAAAATCAGCAATATAGAGCGCCAGAAACAGAGAGTCTATCTCTGTATTGGCCGCTGGAATATAAGCTGAAGTGGTGTTAAACTGAGTCACCACTGAGGCTGTGGATTTTCCAAAAATGGTATCTTCCACCACTCCTAGCAGCAAAATCCTGTTTTCATTATAGGTTTCTGAGGTAAGTATGTGCTTCCCTGTTACGGGATAGGCATCAATCTCAAATATGGTGTCGAGAGTCACAAGCACATTGTCGCCCGGAGGTAGTATATCTGTACCAAGCTCATTGTCGCCAATCTGACATGAAGTCATCAATCCAAGCAATCCAAAAATGATTGCACTTACCCACAAATACTTCTTCTTCATAAAAAAAATAATCTTAAGCGTTGATGATACTGTCATAGAAAACGGAAAACTCCTCCACATATTTCTCTTCACTAGCATAATTCAAGTAGGGTTTCCCGGAATTTTTCAGTACTTCGTCAACTTTAGCAGGCAGGGATTCACTTCCCTGGATCAGCCCATCCGAATAGGTGGCTGCCAGGCTGGCCAGATTTTCATACCCCGAATCCTTAAGCATGGATATATGTTCATCAGAAACACCATCCACAAGTATCTTCTTTGAGAAAGAAGGGTCCAGGGAACCATCAAAACCGTTATCATAAAATGAGAAGATCACTTTTGAATCTGCAAAGAGTGGATCCTCACGGTAAGCATTCTTAATATACAGGGGTACCAGGGAGGTAAACCATCCATGGCAGTGTACCAGATCGGGTGACCAGCGCAGTTTCCGAACAGTCTCCAGCACACCACGAGCGAAAAAAATCATCCGCTCATCATTGTCCTTAAAGTGCTCACCCTTTGAATCAACCACCGTCTGTTTCCTTTGAAAATATTCCTCATTATCAATGAAATACACCTGCATCCTTGCGGCCTGAATGGAGGCAACTTTTATAATCAAAGGATGATCGGTGTCATCAATGATCAGGTTCATTCCCGAAAGTCGTATAACCTCGTGTAGTTGGTTCCTACGCTCATTGATGTTTCCGTATTTTGGCATAAAAGTCCGGATCTCCTTGCCGGTTTCCTGTATGGCCTGGGGAAGTTTTCTGCTGATTAAGGAAAGTTCCGTCTCTGGCAAATAAGGTGTAATCTCCTGAGAAACAAATAATACCTTTTTACTCTCCATTATGCAAGCATCGTTTAGAAATCATGCAAATTTACTAAAAATTTTTGACACCTTTTTATCTATCTTTGTACTCTCACCTGTTGTATGATAGTATACAGAACCAAAAAGGATATTTCAGGCCACCTTCATACCTTGCGAAATGAAGGGAAAACCATTGCTTTGGTTCCCACCATGGGAGCGCTTCACCAGGGCCATGCCTCTCTGGTTGAAAAAGCAAGCGCCGAAAATGACATCGTTGTTGTAAGCATTTTTGTGAATCCCACTCAATTCAATGATCCTTCTGACCTGAATCTTTATCCCAGAACCCTTGACAGCGACCTGGAACTGCTACGGCACCTGGAGGCCGATCTGGTATTTGTTCCTTCGGCGAATGAGATGTATCCCGGGGGGGATGCGCAAATCTTTGACCTGGGAAATCTGGACAAGGTCATGGAAGGAAAGCACCGCTCAGGACATTTTAATGGTGTTGCCCAAATCGTAAGCAAGCTTTTCCTGCTGGTTCAACCCCTTCGGGCCTATTTCGGACAGAAAGATTTTCAACAACTGGTGATCATAGAGAGGCTGGTGGAGATTCTGGAACTTGACATAAACATTGTTCCATGTCCAATTATCAGAGAAAAGGACGGCCTGGCCATGAGTTCCAGGAACGTCAGACTCAGCAAAGAGGATCGAAAACTGGCACCTTTTATTTATCATACACTGAAACTTGCCCGGGGAAAAACGGCGTCCCTTAGCCCTTCACAATTAAAAGAATGGGTGGCCCTTCAGTTTAGAAAGCAAGCCGAAATGGAGCTGGAATATTTTGAAATTGTTGAAGATAAAGGGCTTATACCCCTTGAGGAATGGGATGACGGGGTGAACAAAGTAGCCTGTATAGCTGTTCATTTAGGTGGAGTGAGGCTTATAGATAATCTGAAATTTGATTAAATTTGTATCCTAAGTCAGAGGCCATGCATATCGAAGTTGTCAAATCAAAAATACACAGAGTAACAGTCACCGAAGCTGATCTGCACTATGTGGGTAGCATTACTATCGATGAAGATCTGATGGATGCTGCCAACCTGATTGAGAATGAAAAAGTTCAGATTGTCAATATCAATAACGGGGAACGACTGGAAACTTATGTGATTACCGGCCAGCGGGGATCCGGCCAGGTGTGTCTGAACGGACCTGCCGCAAGAAAGGTGGCCGTTGGAGATATCATCATCATTATCTCCTATGCTTCCATGGATTTCGAAGAGGCCAAATCTTTTAAACCGGCATTGATCTTCCCCGATACCGACTCCAACAAGATAAATTGATCCCTCCTTTGAAAAAAGCCATCCTTCAAATTCTGAAAATTGCCGGCTTCCTGGCACTTGGAATCCTGCTGCTCTATTTTGCTTTCAGGGGGGTGGCCTTTGATGAACTGGCCACAACGCTTAAAACGGTCAATTTCTGGTGGATCGGGCTTTCTCTCTTTTTTGCGGGTATCTCATTTTTTAGCAGGGCCCGCAGGTGGATGCTCCTGATTGAACCCCTCGGTTACAAACCATCTTTCCGCTCTACCTACCACTCCCTGATGGTGGGTTACCTTTCCAATTATGCCCTGCCGCGCCTGGGTGAGGTTACCAGATGCGTCACATTGGGTAAAAGAGAGAAAATCCCTGTTGATTCGCTCATTGGGACCGTAATTATTGAGCGGGTTATTGACCTGTTAATGTTGTTAATGATCCTGCTGATCCTGTTAATCAGCTGGATGGAGAAGTTTGGAGCCTTTTTTAGCGAACAGGTATACGGACCACTACAACATAAATTTATAGAGCTCTTTGGAGGAACCTGGGTGTTCTGGCTGATCGTGGGTGCTATAATTTTGTTTGTTTTCCTTCTTATCTACCTGTTCCGAAAGAGACTGGCCCGGTTCTCCCTGGTTCGCAAAATCAAAGATATTCTCATTGGAATTCTGGATGGGCTAAAGACCATCTATCGAATGAAGCGAAAATGGGAATTTGTACTCCACTCTCTACTGATCTGGTTCCTCTATATTCTGATGACCTGGGTGGTGGTCTTTGCCCTGAGAGAGCTCTCCGGGCTCACCTTTATTGACGGAATGTTTTTACTGGTGATCGGGGGGCTTGGTATGTCGGCTCCTGTAACAGCAGGCTTTGGCGCCTATCACTGGATTACTTCCAGGGGATTGATGTTTGTATATGGCTTCTCCCTTGAGACCGGAACTGCCTATGCCATCCTTGCCCATGAATCAAACTCTCTTCTTACCATCCTGCTTGGAGCAATATCTTATGCAGTCCTGATGCTCTCCCAAAAAAAAGTCACCAAGGGTAAATCCACAAGCTGATATGCTCACCTACGAACAGATCATCAAAAAAAACATTCCCCTGGAGGAGGCCGTCAGGCGCTTTAGCCGGCCTTTCAGAAAGGAAAAACGGCTGGTATTTACCAATGGTTGCTTTGACCTGCTGCACCGGGGACATATTTATTATCTCTCCAGGGCCAGGGAGCTGGGCGATCTGTTGGTAGTGGGACTTAACAGCGACAGCTCTGTTACAAAACTGAAGGGGCACGGCAGGCCGGTCAACAATCAGGTGTCCCGGGCCGAAGTGTTAGGAGCCCTGGCTTTCGTAGATTATATTATTGTGTTTGAGGAAGAGACCCCCATGGAGCTGATTACCACCCTTCAACCTGATCTGCTGGTAAAAGGGGGCGACTATGAGGTGGGGGAAATTGTTGGCCACCTGGAGGTTGCCTCCTGGGGTGGACGCGCGTTAACCATTCCCATACTGGAAGGGTACTCCACCAGTTCGATCATCAATAGAAAAGAGCCGTAGATGGCAAAAATAAAATCGGTATATGTGTGTCAGAATTGCGGCGCCGAATCGGCCAAATGGATCGGTCGCTGCAATGCATGCGGGGAGTGGAACACCTATGTGGAACAGCGGATACACAAAGGGCCGGTTCAGCCGGGGATGTCAGAACGGCGCGATTTTGCAGTCCCCCAGAATCTGGAGGAAGTGGCCTCTGCACCAGTTTCCCGAATCGATCTGAAAAATGGAGAGTTTAATCGTGTTCTTGGGGGAGGCATTGTTCCCGGATCCATGGTGCTGATCGGGGGTGAACCGGGAATCGGGAAATCGACCCTTGCCCTGCAGGTTGCACTGCAAATTGATAAGCATACCCTCTATGTTTCCGGAGAAGAGAGCCCTCAACAGATCAAATTAAGGGCCGACCGCCTGGGAGGAGGGAATGGAAAATGCCAGATACTTGCAGAAACCAGCCTGCAGGCCCTTATTACACAGGTCGCACAGGCTAAACCCGAACTGCTCATCATTGATTCCATCCAGACTCTCTTCTCTGAAGCCATTGAATCGGCTCCCGGAACCATCTCCCAGGTTAGAGACTGTGCTGCACAGCTGCTCCGCCTTGCCAAGGAGAGTCATATGCCCGTGGTACTTATTGGTCATATAACTAAAGATGGCAGCATTGCCGGTCCAAAAGTACTGGAACACATTGTGGATACCGTACTCCAGTTTGAAGGGGACACCCACCATCTCTACAGGATCCTGCGCTCCATCAAAAACCGTTTTGGCTCCACCTCCGAAATCGGAGTGTTTGAAATGACCGGCAAGGGACTGCGCGAGATACTGAACCCTTCGGAGCTACTGATCAACCAGCAACCTCCCGATCTGAGCGGATCTGCCATTGCAGCCAATGTGGAGGGCATACGTCCCATCCTGATTGAGGTCCAGGCCCTGGTGAGCTCCGCTGTATATGGAACCCCACAGCGTACCTCCACCGGATTTGATAACCGCCGCCTGAGCATGCTACTGGCAGTACTTGAAAAACGGGCCAGTTTTAAGCTGGCCGTCAAAGACGTATATATTAATATAGCGGGCGGACTCCGGGTAGATGATCCGGCCATTGACCTGGCGGTGGTAGCAGCCATACTCTCTTCCACGGTGGATATTCCGATTGACCCCAATACCTGCTTTGCAGGGGAGGTGGGACTCTCGGGGGAGATCCGACCGGTTAACCGAATCGAACAACGTCTGGGGGAAGCTGACAAACTGGGGATGAAGAGAATCCTGATGCCGGCCTTCAACCGAAAAAGGCTCGATCCTTCAAGATTTAATCTTGAAATCATTGAAGTAAACAGGGTTCAGGATTTGCCCAAACTGCTCTTTGGCTAAAGTCCTCTAGAAATCGCCATATTTACTGTCTCCGGTGGTCTCCATAATATCCGGGCAATCCATATCCACATAAAAATCCAATGGCCGTTCAAACTCATCCTCCATGGTAATGCCAAGGGTGGAGTCAGCATAAACCCGTTTCAGAAATTCCCCATAAATGGGCAGAGCCATATTGGTTCCTGATCCCATGGTCAGATTATCAAAATGAATGGAACGGTCCTCTCCACCTACCCAGGCAGCCGCAGTAAGCCTTGGGGCAAGGCCAATAAACCAGCCATCACTCTGATTCTGCGTGGTACCTGTTTTCCCCGCCAACTCCCCTTCAAACTCGTATTTCCAACGCAGCCTGTTGGCAGTTCCGGAATAAAACTCGCCCCGGTAGCGACCAGTCATATCCACCACATTCTTCAGGAGCGAAAGCATCAGGTAAGCTGTTTCCTGGCTGATTGCTTCAGACTCTACCGGATGAAATGAAGAGATCACATTGCCATAATGATCTTCAATACGTGTTACATAAACCGGACTCACATAGATCCCCCGGTTGGAGAACGTATTAAAGGCCCCCACCATTTCCTCCAGGGAGATGTCGGAGGGACCATAAATCATGCTGGGTACAGGAGCAATATAGGAGGTCACGCCCATTTTCCGCATAAGACTGATCACATTTTCAGGATTAAAATTTTTGAATAACCAGGCCGAAACCCAATTGTGAGAGGTGGCCAATCCCCACTTCAGGGTAACTTTCTTACCTGCAAAAATATTTCGCCCGGGTGCTGTGGGCTGATAGGTGGAATCATTGACCACATCCTCAAAGGTGGTTGGAACCAGGGGAATCATAGTGCAGGGAGAGTAACCCTCCTGCATGGCCAGCAGATATAAGAAAGGCTTCATGGTAGATCCCACCTGGCGCCGGCCCTGGTATACATGCTCGTACTGAAAATAGCGGAAATTGTGCCCCCCCACAAAAGCTTTCACCGATCCATTGACCGGATCCATAGCCATAAACCCGGCCCTCAGAATATGCTTCATATACCTGATGGAATCCATGGGGCTCAGTATGGTATCTTTGGGTCCGTTCCAGGAGAAGACCTTCATGGGAGCCTTTTTATCAAAAGCCAGTAAAATGGAGTCCCAGGGAACACCCCTGGCTGCCATGGACCTGTATCTCTCAGTCTGCCTGACGGTCCGGTTAAGAATCCTGCTACTCTCTTCGGATGAAATATCCTCGAAGGGTGCATTGAACCGACCCTTCTTCTCCTTAAAAAACTCGGGCTGAAGATAATCCTTCATCTGCGCCTCAACTGCCTCCTCGGCATAAACCTGCATCTTATAATTCACTGTGGTAAAGATCCTCAGTCCATCGCGGTAAAGATCATACTGTGTGCCATCGGGTTTGTAATTCTTATTGATCCAGCCATAGAGCCTGTCGTTGACCCAGCGTAAGGAATCACGCCTGTAACGTTCCCAGGCCAATATGCCTGCTCCCTCATTTGGGCGGATCGGGAGGGATTTGTTCATAAATTTTGAAAGGAAGGTCCTGAAATGCTTGGCATGTCCTGTCAGGTGACTGGCCAGATTATAATCCACACTAATGGGCAATTGTTTTACCGAATCGCCCACTTCCTCAGAAATACTTCCGTATTTTACCATCTGGTTGATCACTGTATTTCGCCGGGTAAATGAGCGCTCAGGATTGACCCTTGGGTTATAGGCCGTGGGAGCCTTTAACATACCTACCAGGACGGCAGCCTGTTCTATGGTTAGAGAATCGGGCGAGCTGTTAAAAAAGGTCCGGGAAGCCGACTTGATCCCAATGATGGACTCTCCTCCAAAGGGTACCGTGTTCAGGTACATGGCAATGATCTCGTTTTTGCTATAGCTTCTTTCAAGCCTTACCCCGGTGTTCCACTCTTTAAATTTATTAATGGCCAGGTGGAAGGTCTTCCCGATCTTTGTTTTATTAATAGTGGTATCCCTGGGAAAGAGATTTTTTGCCAGCTGCTGGGAAATAGTGCTACCACCCCCTTCATCTTTCCCAAGCAGAACAGTTTTAATGGCGACGCGTGTCAGGCTTCGCACATCAATCCCCGAGTGCCTGTAATATCTAATATCCTCCGTGGCCACAAGCGCATCCACCAGGTGGGGTGCCAGGTCCTCAAAGTCCACATAGCTACGGTTCTCAATAAAATACTTCCCCAGCAACTCCCCGTCTTCGGTAATTAACTCCGAAGCCAGGTTGGATTGTGGGTTTTCAAGACGGGCAAAATCGGGCATAAAACCGAGTTTACCGTGACCTATTAAAATCATGATTACAATGAACAATAGCACCATAAGAGTGTATAGAGTCCAGAGGATGATTAAATATTTTGTAGTTTTGCCGGGTTTATTATCCATGGCCAAGGCAGATTTGTGTCAAAAATAGTAATTATTTGGAGTTAAATTTTGAAGCAGGACACTCATTTAAGTTATTTTATATTCAATACCTAAAACGAAGGAAATTTAGAAAGATGATAGAGAATCTTGTAATTGTTGAGTCACCCGCCAAGGCAAAAACCATCGAAAGGTTTCTTGGAAAAGGATATACCGTTAAATCCAGCTTTGGACATATCAGAGATCTGGCCAAGAAGAATCTTGGAATCGATGTTGAGGGAGGTTTTACTCCCAAATATATTGTTCCGGCCGATAAGAAAAAAATTGTCAAAGAGCTGAAAAGCCTGGCATCAGAATCACAGATGGTCTGGCTGGCCACTGATGAGGACCGCGAGGGAGAAGCCATTGCCTGGCACCTGTTTGAAGAGCTGGGGCTGGATGAAGATAAAACCCGGAGGATCGTTTTTCACGAAATTACCAAAGATGCCATACTGAATGCCCTGGATAACCACCGGCACATCGATACCCACCTGGTGAATGCACAACAGGCAAGAAGGGTGCTGGACCGGCTGGTGGGGTTTGAACTCTCCCCGCTTTTATGGAAAAAAGTAAAGCCTTCCCTCTCTGCAGGAAGGGTGCAATCGGTGGCCGTTAAACTGATTGTGGAAAAGGAGCGGGAGATACAGGCATTTACTCCCAAAAAATATTTCCGGGTAATAGCAAAATTTTCTGTTCCGGACGGAAAAGGAGCTTTGACGCAGCTGAAAGCCGATCTGTCAAAACGTTTTGATCAACTCGAAGAAGCCAGAGCATTTCTTACTAAATGTCAGACCAGTGATTTTACCATAGGAGCTATAGAGAAAAAGCCCATGAAGAAATCTCCTGCACCCCCCTTTACCACCTCAACTCTTCAGCAGGAAGCCAGCCGAAAACTGGGGTTTTCAGTTAATCAAACCATGTCGGTGGCACAGCGTCTCTACGAATCGGGAAAGATCACATATATGAGAACCGATTCTGTGAACCTGTCCAAACTTGCCATTGGCACGGCCGCAGGAAAAATCAAGGGGGATTTTGGAGAGAAGTATCTGAAGATCCGGAACTTCACCACGAAATCCAAAGGGGCCCAGGAAGCTCACGAAGCCATCAGGCCTACCTACATGGATCAATCTTCCGTTGAAGGCAGCAGGCAGGAACAGCGGCTCTATGAATTGATCTGGAAAAGAACCATTGCCTCCCAGATGAGTGAGGCACAATTGGAGAAGACCACTATTTCCATCATGGTGTCCCATGCAGCGGAACGCTTTGTTGCCACAGGTGAGGTGCTCAAATTTGATGGATTTCTGAAAGTCTATATGGAATCGTCTGACGAGGAGCAGGAGGAAGAGGCAAAAGGGCTGCTTCCCCAGGTTGAAAAAGGGAATAAGCTGACCCGTGAGCTCATTGAAGCCACAGAAAAAACAAGCTTGCAACCGGCCAGGTATACCGAAGCAAGCCTGGTGAAAAAAATGGAAGAACTGGGAATCGGCAGACCCTCCACCTATGCGCCAACCATCTCCACAATACAAAACAGGGAGTATGTAATTAAAGAGGATCGCAAAGGAATTGATCGCGAAATGGTACAGCTTCTTTTGAAAGGTGATAGCCTTTCAGAACAGCTGATTAAAGAAAAATACGGATACGAAAAGGGGAAACTTTTTCCCACCGATATCGGTACTATCGTCAACGACTTTCTGGAGCAGAATTTTCAAAATATTATGAGCTTCAATTTCACAGCTTCCGTTGAAGAGGAGTTTGATGAAATTGCAAAGGGGGGCAAGGACTGGCCCAAAATGATTGAACGTTTCTATACACCCTTTCACACCAAAGTTAATACTGCTACGCAGACCGCAGAAAAGTCTAAAGGAGAGAAGGTCCTGGGTGAGGATCCAAAGACAGGTAAACCTATCAGTGTAAGAATCGGCCGTTTTGGTCCCATTGCACAGATTGGAGAAGCCAGCGATGAAGAGAAGCCCCGTTTTGCCAGCCTGTTGAAAGGTCAGAGTCTGGAGACCATCACCCTGGAAGAAGCCCTGGATCTATTTCGTCTGCCCCGTACCCTGGGACAGTTTGAAGAGGAGGAACTGATAATTGGCGTAGGAAAATACGGACCCTATGTCCGCCATAAATCCAAGTTTTACAGTCTGGCAAAGGACGATGATCCATTTACAATAGAACTCGAACGGGCCATTGAGATCATTATCGAGAAACGCGCCCAGGAGGAAAACAGAAACATCAAACAATTCGACGAGGAGCCCGGACTGCTGATCCTCAATGGCCGTTACGGCCCCTATATCTCATTCAATAAGAAAAATTACCGGATCCCAAAAAGCAAGAAGCCTGAAGATCTGACTCTTGAAGAGTGCCGGGAAATCATCGAAAAGGCCCCTTCCCGTACCAAAAAAAAGTAAAACGTTAAACAACGCACCCCATGGACCTGAATGGATATTTCGATCCCGTAAGCCTCGAAAGGCCCGAATTCGAAAACCTTGATCATACTGAATCTTTTAGTCACCATATCTCTGTTCACACTCCCGATCATCCCATCCGGGAACTGGATAAACACCAGGTGGCCCTAATAGGGGTTCCGGTGGATACTAATGGATTTATAAAAGGGAGTAAAGAGGCACCTGATCAGGTTCGCAGCAAGTTGTATCAGTTGCGCAAGATAAACAGCAACCTGAAAATTTATGACCTGGGAAATATAAAAAACGGAGGCTCGATAAACGACACCTATTTTGCTCTGAGAGACATCATACTGGAACTTTTAGAGAGGGATATCATCGCTATCATTATTGGTGGATCGCAGGACCTGAGCCGGGGAGTGTTTCTGGCCCTTGAAAAACAAAAGGGTTTGCATCAGATCCTTACCGTCGATTCCATGCTTGATTTTTCTTTAAACGAGGACAGCTTGAATTCCCGCAACTATCTAAACCAGATTGTAAACACCTCCGGGCTCAAACAGTTCAGTGTAACCAACCTGGGACACCAGGCATATTTTGTCACTGAGAAACAGCTACAGCAACTGGAAAAGTCATACCTGGAAAGCATCCGGCTGGGAGAGGCACGAAAAGAAATCAGGCAGGCCGAACCACTGATACGTGATTCCAGATTTATCAGTATAGATATGGGTGCTGTCAGGCATGCCGATGCTCCCGGAGCTACCTTAGCTTCTCCTAACGGCTTCTTTGGGGATGAGCTATGTCAGCTCACCAGGTATGCCGGATTGAGTGAACATACCAGCATCCTGGGATTCTTCGAACTGAATCCATCTTCCGATATTAATGGTCAAACAGCCCACCTGGCGGCCCAGTCTGTCTGGTATTTCCTGGAAGGACTTACCCACCGCATCCGTGAAAATCCCATTGATACCCCCGAACATATTAAGAAGTTCATCGTCACCCTGAATGCTGCCGGGCACGACATTATCTTTCATAAAAGCACCCTCTCAGAAAGATGGTGGATGGAGATTCCAGTAAAGAATCCCGACTCAGGCTATAACTTTTTTGTGTCCTGTTCGTATGAAGATTACCAGCAAGCCAGTAATCAAGAGATACCGGACCGCTGGTGGCGTTTTTTGAACAGATTGAGTAATGAAAATGAGTAATTCACGTTTATTAATTAAATTAGGAGTATAAAGCATAAACGCGAATTGTCTGGGAGCCCTGATTTTATAAATACTCTGGTGGGAAAAAAATTTTAAAGTGGGCTATTTTTTGTTTAATTTACCATCTTGAAAAAGCCAAAAAAGAGTTGCCCTGAAGTGAGCTAAACGGACCATGAAAAGATTGGTATATATAATTGTTTTTGGAGTAGTTGCACTTAATATTCAGGCGCAACAGGATCCGAAATTCAGCCAGAACATGTTTCTTGCACCGTTTTACAATCCCGGTGCAGTTGGAAGTACTGATAAAATATGCCTTGCGGCTGCCTTTCGTAACCAATGGACCGGGCTTCCTAATTCACCTGTTACCACTATTTTTACAGCCAGTATGCCGGTTTCTCTCCTGGGAAGAACACATGGTGTTGGAGTCAGCCTGATGAACGATAACCTGGCCTTTAACAACGACTTTAATTTTAGTGCATCCTATGCCTTCCGAATGGAACTGGGGCAGGGAAGCCTGGGGATAGGTGCCAACATAGGGCTTGCCAACCAGGCCCTCACACCGGAGTGGGACGATGGCGACGGCATTATCAACCCGGAAGGAGATGTAGCCATCCCGCAAACTGGTGGAAGTGTTTTTGGTTTTGACATGGGGCTCGGAGCTTATTATAATACGGATAATCTTTATGTTGGCATCTCAACAACCCACTTGAACCAGACCTCCTTCGATTATCCGGAAGACCTGGCCGAAACAAAACTAATCAGGCACTATTATCTGATGGCCGGATACAATATTCAGCTGGCCAATCCCATGTTTGAGATCATGCCTTCACTGATGCTTCAAAGTGATCTCAGATCCAACCTGGTCTATTTGAATACCAACATTCGATACAATAAAAGGTTCTGGGGAGGAGTTTCCTATTCTGTGGGAGGTGCATTAACTGCACTTTTTGGTATAGAATTGATGAATGGAATCAAAATCGGGTATTCATATGATTTTGAACTTTCGCCACTTTTAAAATATAATAGCGGCTCACATGAAATAACAGTTCGATATTGCTTCGATCTCAGTGTTGACAAGAGCCCGCAAAAGTATAAGAGTATTAGATTTTTATAAAATTTATCTATATTTAGATTGTTTTTATATATTTTAAACAATTCGTATAAAGTTGGTTTGTATCTATTAAGCTATATGCTATGAAACGAATAGTGATTTTTCTTGTAAGTGCGATTCTCATCGGGAGTTGTAGTACATATAATACCGGTGAACTGGTTGGTGTTGAAGGTAGAAAAGCCTATGCTGAACCTGATCCCTTTGGAATGGTAGCTGTACCCATGGGTTCATTTGCAATGGGGGCCAGTGATCAGGACGTTACATGGACACAGAACAGTATGACCAGAACCGTTGCTGTTGATGCGTTCTGGATGGACGAGACTGAGATCACCAACAATGAATACCGTCAATTTGTATTCTGGGTTCGTGATTCCATTATCCGAAAAGAGCTTGCCATTCAGGGTATTGATGATTACATCAGGAAAGACGGCGAAGATCAGGCCTATTTAGACATGAATGATGATCCAATCATCGACTGGGAAACTCCCCTGGATCCATCCAGGGATAAGGAAGGAAACGTCAACCAGATAATTGATGACCTGGAGATTTATTACTCGGGAGAAGATCGGCTCTCTCTGTACGGAAAAGAATTGAACGTTACCAAACTGATTTATAACTACTACTGGCTCGATCTTACTCAGGCAGCAAATCCCAACAACAGAGTTTCTCTCGAATACTCTGGAGGAAATGCTGATCCGGTGGTTTCCTATTCCGGAACAGTGACCAGACCAAACGGTGAACAGGAAGAAATTACAAGTCGTTCGTCATTTGTGAACAAAGACTGGGTACTGGTCTATCCGGATACCCTGGTATGGGTCAGAGATTTTACTTATTCATTCAACGAACCCATGACCAACCTCTATTTCTCCTCTCCATCTTATGACAACTACCCGGTGGTGGGTGTGACCTGGAAGCAGGCCAAGGCCTTCTGCGTCTGGAGAACTAACTATCTGAATCAGGCACTTATTAACAATGGCCAGTCCATCGTGCAGGATTACAGGTTACCCATTGAAGCTGAATGGGAATATGCTGCCAGAGGTGGTCTGGATCACAGCATGTATCCTTGGGGTGGTGTATATCTGAGGAACAAACTGGGTTGTTTTATTGCCAACTTTAAGCCCCTGCGTGGCAACTATACCGATGATGGCTCCATGTATCCGGCCAGGGTTGCTTACTATGGAGTGCCAAACGAATTTGGTCTTTATGACATGGCTGGAAATGTGGCCGAATGGACCATTACTGCATACGATCCATCTGCATACGTATTTTCGCACGATATGAACCCTTATTACAACTACAACGCTAAACCTGATGATCCTCCGGTGATGAAACGGAAAGTAATCAGGGGCGGATCCTGGAAAGACATTGCCCGTTATCTCCAGGTAAGCACCCGCGACTATGAATATCAGGATACTACTAAGTCTTACATCGGTTTCAGATGCGTACGCGCATATTTAGGTGATCAATAATTAAATACTTAATATAATGGGAATTACAGAGATTGTTCAAAGTTCGGGCTGGAAGAGTTTCACGGCTAAACTCTATGGCTTCGGGGCCTCCATTGTAATTGTTGGAGCACTCTTTAAAATCCAGCACTGGCCTGGAGCAGGTGCTGCGTTGACATCAGGACTTCTGATAGAGGCTGTCATTTTCTTTTTCTCAGCATTTGAGCCGCTCCATGAAGAACTGGACTGGACTCTCGTTTACCCCGAACTGGCCGGTATGTCAGACCCCGATGAGATTGATGAATATAAAGAACAGGCCATTGCTGACCGGAATGTGGGTTTACAAAAATTCGATGAACTTTTCGAGCAATCCCAGATCAACGCCGAGGATGTAAGGAGCCTCGGTAAACATCTTAATACCATATCCACTACCACGGAAACCATTGGTGATATTACCTCAGCTTCCCTGGCCACCAAGGAGTATTTCAACAAAATGGGCAATGCCGCACAGAAGATGGACACTGTGGCAACTGCTTATGGCACAAATACCGGCGAATTGAATGAATCTGTTTCAACCCTGGCCGAATCCTATAAAAATACAGCCAGCCTGATCGATGCCAAAGGCAAGGATATAGCAGATAAATTTGCAGCTTCCAGTTCAAACCTGACTGCTACCTACGAAGCCATGTCGGGCGAAGTAAAGCAGGAACACACCAATATTTCTTTAAGTCAGAAGCAATTTAACGCAGAGCTTGAAACCCTGAATAAAAACCTTGCCGAACTGAATAACTCTTACGCCGAACAGGTCAAAGGAAGTAAGGACCACCTACAGGGAACTGCTGGTGTTTACAGCGGTTTGAACGAAATGATCGCCAGTCTGCAGGCTTCTGTTGAAGAAACACAGAAATACAAAAACGAAATTGTAAAACTCAGCGATAGCCTCTCTGAACTGAACAATGTATACGGTAATATGCTCACCGCCATGAGCATTAGAAAAAAGTAATTAATACTTAATCCTGATCTATGGGACACGGTAAAGAAACACCGAGACAAAAAATGATCGGCATGATGTATTTGGTGCTGACAGCGATGCTGGCATTAAATGTATCAAAAGAGGTGCTGGATGCATTTACCCTGGTGGATGGAGGTCTTACGGTAACCACTGAAAATTTTGCAGCCAAAAATGACGGGCTCTATTATAAATTTAATATGGCTTTCGAACAGAATCCTGAAAAGGTGGGTGACTGGAAAACCAGGGCAGATGAGGTTCAGGCCCGTTCCAATGAGCTGTATGAATTCATAAATGAGTGTAAGGTAGAGATTGTTCAGGTAAAGGATGAGGAAGCCATTCACGATGGTGTGGTTCACCTGGCCGATGTGGGACAAAAAGACAACACAAATACTCCTCCTGAGATTATGATTGTCGGTAAAAAAGGGTCGGAGCTCAAAGCCAAGATTGAAGATCACAGGGAGTTCCTGCTCTCCATGATAGAGGAGAAAGAGAAATTTCCCACCACGGTAGACGCCATAGAAGGAATTCTTAGTACAGATGTTCCCGAGAGCCTGTATCATGGACACAAAAAGGGTGTGACCCCAACCTGGGAATCCACCTATTTTGAACATCTTCCCCTGGCCTCTGTCATTACCCTGCTCTCCAAAATGCAGGGGGATGTCCGGAATGTTGAAGCAGAGATGCTCAACTTTCTGCTGGGACAGGTGGACGCAGGCGACTTCAAGGTGAACGTGATCAAGCCCGTGGTTATTCCCAATTCCAATTATGTATTCAAAGGACAGGAGTATCGCGCAGAAGTTTTTCTTGCTGCCTATGACTCCACCAACATACCAACGGTTACCCTGAATAACGGAACCGTCCTTGAAACAGATAAAGGCATGGGAATCTACTCTGTATCGTATAACAACATAGGGATACACAAATGGGGAGGTACCATCTCCATTGAGAAAGACGGACAGGTAACATCCAAGGATTTTGAAGCAGAATTTGAAGTAGCCGAAGCCACTGCTACAGTCTCCGCTACCGGTATGAACGTGTTTTACAGGGGAATCCCTAACCCGGTTGCCATATCAGCCGGAGGTGTTCCTGAAAGTGATGTAAAGCCCGAAATTTCCTCTGGAAGTATCCATAAGGTGGGTACAGGTTCCTATACGGTACAACCTGGTCCACGGAACGATAAAGCCACCATCTCTGTATATGCCACCGTAGATGGTACCAAGAGATTGATGACCCGTTCCGATTTCAGGGTTTACGACCTTCCCAAACCTGATGCAGTGGTGGAAGGTATTCAAGGCTCCCAGGGAGCTCTTACCGTGGGAAGTATGTCCCAATTGAAGAATGTAAGAGCCGAAGCCAAAGATTTTGTGTTTGAAGTAGAATATAAGGTACAGTCTTTTGAAGTGGCTTTCCAGGGCCAGGGTGGCATCTGGAGTTCCATGCCCTCGAGTAGTGATAAATTTACCAGTCAACAGAAGGACCTGTTCAGACAATTGAGGACCGGTCAGCGGGTCATGATTGAAAAAATTAAGGCCTCCGGCCCTGACGGTAAAGTAAGAAATCTTAATAACATTACCATAATTGTACGATAAGATGAAGGCAAGAAGGTATATATTTGGAGCAGCAATTCTGGCCATTGGGACATTGTCCTTATCAGCCCAGAATGTAAATACGTCCGTTACACCTGGAAACGCGCCGGTAATCACCGCCTATTCCCCCTCAACGGATGTATACACATCAGAAACGATCATTCCGGAAAAGAAACCTGTTCCATACAGCTACATTCGGGAATCCGATGTCATGTGGGCAAAGGATATATGGAGAACCATCGATCTGAGGCATCGTCAGAACATGCCCCTTCGTTATCCCCTGGAGGGAAACATGAGTGATGGGGAACGATACAGCCTGTTTGGACTGTTGATGGAAGGTATCAAAACCGAAGAGATCACCCCCTACGAATTCAATCCGATTGTAGGTTGGAAAGATCCTTTTGCAAAGGTCACCAATCTGGAAGAAATTTACCGCCTGTCGGGTGGTGACAGCATCTATGATAATGATGGGAATTTTGAGAAGGTTGGACAGGGAATGTCCAATGTTATGCAATTTCAGGTGCAGGAGCAATGGTACTTTGATAAGCAGCACTCTACTATGAAGGTGCGTATTGTGGCACTGGCTCCTGTCTATTATGAGCGCTATGATGAATTCAATCAACCCTTACCCTCCCCCAGGTTACAGATCCCGTTTGTGGTTCATTTTCCACAATGTAGAAGATTGTTTGCCACCCACTCTATCTATAACCCGAACAATGATGCCCAGTCTGCCTCTTTTGATGATCTTTTTATGCAACGTCGTTTTTCCAGCACCATTATTGCTGAATCCAATGTATTTGGAAACCGCCTGCTGACAGATTACAAACTGGGCCAGGATGTATTGATAGAAGCTGAACGTATCAAGAATGATCTGTTCATTATGGAGCACGATCTCTGGGAATACTAGAACATTTCCTTACCTCATTATTAAACCGCATTCTCCATGATGCGGTTTTTTTTGTCTCAACTGAACCGAAGCCTTTGCGGGGAGCGAAGCGACACGGTACAGCGAGTACACGAAATACCGAGCTATCTACACCATATCCTCCCCGACCTCGGTCTTAATATCAGTAAGGTACTGCTTAATATTCTGCTCATCCTCACGCTTACAAACAAGAATGATCTTTTCATTTTGTACAACAATATAGTCCTCAAGGCCCTGCAAGACTACCAGCATATCGTCCTGAACATTCACAATATTCCCGGACGATTCATACATAAAAACATGCTTCCCGGTTACAGAATTATTGTGATCATCACCCTCCAGTTGTTCGTATAAGGAACCCCATGTACCAAGATCGGACCAGCCAAAATCGGAAACCAGTACAAAAACATTGTCAGCCTTCTCCATGATTCCATAGTCTACGCTTATGTTCCTGCAATTGCTATAGGTTTCATGAATGAACGACTGCTCCCTCTCAGTCCCATAATGCGCCTCTCCCTCTTTAAAAAGGGTGTGAATCTCAGGAAGATATGTCGCAAAGGAATTCATAATGGTTTTGAGCGACCAGAAGAAAATACCCGCATTCCAGTAAAAATCCCCACTATCGAGAAAAACCCTGGCCAGCTTCAGATCGGGCTTCTCAGTAAAAGTTTTCACCTTACGCAGGGTAAGTGATTCATATCCCTTCACTTCCTTCTCAATGGACTGGACATAGCCATATCCTGTTTCCGGTCGACTGGGAACAATGCCCAGGGTCAGCAAGGCCTCATTTGCGGTCACAAACTCCAGGCCCTGCTCCACCGACCTGAGGAACTCCTCTTCTTTCATAATCAGGTGATCAGAAGGAGCCACAACGATTCGGGCGTCAGGGTCTTTCTTGGAAATCCTGAAGTTTGCATAATCAATACATGGAGCCGTATTCCGACGCAAAGGCTCCAGAAGGATATTCTCTACCGGGATATCGGGCAACTGTTCTACTATAATCTCTTTGTACTCCAGGTTACTTACAATGAAAATATGATCGGAAGGCATGATATTAAGAAACCGATCGAAAGTCTGTTGCAACAGGGTTCGCCCAACACCCAGGATATCAAGAAACTGCTTGGGGCGTTCTGTCTTACTCAATGGCCAGAAGCGGCTGCCTATGCCACCGGCCATGATCACACAATAGTAATTTTTATCCATTATTTTAATAGGAAAATTGATTTGCGCTATTTATCTATCTACTAAATATAATGGCTTTTTAAGGAATAGCCCTGCCTTGATAGATGTTTTATACAATAAATGAAATAATACATATATTTGATCAGGATATATGAAACTCCTTATACATATAGGATCCTACTTTTTGTTGATGAAGAGGACTTTCAGTCAGCCTGAAAAACACGCCATCCTTTACCGTCAAACAATGCGGGAGATAGAGAAGGTGGGAATTAACTCCTTTCCAATTGTAGTGCTTATCTCACTATTTGTTGGAGCGGTTATTACCATACAAACCAACTTCAACATTGAAAATCCCCTTCTTCCCAAGTACCTGGTGGGTGTCACGGTCCGGGATTCATTGCTCCTGGAGTTTTCCTCCACCATGGTGGCACTAATACTCGCCGGTAAAGTGGGGTCGAGCATTGCTTCAGAACTTGGGATGATGCGAATAACCGAACAAATTGATGCCCTGGATGTGATGGGAATCAATTCCGCCTCTTATCTGATTCTTCCCAGGATTATTGCCGCAGTGCTGTTCTTTCCCATTCTCTGCCTGCTTAGTATCATGGTTGGACTGGCCGGGGGTTATCTCGCATGTATACTGGCCAATGTGATGCCTCCCGGTGACTACATATATGGAATCCAGTATGCTTTCTACCCTTACTACATCTGGTACGCCATGACAAAAACTGTATTCTATGCCATTATCATTACCACTGTCTCTTCCTATTATGGCTACAATGTAAAAGGAGGAGCAGTCGAGGTAGGAAAGTCCAGTACCAGAGCCGTGGTGCAGAGCAGTATTCTGATCCTGCTTGCCAACCTGATTCTAACCAGAACCATTCTCCAATGATCGAGGTAAAAAATCTTTTTAAAAGCTTCGATGGCGAATTTGTTTTAAACGATGTAAGCGCCAGATTTGAACCAGGAAAATGCAACCTGATTATCGGGCGAAGTGGTTCCGGAAAAACCGTCCTTCTGAAATCCATTGCCGGACTGATCGAAACAGATGATGGAGAGATATGGTATAATGATCAGAATTTCAGCAACATGAATGCCCGTGCCAGACAAGCGCTTCGCCAGAAGATGGGGGTTCTTTTTCAGGGAGCAGCACTGTTCGATTCACTTACGGTAGAAGAGAATGTCCTCTTTCCTCTTGACTTTTTTACCGAGAAAGGCACCAGTGAGAAACTGGATCGCGCCAATTTCTGCCTGGAAAGGGTTCGTGTAAGCGGTTCTAACAAACTGTACCCGGGCGAATTGAGTGGAGGAATGAAGAAGCGGGTGGCCATTGCCCGCGCCATTGCCCTTAATCCACAATACTTGCTCTGTGATGAGCCCAACTCCGGATTGGATCCTGAAACCGGTATCGTTATAGATAACCTGATCAAAGAAATTACCGAAGAATTCCAGATGACCACCATTATAAATTCGCACGATATGAATTCTGTACTTGAAATCGGCGATAAGGTAATCTTTATCTACAGGGGCTGTAAGTGCTGGGAGGGAACCCGTAAGGAGGTTCTGCAGACAGATAATGAAGCGCTGAATAATTTTGTTTTTGCCACCAATATGGCCAAGCAGATCCGAAAAGCCTGATCCTCAAAAAGTATTAATATACCAGAGGTCTGTCTTTATCAACCTTGTTAAATTGCTTATAACCAAAAATCAGGTTCATCCCGAACCAGAGATTTGCCGATTGTGCTTCCTGTGGCCAGAATATAAGGTTCAGGGTGTTATCTGAGATCAAATAGAGATTCAGGGGCCCGGCATTGAAAGAGATCCCGGTTCCCATATTCTTAAGGTAACTGTTAATGTATGAGTAACTCAGGGTAAAGTTAAGAAAGCGCCCTGCTGCAAAGTTAGCTGATGCTGTTAGCTGTTCAACCACCTTGTCTCTCAGGAAGTCTGTCCTGGAAAGGAGTCCAAAATTAATTTTCGGCGTTACATACCAGGAAGTACCCACAAACAGCTTCGTATGAAGCCGACTATTGTAAATCTCCCCCTGGGTAAATTCAAGCGCCCCGGATAAGGTATCGGACAGTTCGGAAAAGGTGCTGTCGAAGTAATTACTCTCCCCTGTTTCGCCCAGAAAATCAAAGGGATTTACCTCAAGACTGGTATAATCATATACTGCATTATAGCTTACCTCATGTACCTCATCGGTCCATCTGATATAACCAATATCCAGAACACTGGCGCTCAGGTGCCAGCTCTCTGAGGGCTTATAGTCTATACCCAGATCGAGACCCAGGCCAAAATTATTTTTGTTGAAAGCAAGCCTGGCCATGGCCATGGGATTCAAATTCGTAATATCGTCATCTACAATAACATCCTCAATTATCCCATCTGCATCATAAACCACCTCAGCAAAAGGAAGAGAAACATCAAACTCCATGTCCGATTCAATATTCCAGACATCCTCGGAAGTTGTTACCTCCAGCTGAGAGTTTGAAGTGTACACATTTCCAAGACCAAAGAGAAATTTTCCACGTACCCCTATCTGCAACTTATCTCCGATGGCTCCTGACCAGCCAAGAGCGATTTCATCAAATGCTGAAAGATCAGTCCCCATACCATTCAAGATATAAGTTTCTCCTTCATCTGCACCCTCCAGTACAAGCCGGGCCAGATCGCCCGGATAATAAAGACTCCCCTCTACTCTGGAGGTGACATCCAGGGTAAAGAATCCTGCTCCGGTTCGAAAACCCAGAGAAAAAAGGGAAGTCCCCAGATCAGAAACGACGTAGTTTAATGGTTTAAGCTGATTCAAAAAAGCCTGCTTATCGCCCTCTGGATGCAAAAAGGTGATCAAAGAATCTTCCGTGGGATGCGGATAGACCAAGTCCTCCCAGGCAAGGGAACTTGATGACAGCTCAGTGCTCAAAGGAGATAACAGGGGCATTCCAATATAGAAGCCGCATGCCGGCTGCCGCGCAGGATTTACCCTGTTAAACTGTGGTACCCCATGCATAAAGTATAGAGAATTGCTGGGCTGGGCCCTGAGTTGCAAGAGGGCCCCCAGGATTAATCCCAAGCCAATAATAATGCTACGTTTCATCCTCATAGTTCTCTTGTATTAATTCTGAAATTGGCATAAACAGAAATCTCAAAATCCAGTGAATAATCGGAGTAGAATTTAACAAACTGGTTTCCGGATCCTGAAGTGAGCAGAGTGGCCTCTATCTTGAGGAAGCGAACCTCTTCAAGGCTCCCCAATCTCTCCGTATGAAAGTTGATGCTATTGTTGTTTTCGCTGGCGCTAAGTAGTTTGCCTTCCGAGTCCACCTCCGAGGATGGCAGAAAAACCGCATCATCATCAAACACAGAATCAAGCACCACAAAAGATTCATCCAGCATGTAAACCTGCAAACCCAGCTCCATGGGCAGCTCATTGATGGTGGAAACAGAAATTACCACATCTTTAATAATCGCAGTATCTATCCCTTCCTCACCCAATTCAAACTCAAGTGTATCCATCAGGGCATATTCAGAAAAGCTCAGATCCAATGGCAACATAAATTCAGCTTCCACCATAAACCTGCTGGTGTCAAGTATAAAGTGATCCAGGTACTCCTGGTCAAGGCCCCCTTCTACTCTATAGGACAGTGTGCTGGGAGCAATATTTAAGAGCTCCTGGAAATTAGAGGTCTGGTTATTGATATTAATCTCGCCATAAGCTGTCTCTCCCACATGAGCAATATCTGGTGCCGGAATTTTAAAAGGATGCTCATTAAGTACCAGTGTGGCAGTGGTACCATCTACAGCAGTAGCAATGACACTATCAAGCTCCAGCTCAAAGGGAAGCCCCAGTGAGTTTTCTGTAAAGATATTGATCCTGGGATCGGCAAGTTTCAAATGAGAAAGTTCCGGGACATCCGCATAGATCGGAATATCCAACACACCACTCTCAGAAACAATTTGACCAGGATCAATTACTCCGTATATACTGTAAAAACCCAGATCCAGGAAGTTGGAGTTAATTTCGCAGTGGTCTCCCGGGTTAATTGGACTCCCGGAGTTGATCAGGGCCAGGTCATAATCCATCCTGAATACGACGGAATCGCCACTCTTATCCGTTGCCAGGTAATAGCCATCCAGGTCGAGATGATCGGTCCATGAGAAGCTTCCATCCGATTCACTGATCGTTATGGTGTTGGAATAGGAATTCCTGTTTTCATTCCTCAGGTAATCGGAGCTTATGGTTAAAATCCCTCCATGAAGAAAAGTGCTTTGTATCTCGGTCATCACTTCCCCCTCCTTGAAGATAATGCTGTCTATACGAGTGTCCCCATCCACCGAGAAGCCGTAAAACTTGCTTTTTCTGAAGTGCAGGGTATCGCCAATATTACTACTGATATAAATGGGATTATCGCCTATTTCCAGATCAAAATACACCTCTTGGTAGAATTCGTCAATCAACAGATCAACTGTATCAACCATCACATCAACCAGGGTATCTGCATAGGTCAGGTAAATCAGACCATCATCAAATTCACCCACATAACCTGTTGAATCAAACCGGGCTACTATATCACCCATCGACATGGAACCGTGCACCAATGGTGCCACAACATCCGGACTGATTTCCATCTCATCGGACAATCTATCCAGTTGAAAATACTCTTTGTGACAGGAAGTCAGAAGGAGGCCTCCAGCCATTAAGAATTTCACGCTATTTTTTAAGATTTTCCTCATGACTACTCAATTGAATAATTATAAAGGAAGTTATTCCCACTTCCCACAATCAGATTGAACCGGCTGTCGGAACCGGCAAAATACCCTATACTGAACCTGGTGGAACCCTCCAGAGGAAACCCTTCATAAAGAGAGCCATCCGAATTGATCAGGTATATTCTGCTCCTGGACCTGTCGGTAATTCCGATTTTTATATCTGAAGACGAAAATTTATAGAAATCGGGCATTTCACCAATGCGGCCCTTCACCTTATATGTAAACATTTTCTTGCCATCCTGATGAAGCACCTCCAGCTCATCCCCCTCTGCAAAAATAAACTCGGGGATTCCATCCCTGTTCAAATCTTTCATCTGGAAAAAATGATCAGGTGAGGCCTCCCTGGACAATAGCCTGGAAACAGATCCATCCATATATATGGCAAACACACTTCCCGAAGTATCGGTAGAGATCAACCTGGGTTTCTCTTCCCTGATATTCATATCCAGACTAAGCGGATTCTGAGGCGACAACACCAGTTTCTCTTTCAGTTTGATCCGCTCCCTGCCTCTTCGATCAAGAATATAGGCCCTGTTCTGATCAATGGCAACAATATAATCCTTTTCATTGATTCTAAAGTGCTGAATCTCCCCGGTCACCCTTGATTCGGTTTTCCCAAACTTCCACCCTGTAATCATATTTCCCTCAATATCATACACATAGATCCTCCTGTCTTCTGTGGCCACAAACAGTCGGTAATCACGGCCCTTATCATAGTCAAAAAGTGCAAGGGGATTGGTTGCATCGGACCTGAATGAAACAGGGTAACGCTCCACATAATTCCCGTTCCGGTCAATTAAATGCATCTTAGTGGCCGTATTAAAGAGGTATTGTAGTTTTCCGTTCCTGTAGAAATCCACCTGATGAACACTTCCCAGTATAGGTCCCTCAACGGCTTGCTTCCAGAGTACCCTCCCGGCACCATTAATTAAATAGACCTTATTGGCGAGATCCTGAATGAAAATCTCCTTCTCTGATGTATTATGATTGACAACCAGTGCCGGTTTGATCACCACAGAGGTATCCATCAGGCTCTCCCAAACAGTCAGCGCTTTGTCTTTTATCTGGGGTAAATACTTACAACTGATGCTATGATAGAAAAGATCGCCTTCGGTACTATACTGTACCACAAGCCCGGGAATCCGCCGCAAAAACAGTTCCACCTGATCGAGACAACCTCTCATCTTTTCGGTCAACATTTCTTTCCTATAGTCCATATAAGCACCGGGTCGGAAAAACAGTGTTATAGTACTGCGATTAGAAAGGTAATCTGAAATCTCTTTGTAAACGGGATCGCTGACAAAGGTTTTATGAAGTACATTCTGGTAGATTACACGCGACAGCGCATCCACTGAAGGTCCAAAGATCAGGTAATTTTCATAAACTGTAAAGTACTGGTTAAAAAGACGAGCGGCAGAGGTTCCTTTAAAAAACTGATCGGGGAGTTTGTAAATATTAAAAAGGGTCTGCTTGTCAAGCTGATACACATGCCTCAGAGAGCGCATATCAAAAGCGTGTAGCTGGAGATACTGCTCTACCCAGCGCATAACGACTTCAACAGTTTCACTGCGACTTCGGGTCTCGATGACCAGAAACTCATCTTCCGGCTTCTCTGTCACTCCTTCAATGGCAAACCAGGCCATTTCATCTGCCAGGACCCGGGAGAGATCCTCCAGGGGATCAATTCCATAGAGCTGATCGAGCCTCTGCATTTCAGCTTCAATCGCAGGCCCCTTTCCCAATCCATTCAGATAACTAATCGCCTGTTCCTTAAACTTTTTCCTGTCTCCAATACCCAGATGTAAAAAATAACTGGTCCCTGAAGGCAATATCTCCTGCAACTCCATCCTGACCGGCGACTGATCCCTGAAGGCCCCAAGGAGCAAAGGGAGATTCGACTCCACATATGTCATTCCATTAAGGATCAGAGCTTCCTGTTTCACATCCATGTCCAGTTCGCCCCAGGAAGCCAGATCTGATAAAATGCCGAGCTTTCCCCACTTCGACTCATCGATGATGGGATAAAGAAGCCCTGGTAGTTCCTTATAATTGATATAGAGATTCGCATGAACATAGCGGCCCGCGGTTTCCCTCACCTTTTGGAGTCCTCGCCTGGAAGGAAGATTTGTATCGGAATGAATGGTTCTGATGGCTGCTTCCACAAGCATGGAAGACGGACTGATCAGGCAAAGTCCATCCAGGCAGGCATAGGAAAACTTCCCCGGCACAAATCCAGGTCCCCCCGAAACATCATTCAATAGTACAGTCTCATACTTCCTCTCATTCACTATAGCTTTCTTCTCAAGGAGCTCCTTCATGAGATGGTCAAAATCATGGTCGCTGTGCGCATCCGAATAGTCTATGTAAAAAAGAGGTGTCAGCCGATCTTTACCAAGCTTGTGTAATGAAAGGTTCAAGCCCTCTTTAAGGAGCAGGTCGTTCAGGAATTCCGAAGAACGGATCTGTCCAAAAACGGCATCCAGTGTAGAATCCAGATCACTTCTTTCAATAATATTCACAAAGTCGATCCAGATTCTGCTTTCCGACAAAAAAGATTCTGTCAGGTACTGGTAATCGATATCTTCGGCAAACAGAATAGCATCTTCAGGAATAGCTCTCAGGACCTCAATTGGTTCTATTTCATCGAAGCGTTTGAGTAGAATTACCACCAGCAATCCCAGGCATATGACCGCAAAGAGCCCCCCGTATATAATGCGTTTCACCATTTAGCTCCCATTTCATTCAAAAATATGAATTTCAAACACAGGATTGTGGAAAAATTACCAACATGAAAGAGTGGTATAGTTTTTGTAATATTATTGCGTGTTTTTTTCTTTTATGACATATCGTAATCTCTTTATAGTTAACGCCTTAGTTTTTGCTTCCCTGGCAAATGGACAACAATTACAGCTTATAAACACCTCCGACCGCTCCCCCGTTGAAAATGTTGCAGTATATAATAGTACCCGGGGAAAATACACCTTAAGCGATTCCCTGGGTATAATTGACATGGCCATTTTCCCCGATAGCGATACATTATTCTTTCAGCATCCCTCATTTATTAGCAGGAGATGCACTAAGGCGGAGATTGCCGGACAGAAAGAGCTTGAACTCCAAAGAAAAAGGGTCCTGATAGATGAGTATGTTATTTCTGCATCCAAATCGAGGGAAAGCAGTCTGATGATCCCCTATTTGGTGAATGTATTGAAGGACGAGATGCTTATGGAATCTACCGGATTCAGCGCGGCTGATATCCTGGAAGAGACCGGGAATATAATGGTTCAGAGAACCCAGGGAGGCGGAGGAAGTCCTATTCTTCGGGGCTTTGAGGCCAATAAAATTCTACTGGTGGTAGACGGGGTAAGGTTAAATAATGCTATCTACCGCAGCGGACACCTCCAGAATTCCATCACCATTGATCACTCCATTCTTGAACGAACCGAGGTTATTTTCGGGCCCTCTTCCATCATGTACGGAAGTGATGCACTGGGGGGCGTGGTCCATTACTATACAAGAGATCCCCGGATGGGAACCGACAGCACTACCAACTTTAATACGCATGCCTATACACAATATGCTTCAGCCATGAACGGCCTTACGGGTCATCTTGATTTTTCAGCCGGAAGAAAACGCTGGGCCTCTCTTTCAAGCATTACCTACAAGAACCTGGGCAATATCCGAATCGGAAGCAGGAGAAATCCCACCCTGGGCGATTGGGGAAAGCAGATGCATTCTGTGGACCAGGTAAACGGTGTGGATTCTACCATACTCAATGGGAACCCCCTTATACAGCTAAAGACCGGCTACAGTCAGCTCGACATCCTTCAGAAAATCAGGTATATTCCCTCCAAATATGTGGACTGGATTCTGAATTTGCAATATTCCACTTCCTCGGATATCGACCGGATTGATAAATTAAATGACTACAGCGGTACTGATCTCAAATATGCTGAATATTTCTATGGTCCGCAGAACAGGTTCCTGGTATCACTGAAAAACGTCCTGAAAAAAGACAACCCTGTTTTTACCAATATGACCACTCTGGCAGCATTTCAGAAAATTGATGAGGATCGATATTCACGTAAGTTCAGGAATGACGAGCTACTTACCCAGCAGGAAGATGTTATGGTATTCAGTCTGAATTTCGACCTGCTAAAGGTCTGGGGAGCCCGGCACAAACTCTACTATGGAGCAGAACTAAACAGCAACCTGCTTGATTCAGATGCCTGGTATAAAAATGTCAAAACGGGTGAACTCCAGGAGGCTCTTACCCGCTACCCGGATGGAGGAAGTTTGACCTGGAGTACCTCAGCTTACATCAGTTATAAATGGCTACTGAATGATAAACTGGTTCTGAACCTGGGCTCGAGGTATATGCAGGGACATTTGTATTCTTTATTTTCCAATTCCCTGCTTCCTTATGATGAGATCAGCATGAACAACGGAGCCCTTACCGGAAGTGCCGGACTGGTTTATACTCCTTCCAATCAATGGCAGCTGAACGCCATTCTCTCCTCGGGATTCAGGAGCCCCAATGTGGATGATTATGGCAAGGTAAGGGCCAAGGATGATTATGTGATCGTTCCCAATCCCAATATATCGCCCGAGTATACTTATAATGCGGAAATTGGAATCAGCAGGTTTATTGAGGGATATATGAAGATAAAACTGGTGGGTTTTGTTAGCTACCTGGACGATGCCATTGTAAGAACCGATTATCAGCTGAATGGAGAAGACTCTCTCTACTACGATGGGGATCTGTATAAGATTACAGCCAACTACAATGCAGGAGAAGCTTATATATATGGTGCCTCCATGGGCATTACCTCCAACCTGAATGAAAACTTCATCCTGAAAGGGACCATTAACTACACAAAGGGCCAAAACCTGAGCGATGATGTGCCGCTGGGACATATTCCCCCCATCTTTGGCCGGACATTACTCAGCTATCGGAAGAGCCGGTTTTTCCTGGATACCTATTTTGTCTACCAGGGATGGAAACATATAGAGGATTTCTCTCCCTATGGAGAGGATAATGATAAAGAAGCCATGGAATATGGATTTCCTTCGTGGTGGACCGCCAATATTAAGGTGGGCGTTGAGGCAGGGGATCATTTTGATCTTGTGCTGGCCATTGAAAACCTGTTCGACCAGTTTTACAAATCTTACGCTTCAGGTATAAGTGCAGCAGGACGCAACTTTGTGTTCACGGCCCGATTTACCCTCTGAACCCTTGCTCCCCTCTGTCACTTTTGGTAACTTTCTGGCATATGCAGAAAATTGATCCCAACATAGAAGATGGTTGGAAGGCGGTACTGAAGGATCAGTTCCAATCTCCCTATTTCACTACTCTCAAGGAGTTCCTTGTGGAGGAGAAAAAGCATCATGTTATCTACCCTCCGGGTCCGCTCATTTTTAATGCCTTTAACCGCACTCCCTTTGATTCTGTAAAAGTGGTTATACTGGGGCAGGATCCATATCATGGCAAGGGCCAGGCCCATGGCCTGTGTTTCTCTGTTCCACAGGGAATTCAAAAGCCCCCCTCTCTGGTCAACATCTTCAAAGAACTGAATACGGATCTTAGCCTCCCAATTCCGGAAAGTGGTAATCTGGAAAAATGGACCGACCAGGGAGTCCTGCTGATCAATGCCACACTGACGGTTCGCGACAGTTTGGCCGGTTCACACCAGAAAAAAGGCTGGGAAAATTTTACAAACCGGGTAATTGAAATGGTATCACAGAAAAAAAGCGGCGTGGTCTTTTTGCTCTGGGGTCGCTTTGCCCAGGCCAAAGAATCGCTCATTGACAGTAACAAACACCTGGTTCTGAAAGCTGCTCACCCTTCTCCTCTCTCTGCTTATAACGGATTTTTTGGTTGCAGGCACTTCTCCTTATGCAATGAATACCTGAAACGGACAGGAAAAACTGAAATTGATTGGGCTCTGTAGCATCTTTGGCATGCAATTTGTTTTATAGATAGTGACAGTTCATCCAATCATATCCCTGATTATTAGGGCCAGGTCCGTCTACACAGGCGGACTTTTACTTTTTTATACCCCCGGTATAGCATTCCAACATCTTATATCTTCAGGATATTCAGGTCGCCGCTTAAAATCTTTTCGCCAAGGCGCAAATATTTATAGGTGTTCTCCCTGAACATACTTTCGATATAATAATAGATTGGAATGAGAAGTGCCGGGGTCATAAAGAATGGGAGAGGATGATTTAGAAAGGTCTGTAACCCAGGATCTCACGAACTTCGCGAAGGGTCTTCGATGCGCTTGCGCGGGCCTTTTCAGCTCCCATGTTCACCACTTTGCGCAGGTAATCCGAATCGTTGTAGATGTCATTGATCCGTTCACGTATGGGCGTAGTAAAGTTGATGATGTCTTCGGCCAGCTGCTTCTTCAGATCCCCGTAGCGAATGCTGCAGTCATGATAAGCTGATCGGAAATGCTCCACAGTATCCGGCGTTGAAAGAAGATCCAGGAGGTAAAAAAGGTTGGCGACCGGTTCGGGCATGGTGGAGTTGACTTCCTTTGGTCCGGCATCGGTGACAGCACGCATCACCTTTTTGCGTATCACCGAGGGTTCATCCGCGAGGAATATTCCATTGCCATCACTTTTTCCCATTTTTCCTGTACCGTCCAGGCCCGGAACCTTAACCAGCTCATCACCGAAATTATAAGGTTCAGGCAGTTTAAAATACTCCACACCGTACATGTGGTTAAAACGCTTGGCAAACTTGCGGGCCATTTCAAGATTCTGTTCCTGGTCCTTTCCCACCGGGACCTTATCGGCCTGGTGGATGATAATATCCGAGCACATTAGCACCGGATAGGTCAACAATCCTGCATTTACATTTTCGGGCTGCTTACGGATCTTTTCTTTGAAGGTGGTGGTGCGTTCCAATTCTCCCACATAGGCATTCATATTGAGCAGAAGATAGAGCTCAATGATCTCTGGAACATCACTCTGGATGTACAGGGTGGCCACCTCCGGATCCAGGCCCGCTGCCAGGTATTCGGAAAGCACTTTCTTTATGTTGTCATGAAGGTTTTCAGGTTTGGGATGCGTGGTCAGGGCATGATAATCCGCTACGAAAAAGAAGCACCTGTTCTCGTGTTGCATCTTCACAAAATTCTTTACCGCTCCAAAATAATTGCCCAGGTGCAGGTTTCCGGTCGACCTGATTCCGCTTAATACTGTGTCCATCGTGCAAAACTATAAAATGTTCTTGAAAAAACGTACTTTTGCCCAAATGACCACAACCCGCCAGCATAAAGTCTCCAGGCTGCTTCAAAAGGAGCTGGGAAAATATTTTCAGACGCACGCATCAGCCTTTGCCGGGGACAAAATGATTACTGTAACCGTAGTGCGCATCAGCCCTGATCTGGGTGTAGCAAAAGTCTACCTGAGCATCTTCCCCGGTGAAAAAGCTGGCGAAACCGTTCAGACCATCTCTGACAGGACCGGACTGATACGCAGTGAGATGGGAAATATACTCCGGAACCAGTTAAGACATATTCCTGAATTTGCATTTTTCCTTGATGACTCGCTGGACTATATCGACCGAATTGAGGACCTTTTAAAAGATTAATAATGCAGTACGATCCCATTAAACGCAGCCTTGGTAAGGTATTTAACAGCACACCTTTTCTGAGGAGAATTTTTTACAGATTGCTGGATTTACTTCTGCTGCGCTCCTGGCATATCCGTCGTGAGTTAAAAAAACTGAAAAAAGAAGGTTTTTTGCCCGGGCAGATTGCCGATGCGGGTTCCGGATTCGGGCAATATGTATATTACCTGTCCCATAAATATCCCCAATCCAAAATTGAAGGACTGGATATCAAACAGGAGCAGGTGGACGATTGTAACCAGTTTTTTTCTACCATAGGACGGGACCGGAATGTGGTATTCAAGTATGTCGATCTGACCAGGCTGGAGAAAAGTGAAGCCTGGGACCTGGTGCTCTCCGTAGATGTGATGGAGCATATCGAAGATGATCGCACGGTATTTAAGCATATCTATAAGGGTTTGAAGCCGGGGGGAGTGCTGTTGATTTCCACCCCTTCCGACCAGGGAGGATCTGACGTTCATCACGAACATGAGGAGTCCTTTATTGACGAACATGTGCGTGATGGCTATGGAATGGAAGAGATTAATGAAAAACTGCAGGAAGCAGGCTTTTCTGATATCCAGATACGCTATTCTTATGGCGGACCGGGTAAAATCTCCTGGAAACTATCCATGAAATACCCCATATTGCTGGCCAATATCAGCAAACTTTTCCTGCTCTTACTACCTTTCTACTACCTGCTTGTCTATCCATTCTGTTATCTGCTGAATACGGCCGATGTCAGGGGTAAGCACAGCACCGGGACCGGCCTTATAGTGAAGTGTAAGAAGTGAACCTCTCCTTTTATATAGCGAGGCGCTACCTTCTCGGGAAGAAGTCCCAGAATGCAATCAATATCATCTCCGGCATCTCCATCCTGGGTATTGCCACGGGTACCATGGCCCTTGTGATAGTCCTTTCTGTTTTTAACGGATTCGACTCGGTAGTAAAATCGCTCTTTAATACCTTCGATCCAGATATTCAAATTTCTGCCACCGAGGGAAAGACCTTTACTCCCGATCCGGAAAAATCCAGTGCCATACTTGCGCTTCCGGGAGTTGCTGCTCTGTCTGAAGCGCTGGAAGAGAATGTGTTGTTGTTGTATAACGATAAGCAGCACATTGCCACCATTAAAGGTGTGGATGAGGCTTTCAGAGATGTAAGCGGTCTCGATTCCATGATCTATGACGGAGAAATGAAACTGAAGGATCGAAACAGATCTTATGCGGTGGTGGGCCAGGGCGTGGCCTACAGCCTCGGTATCGGTCTCAACTTTATCAATCCCCTGTATGTTTATACCATCGATCGTACCGCCAAAATCAATATGTCACAGCCTGAGGAATCCATTCGACGAGACTTTCTCTACCCGTCCGGAATTTTTCTCATTGAGCAGGACTACGATTCCAAATACATTATCACTTCCATTGACTTTGCCCGGCAGCTGCTCTCCTACCTGTCGGAGGTAAGCCACCTGGAAGTGAAACTGGATCCCGGTTTTCCTGCCGATGGAGTCCAGAAAGAGATCCAGGCCCTGATGGGAGAAGGCTTCCAGGTGAAAAACAGGGAACAACAGAATGAATTGTTCTACCGGGTGATGAGATCGGAAAAATGGGCCATATTCCTCATACTGACCTTTATACTGATTATCGCCTCCTTTAATGTGATTGGCTCTTTATCCATGCTAATTATCGACAAGAAAAAAGATATTCTGACTCTGCGCAATATGGGAGCTGGTAACAGGCTGATTAAAAGCGTCTTTCTGATGGAGGGCTGGCTCATTTCAATCATTGGTAGTATAAGCGGACTTTTCCTGGGGACCGCCATCAGCTGGGTCCAGCAACGATTTGGAGTAATAAAACTCACAGGTAGCGGTTCCTTTATTATTGACTCCTATCCTGTTCAAATAGAATCGTTTGACATCTTCCTGATATGGATAACTGTACTTGTAATCGGACTATTTGCTGCAAGGTACCCGGTTCAACAGATCTCTAAAAAGTATCTGGCCTCCCTGGAAAGGGGTGGAATTGTTTAAAACTTTGCATCTCTCTTATTACCAGAACTTCTAATTTTATAGCGATCCGGGTTCATTAGCCGGTAGTGTTGCAACCAATAAGAGATGATCCTTGTTTCATTGGTAGCGGAACGAATTTGAGTTTATATGAAAGCATTCAGGTATAGTATATTTTTAGTCCTTGTTGTTGCAACATCCTTCATAGCCCTGTCGGCTCAGGTACTTACTATTTCCAACGTTACCACTACCCCAACCACCTGTTCAGACGGAACGGGGGGAACCATCTCCTTCGACATATCGGGAGGAGTTGGTCCGTACAGCTGGTTTATTTATGAAGGGGTCGGACTGCCTGTGGATTTTGGAGTTACCTCCGGACCATCGGTTACCTCGGTCGGGCGAAGGAAGTACAGCTTATATCTTATAGCTGTTCAGGACAGCCTGGAAGATGTTTCATATATGTCAGCTATTGTGGATGGTCCAGATCCAATCCTTATTACCTACTATGGTGCCACAGACCTCACCTGTAACAATTTCGATGACGGAACCATTACTGTTACTGCCAGCGGGGAGACAGAAAACCACCTGTTCGATCTGGCGGGACCGGAAAATGAAAGTAATTCCTCGGGAAGCTTTACCGGATTACTCCCTGGAGTCTATACAGTTACTGCCCGGGATGCGGTCTGTACTACTAGCGATATTACCCCCGGCATTACCATTAATAACCCTTCTCCTGTTTCCGCCACGGTAGATGCTATCATTGATGCGGGCTGTTTCGGGGAATTTTCAGGATCCATCGCCATCACACCCGGCGGGGGAACACCCTCAGGTTCGGGTACAGGCTATACTTATTTGTGGTCCGGCCCTTCAGGCTTCAACTCAATCGATGAAGACATATCATCCCTGGAAGCCGGAGATTACTTTGTAAGCATCACCGACGGGAACGGCTGTTCTTCCATGATGGGACCCTATACCGTAGGTCAGCCCACTCAGATCAATGCATTCCTGGATGCCAGTACAGAGGTCATTTGCCATGGGGAGAACAACGGAACAGCATCCATTAGCACAAACGGAGGTGCCGGTGGATATTTCTATTCGTGGATCGGTCAAACCAATGGACTGATTTCCAATGATGAGGACCCCACCAATCTGGTGGCCGACATATATGATCTGAGCATTACAGATGGCTCCGGGTGTTCAAGAACCTTTACTTCTTTCCTAACCATGAGTGAACCGGACCCCCTGAGCATCCTCATTGATTCCTTCGATCCGGTTAGTTGTAATGGCGGAACTGATGGCTCGGCTCAGATTACAGCCGCCGGGGGAATGCCTAATTATTCATTCTCCTGGATAGGAACTACATCGGGCTACACCTCCACGGAAGAAGATCCAACGGGAATGCCTGCCGATGTGTATACCCTGAACCTTGCGGATAACCATTCCTGTTCACGTATGTTTTCCGATGTGCTTACCATCATCGAACCTGAAGTTTTAGACCTCACTGTGGATGTATCGAGCGACGTCTCCTGTTTTGGAGGCAGCAACGGTGCTGTCCAGGTAACGGCCACAGGCGGGACTCCTCCTTACGCCTTTTCATGGGTCGGTGTTGTAACGGGATTTACTTCCAATGTGGAGGATCCTGATAATCTGCCTCCTGACACCTATGACCTGGTGATCATTGACAACAATATTTGTACTTCTGGATTCTTTAGCCTGGTTACCATTGGTGAACCCCCCCAGCTGGATCTGACAATCGATCTGGTAACCCATGTGAATTGTAATGGAGAAACAAACGGGGCCATTGACATCACACCCTTTGGAGGTACGCCTGCATACAGCTTTGATTGGTCGGGTCCTGATGGCTTCACTGCCACAAGCGAAGATATTTCAGAACTGGCAGCCGGAGCTTACAGCCTGACACTTACGGATGCCCTCGGATGTACTCGTAATTTTCCTGGATTCGTAACTATTACTGAAAATACAATTATAACAGCCTCCTTTGATCCTACTAACCTGAGCTGCGGAGAACCCTTCCCCAGTAACGATGGCGTCATCGATGCAAGCATTTCGGGAGGTGCCGGTGCTTATTCCTTTTCATGGAGCGGACCCAACGGATTCACAGCCAACACCGAGGATATCTCCGGACTCGAACCCGGCTCCTATGTGCTGGAAGTAAGCGATATCCTTGGCTGTACACAGCTTATGAATACTCAGGTAATTGATATTCCCCCGCTTCTTACTGCTTCGAGTACCCAGGTGGATATCGACTGTTTTGGAGCCGGAGATGGTTCCGTAGATCTGACAGTAGTTGGGGGCACAGCACCTTATGGGTTTGCATGGACCGGACCATCGGGATACACTGCAAACACAGAAGATCTCATAAACCTGGAGGCAGGGACCTACAATGTCACCATCACAGACCTTAACGGATGCCCGGTACACTTTGCAGATATGGCCACCATCAATGAAACGGCCGAACTTCTGGCCCCGGCTGTGAAAACTGATATTTCCTGCGGGGGGCTCAGCGATGGAGCCATTGATATAACAGTGAATGGCGGAACTCTTCCCTACGTTTTTGCATGGGCCGGACCCTCGGGATTTACTGCAACAACAGAGGATCTAACCGAACTTGAAGCCGGGTCATACAGTCTGACCATTACCGATGGCAACAATTGTGTATATAACTTCCCCGACCAGGAAACCATCATTGAACCTTCTTCTGTGTCAGCCAGCTATGTATTCCATGTGGATGTGCTGTGCCATGGAGATTCCAGTGGTTCAATCGAGATTGATGTAAGTGGAGGGCAGGGTCCCTACCTCTTTGACTGGACCAATAGTTCGGGAACTACTGTTTCAGATCTGGAGGATCCAGCAGGACTACCGGCCGGAACCTATTCTCTGCTTGTCACCGATGACAATGGCTGTGTATTCACCTTTGCCGATCTGGCCATCATTACAGAACCTCCGCTTCTGGAAGCTGACCTGGCTAAAACAGATATAGGCTGCTTCGAAGGTGATAACGGCAACATTACAGTTACTGCCAATGGAGGTTCCGGATCCTATGAATATTCCAGCGATGGTTCCACCTATCAGGCAGGAGATACCTTTGGACCGCTTATCCCCGGACTCTATACCATTTGGACCCGAGATGGAAATGCCTGCGTGATTACAGACACCATCACCATCCTGGAACCTGATGAGATCCTGATCCCTGAAGAAATCGCCAGCTACCTGTGCCATGGAGCTCTGCAGGGTGAGATTTCAATAAACGGCGTATCGGGTGGACTCGCACCTTATGAATATTCCATCAACGCGGGAACTGATTTCTATTCTAACAACTTTTTTAGCGGCCTGGCTCCCGGAACTTACCAGACAGTGGTCAGAGATGCTAGCGGATGCCTTAAAAATGGTATGCTGAATGTGCTTGTTGAACCTCCGCTCCTTCAGATTGCTTCCTATACCCAAACAGATATCTCCTCCTGTTCGTATGCAGCAGAGGGAAGTCTTTCAATTAGCGGAACAGGAGGTACCGGCAATATAAACTATTCACTTAACGGTGCTCCTCCGCAAGCTTCAGAAGATTTTCTGAATCTTCCTGGAGGAACCCATCTTCTTACTCTTATAGATGACAACACCTGTACCCTTGATACTATGGTGGAGATTCTTGCTCCTCCACCCCTGGCGATCACCAATATCGTTGTCACAGATGTAAGCGGATGCAACGGAGATACAAACGGAAGCCTTGAAGTTACTGCAAGCGGCGGAACAGGCAGTATTGAATTCTCCCTGGACAATGCAAGCTACCAAGACACCGGCACCTTTAATGGCCTGGCCGCAGGGGAATATATTGTCTGGATCCGGGATATGAATGCCTGTTCCATAACCGACACTACAATAATTACCGAACCTGCCCCCATAATGGCCACTGTTGAAAAAACAGATGCCGTTTACGGAAACCTGGGGACCATTAATATTTCAAATGTAAGCGGCGGAACGCCCCCCTATGAATACTCCATCAACGGTACTGACGGACCTTTTACTTCGACAACTTTTTATGCCGATCTGGCTCTTGGTATCTATCAGGTAATCGTAAGGGACGTGGCCGGATGTTTTTTTAAGACAACGGTAGAGATCCTGGATACACCGCCACTGGATGTGCTGATCAACGTTTCTCATGTAAGCTGTTATGGAGCCGGCGACGGATCCATTGAATTTATTCCCCAGGATGCTGAAGGAGCTGTCCTGTACTCCATCGATAGCGGAGTCATCTTTCAGCCCGATCCGCTTTTTGTAAACCTCAGGGGCAATAGCACCTATTTTTTGGTGGCCCAGGACGATTCCGGGAAAGTCTTCACCGGGGCAATCTATATCACAGAACCGGCTAAGATTGTTTTTAATAATTCAGTTAACCGTGCGGAATGCAACGCTTTCAGCCCAACGGGCTATATAGATATTAACGTATCGGGAGGTTCGGGTACATTTTCCTATCTCTGGGCCGACGGTGACACAACAGAGGACCGTTCCAACGTCCTCTCTGGAGTTTACACAGTGGTCGTAACAGATGACAATAACTGTTCCAGGACCTTAAATATTGCAGTAAACAGTGAGGTAACTGTTGTAGCTGATGCAGGAGATGATGTTGCGGTCTGCTCAGGAGGTTCTGTTCAGTTGCAGGGCTCAGGCTCGGGAACACCCTCCTGGGATCCATCGCCCTTCCTCTCAGATGAGAGCATATTTGACCCGGAGACATCAGTGATGACCTCAGCAAACACTTTTGTGCTGACAGTTACTGAAACAGCCAGTATTTATCATTGCTATAACATCGATTCTGTACGAGTGGACTTATACCCGTCGGTTGGACTGGAAGCAAGCCAGGACACCTTTGTTTTAGCCGGAGCTTCCGTTCAACTAGAAGCCTACGGTGGACCCTTTGAGATTTACAGGTGGGAACCTGAAGTGGGACTTGATAATGCCACCGTACCCGACCCCATTGCCACACCCCCGGAATCAACCAGGTACTATGTGTATGCCATCAATGAGTATGGCTGCGAAGAGATGGATTCTGTTTATGTGGACTTCATCGAGGATCTAAAAGCCTACAATGTTTTCTCACCCAATGGAGATGGCATAAACGAATATTTTGAAATTAGAAATGTAGAACGTTATCCGGAAATGCTGGTAGAAGTGTACACCAGATGGGGCGATCTAATCTTTTCAACTGTGGGATATGGCAGTGGAAACGAGTGGGATGGTACTGCGCGGGGAAAGGAGGCACCTCTTGGTACATACTATTATATTATTGTCCCCTACCCGGGAGCCAAGCCTATTTCCGGTAACGTAACAATAATCAGGTAGCATGAGACGGGTTAAATACATCATATTGTTCACAATCATTGCATGTTCGACCGGATTAAAGGCGCAGCAGATGCCTCACTATACACAGTACATGTTCAATGATTTTGTGATCAACCCGGCCATTGCCGGTGTTTATGATTACTATCAGATCCGAACCAACCACAGGTTCCAGTGGGTGGGACTCATGGACCCTCCAATGACAAATTCCATCGCCTTCTATGGTCCGCACAACAAACTTGATATGGGTTACGGGGGATATGTCTACAACGATGTTACCGGACCCACCAGCAGGGCAGGAATCACAGGAAGCTACGCCTATAATATTGCAATTACAGGCGATATACGACTTTCCATGGGTTTGTCTGCCAGCATCATGCAGTACCGCATCGACGGAACACAACTTAATCCCGCAGATGTAAGCGATCCCAGCATTCTCTCGGTAGTCAGTACTTCATACCTGCCCGATGCCGGACTTGGCCTTTACCTCTATGCCGATGAGTTCTATGTGGGACTTTCAGTGGCCCAGCTTTTAAATAACAGTGTAAAAATCTTTGACAATAAGGATGGGGTGAACCGCCTGAAAAGTCATATTAACCTGATCGGGGCTTACCGTTACTGGATCAATGAGGACTGGCTCGTCGAGCCCTCCCTGATGATCAAGGGTACTGCTCCAAAAGAGCTGGGTTTTGATCTGACCGCCAGGGTCGAATGGCAGAAGATGTTGTGGGCAGCTGTTTCGTATCGTTACAGTGAGGCCATAGGGATCCTGCTGGGTTACAGCTTTGATGAAACCCTCTTCTTTGGTTACTCCTACGACATTGGCATCTCCTCCCTCCGAAAGTACCAGACCGGATCCCATGAGATCATGATAGGTTATCGTTTTAATGATATCAAATAATGACCATCCGACTTCCTGTTCCGACGATCTTCATCCTCCTTCTGATACTAGCCTTGAGCGCATGTCATAAGGAAATGAGTATCAATGGAAAGGCGTTTATAAAACGTGATGTGCTAGTGGATATACTGGTGGATATTCACCTGGCCGACGGGGTTACCAACGACATGATATTTCACAGAAAATTTGAAGTGGACAGCATCGATATACTCTCACCGATCCTGGAAAAATACGAGGTGAGCCGCCAGAAGTTTGATACTACCATTATTGTTTACACCCGAAATCCGGAACTGCTTGATCAGGTCTACAATGATGTGTTGATTAAGCTAAATGTTATGCTGGATGAAAACAACAAGAAAGAAGAAAAGAAAGAGGAGACTAAAACACCAGAATCGTCACTAGAACTACGCCCAGGCCAAGGATAAAACCAGTCAGAATCTCAGTCCAGCCATTCCCCAGAGCCATCCTTGCACTACCGGAAATACCACTGGCTAAAAGCGTAAGCATCAGCAAACCCTCAAGCGGCGTTTCATAGAGAAGCATAAGGACAATAATCAATCCGCATAATCCACCAAGGGCAGCTGCATGAACACTGACCCTGAACTTTAAATTTATCAGGATCACCATGAAAAGTGTCAGGTTTACTGAAAGCACATATGCCTGGATGGCCTGACTCAAAGGGAGCCGCCTGAAATAAACCAAAGTGATAATGTAGAGCACCAGGATAATGATTTGGGGAACCAAACGCTCTTCCCGGGTAGACTCCCCGTTCTTAACGACCAGGTTCCTGTATTGAAGAATCGGGAGCATCATCAGAGGAAAGACCAGGGTTCCCAGTGCCATCACAAACAATATTGCGCGCTTGGCAGCCGGATCGAGCAATGAAAGATAGGTACCCGAGTTCAGCATAATAAGCAGCCCCAGGGAGGGCATAAGCAAGGGATGAAACAGGTAGGAGATAAGGGAGACGACTTTTTTCATATACGTGTTATAATTCCTTCCTCAACCGGGCCACCGGCAATCCAAGCTGTTCCCTGTATTTAGCCACCGTGCGCCTTGCAATCTGGTACCCCTTTTCATTCAAAATGGTCGATAAGCGATCGTCCGTAAGTGGCTTACGCTTCTCTTCGCCATCGATGCAGTCCTGTAGGATCTTCTTAATTTCCCTGGTGGAAACCTCTTCTCCGCTATCGGTTTGCATTCCTTCTGAAAAGAAGTATTTCAGTGCATAAATTCCAAAATGCGTCTGTATATATTTACTGTTCACCACCCTTGAAATTGTGGATATATCAAGACCGGTCATATCCGCTATGTCCTTAAGAATCATAGGCCTCATCCTGGTCTCATCCCCCTCATAAAAATAATCCTTCTGGTATGCCAGGATCGCATTCATAGTCAGCAACATGGTGTTCTGCCGCTGCCTGATTGCATCAATAAACCACCTGGCCGAATCCAGTTTCTGCTTCACAAAGGTAATGGCATCCTTTTCATCCTTACTGGCCGATGACTTATTGGCGTTGTAACTCTCAAACATATCAGAATAGGTCCTGCTTAGCCTGAGTTCAGGCACATTGTTTGAATTCAGATAAAGCTGCAGATTCCCCTCACTTTCTTCCAGGATAAAATCGGGAACAATATGGTGAAAGGACTTATTCTGTGAATCGCCCATGGCTCCTCCCGGCTTGGGGTTGAGTCTTAAGATTTCATCCAGAGCAATTTTAAGCTCTTCTTCCGCTATATTCAGCCGCTGGATGATCTTGTCATAATGCTTATTGGTAAATTCCTCGAAATTATTTTTCAGGATAGTCCGCGCCAGCTTTATAACCGGATCCTCCAGATTCTTTCTCGCTATCTGGAGTAAGAGACACTCCTGCAGGTTTCTGGCTCCCACCCCGGCAGGATCAAACTCCTGGATAATCATCAGCACCTCATGCAAGGCTTCATATGAAACCTCCAGTCCGGCCGAAAAGGCCAGATCGTCAGCGATGGCCTCCATCTCCCGACGCAGGTATCCATCATCATCTATATTTCCAAGAATATATTCGGCCAGTATCTCCTGCTCCTCGGTGAGATTTCTGAGTCCGAGCTGGCTCTTAAGCTGTTCGTGAAAGGAATTCCCCATTGAAAAAGGGATCTCCTCCCGTTTTTCATCAGAAGAGTAGTTCTGTGCATTCAGCCTGTAACTGGGGATATCATCGTCCTGTATATAATCTTCCAGGGAAAACTCCTCCAGCTGATCGTTTGTCTGCTCCTCTTTGATTTCCTCCTCGTCGCCAAGAGGACCCTCGTCGGCTCCCTCTTCCAGGACAGGATTTTCCTCGAGCTCCTTCTTGATCCGCTGCTCCAGTTGTATGGCAGGAATCTCCAGCAGCTTGATCATCTGAATCTGCTGGGGAGATAATTTTTGCAGTAATTTTTGCTGAAGCCTCTGTTTAAGCATTATTTCTATTTAGAACTCCGCGTGCCCCGGGGTACGCGGAAAGGGGATTACATCCCTGATATTACTCATACCTGTAATAAACATAATTAAGCGCTCAAATCCTAATCCAAAACCACTATGTTCTACAGTGCCAAATTTACGAGTTTCCAGATACCACCACAATTCATCTTCAGGAATATTCATCTCTTTCATCCTGTTTTGCAGCTTATCCAGCTCCTCCTCTCTTTGCGAACCCCCGATTATCTCTCCGATGGTGGGAAAAAGCACATCCATGGCCCTGACAGTTTTTCCATCGTCATTCTGTTTCATGTAAAACGCCTTGATATCCCTGGGGTAATCGGTCAGAATCACCGGGCGCTTGTAATGCTCTTCCACAAGATATCTTTCATGCTCGGCCTGCAGGTCAAGACCCCACTTCACTGGAAACTCAAATTTCTTATCTGACTTCTTCAGTATTTCAACGGCCTCTGTATAACTCTTTCTTTCAAAAGGCTGCTTCTGGACAAAATTCAAGCGCTCCAGCAAGCCCTTATCAACCATCTTATTCAAAAACTCCAGATCATCCATACAATGTTCCAGGGTATACTGGATAAGGTATTTCAGAAAATCCTCCGCAAGGTCCATGTTGTCGGTAATATCATAGAAGGCCATTTCAGGCTCAATCATCCAGAATTCCGCCACATGACGCGGTGTATTGGAGTTCTCGGCACGGAAGGTGGGACCAAAGGTATAGATGGACGACAGTGCCAGTGCTCCCAGTTCTCCTTCAAGCTGACCAGAAACGGTCAGGTTGGTAGGGCGTCCGAAAAAGTCCTGGCTATAATCGACTTCCCCTTCCTTGCTCAGGGGGGGATTCTTCGGATCCAGGGTGCTTACCCTGAACATGGCCCCTGCTCCTTCAGCATCCGATGCCGTAACAATAGGCGTATGCAGGTAGAAAAATCCCTTATCGTTATAGTACTTATGAATGGCATAGGCAAGAGCATGTCTGATCCGGAAAACAGCACCAAAAGTGTTGGTCCGGAACCGCAAGTGTGCAATCTCACGCAAAAACTCAAAGGAGTGACCCTTTTTCTGCAGGGGATATACTTCGGGGTCGGAATCCCCCAATACTTCAATCTCCTTAGCCTGAATCTCCACATTCTGCCCCTTTCCCATGGATTCAACCAGTGTACCAATCACGCTGATACTTGAACCTGTGGTTACTCTTTTCATCTCCTCTTCGGAAAATGAAGCCAGGTCGGCTACCACCTGGATATTGTGTATAATGGTTCCGTCATTGACGGCTATAAAGGCCAACTGATTATTTCCACGCCTGGTCCGAACCCATCCCTTTAACAACACCTGTTTGTCTTTCTCTGTTGCTCTCAGCAACTCCTTAACTGTCGATCTCTTCATTTTCTGTTATTTAAACAAGCTACAAAAATACAATTTTATCAAATTGGATTCGTTAACTTTACAATCTTATTAAAATCGCTAAATTTACTCAAACCAAAAAAGAATTTTACCATGGAGCATGAGCGAAAATCCATAATGGTTACCTGGGATTTTTCTGTTGTATCCTACAATGCCTTGAAGCATGCCATTAAGATGGCTCACATTCTTAAAAACAATGTAGTATTGTTTCATATTGTGAATGAACCATCTGAAGAGGAAGTTGCCAGAGCTAAGATGGACCAAGCAGTAGTTGAGATTAAAAAGGATCTTGGCGAGGAGGTGAAATATTTTGTTCATCATGGTAAGATTTTCAAAGAGATAGCCGACTATGCATCCAAGGATGAGAACGCAGTCAACTTCGTTGTCATGGGTACCCATGGAATGAAAGGAGGACAGAAACTCTTTGGAAGCTGGGCCCTGAGAGTTATTGCCGGCTCAGCTGTGCCTTTTATTGTTATACAAGATGCTCCTCCGGAGAAAGACAGGTACACCGATATCGTGTTCCCCATCGATTTTAAATCTGAAAATAAGGAGAAACTTCAATGGGCCATCTTCCTGGGCAAATACCTGAATTCGAAAATACACCTGTATAAAGCACCTGTGGGGGACAAAAACCTTCAGAAAAAAGTAAATGTAAATCTCAATTTTGCCATTCGCTTTCTGATCCAGAACAACATTGAATATGAAATTCATACTTCTGCAAAATCAGGTTCAGGAAACTATCAGAAAGCCTTGCTGGCTTTTTGCAAAAAAATCAATGCCGATCTGATTCTGATCACCACCACCAAGCATATTACCAAATTCGACTACATCTTCGGAGCCAAGGAGCAATACCTCCTCTCCAACAGTGAAAAGATCCCTGTAATGTGTGTCAACCCCAAATCTAACTTTGCCAAGGTGGGCCAGTTCATGTATGGTTAGGGCCCTCCTTCACCAGGCACTAACTAACCAGGCACTAACAAACTTCTTATGTCCATTGCAGTCAAAGAGATTTCCAAACAATACGGTACTCAGCTTGCAGTGAACAATGTTTCCTTTACCGTTTCAACAGGAGAGATTGTTGGCTTTATAGGTCCCAATGGCGCCGGTAAATCCACCACCATGAAAATGATTACCGGGACCCTTTCGCCCGACAGTGGATCAATTATAATCAACGACCTGTCGGCGCTTGAACACCAACAGGAGATTCGGAGACTCATTGGATACCTACCCGAAAACAATCCCCTCTACCCGGAAATGTACATCCGTGAATATTTGTCCTATGTGGCTGGCTTATATAGACTTAAGGGGAAGGTGGCCAGGGAGCGAATTTCCAGGGTCATTGAAATGACAGCTCTCTCTTCTGAAATAAACAAAAGGATAGGGGCACTATCCAAAGGCTACAGGCAACGGGTTGGGCTGGCACAGGCCCTGATTCATGATCCGGAGATCCTGATCCTGGATGAACCCACTTCCGGACTGGACCCCAACCAGCTAATGGAGATCCGGAATCTGGTCTCCAACATTGGTAAAGAGAAAACCGTGCTCCTGTCCACCCATATCCTGCAGGAAGTAGAAGCGATATGCGACAGGGTTCTTGTTATTAACAAGGGCCTGATTGTGGCTGATGCTTATGCAGATCGCCTGAAAGAGTCGGGAATGGGCTACACCCAGACCATCCATATTGAACTGGATAGCAGCCCCGATCCAAAGATCTGGCAAAGCTTAAAATTCATCTCCCATGTGAAGCCCCTGGGAGAGAAGCAATTTCTGCTGGAAACCCCAGAAATACGTGATGTCCGGGGCGATATTTTTAATTTTGCTGTCAATCAAGGACTTACTATTTTGTCCCTTTCCCTGAAAAAAAAGAGCCTGGAGGAAGTTTTTCGGGAACTCACTAATCAATAAACATCTGTTTGTCTGATAGTTGTATCAAATACAAATTAGCATTGTATTTGTATAATATTTTTATATTTTTACCGGTCAAATTTGTTAACCAAATGTTTATTATATGAAATTTAGAGTACTGGCTATTTTAGGAGGCGTTCTACTGACCACTATGCTGTCTGCCCAAACCCTCACAGATGTGATTAATGAATTCAATACCGGTGTTGAGAAACTCAACAGTCAGGAGTATGATATTTCCATTGAGCACTTCAATCAGGTCATAACCCTGGCCGAACAGATTGGTGATGAAGGAAATGACATGAAGTCTCAGGCAGAAAACATGATTCCTTCAGCCTATTACAGGCAAGCCACCGTTTTCATGAAAAGAAAGCAATATGACAATGCCATTCCTTTCCTCGAGAAAACTGTGGAGACTGCTACCCTGTATAACAACAATGAAGAGATCAGCAAAAAGGCCAACAAATACCTGCCCCAGCTATATGTAAGAGAAGGAAACCACGAATGGAAAAACAAGTCCTACGATGCAGCCCTCGCTTACTTCGACAAGGCCCTTGGCCTGAAAGAGACCCTTTACCAGGCTCACCAGGGGAAAGGAATGGTATACCTCGACATGGACGAAGCCGATATGATGCTGGAATCTTTTGCTAAAGCCAAAGCGGGTGCAGAGGCCAAAGGTGATACAAAAACCATTGATAAGGTCAATAGAGCGATCGACTCCTACTACAATAAATTTATCACTGAAGAGATGGAGAATGTGGATCCTGAGGATAACGATTACTCATACGTAATTGAAGCCTGCGAGAATGCCCTTGGCGCCAATCCCAACAATCCACGCGCACTGTATCACATGGCCCTTGTTTCTAACAAGACTTCCCGGTACGACAGCGCCATTTCATATGCACAAAAAGCGGTCCAGAATGAAAAAGATCCGCTATGGGCCTCAGCCGCCAACTACGAACTGGGACTGGCTTATGATAAATCCGCCAAATACGACAAAGCCTGTGAAGCATATAGGTTGGTTACCGAAGATCCCTTCCTGGCCAAGGCTGAAAAAAAGATGGTTGACATCTGCGATTAAAAGTTAACCTAAATATAGAAGAGACTGTCCCTGAAAGGATGGTCTCTTTTCAGTTAAAGCCAGTACATTTCTTGCTCATAAGCATGAAAATTACTTCCTTTGTCGGGTCGATGTGGAAAGATTTGACTGATTGCAACCACGGTAAAAAAATGCTAAAACAGGCACTTATCTACGGTCAGTCACCTCCCTCATCCTTAATGCATTACATCTAATTTAATAGTATCATGGCATATTTATTTACATCCGAGTCAGTTTCTGAAGGTCACCCCGATAAAGTAGCCGACCAGGTATCGGATGCATTATTGGACGAATTTCTTGCTTTTGATCCGCAATCCAAAGTCGCATGTGAAACACTGGTAACGACCGGACAGGTGGTATTGGCCGGGGAAGTTCGGACCTCTACTTATATTGATGTTCAAAAGGTGGCCAGAGAGACCATTAAGAAGATCGGATATACAAAAAGCGATTACCAGTTTGAGTACAACTCCTGCGGAGTAATCACCCTGATTCATGAACAAAGTCATGATATCAACCGGGGTGTTGAACGGGACGATCCCATGGAACAGGGCGCAGGCGACCAGGGCATGATGTTCGGTTATGCCACCAGCGAAACAGACAACTACATGCCCCTTCCCCTTGATCTGAGTCACAAGCTCCTGATCGCCCTGGCCGATATACGCAGGGAGGAAAAAGTGATGACCTACCTCAGACCCGATTCAAAATCGCAGGTCACTATCGAGTATGATGGCCAGGACAAAGCCATACGGATCCATACCATTGTGATCTCCACCCAGCATGATGAATTCGACAATGATGATGAACGCATGCTGGAGAAGATCAAGAAAGATGTAAAAGAGATCCTGATTCCCAGGGTGGTCAAACAACTTCCTGCACGTCTGCAATCGCTTTTCGATGATCAGCTCATCCTGCATGTGAATCCCACCGGAAAATTTGTTATCGGTGGTCCGCATGGCGACACAGGACTCACAGGACGCAAGATTATTGTAGACACCTACGGGGGCAAAGGAGCACACGGTGGTGGAGCCTTCTCAGGCAAAGATCCTTCAAAGGTGGACCGCTCGGCAGCTTATGCTGCGCGCCATATTGCTAAAAACATTGTGGCAGCAGGCATTGCCGATGAGATCCTGGTACAGCTCTCCTATGCCATTGGCGTCGTGGAGCCCATCGGTGTCTTTGTAAATACTTTCGGAAAATCCAAGGTGGACCTTAGTGATGATGACATTGCCAAAAAGATTAAGGAGATCTACGACCTGAGGCCAGCTGCCATTGAGCATGGACTGAAACTCAGAAATCCCATCTACCTGGAAACCGCTTCCTACGGACATATGGGACGCACCCCCCAGATCGTCTCCAAGACCTTTAGTTCCCCCTACTGGGAACCAAAAACCGTCGAAGTGGAGCTTTTTACCTGGGAGAAACTGGACTACGTAGACCGATTTAAAAAGGCATTCGGAGTTTCTTAAACATATATTCAGGGCTTAGATCGTTGAAATATTGTGTTTAGCTTTATTCCATCATTCTTACTATTTATAAACTATACTAACATAAGTCTATGTTTTCAGGGATTGTTGAAGAGGCCGCGAAGGTTGTCAGGCTGGAACAGGAGCAGGAAAATCTGCACATCACTATGCAGTGCTCGTTTACCGACGAGTTGAAAATCGATCAGAGTATCTCACACAATGGCGTCTGTCTGACGGTGGTGGACATTGAAAACGATAGCTATACGGTTACTGCCATCAGGGAAACCCTTGAAAAATCAAACCTGGGATTGCTGCAGGTGGGTGATAAGGTAAACCTGGAACGCAGTACACGGCTCGATTCCCGTCTCGACGGACATATGGTTCAGGGACATGTGGATCTAACAGCCAGCTGTACTGCCATCGATGAGGCCGATGGAAGCTGGTACTTTACCTTTGCCTTCGAACCGCAAGGCGAAGAACATATCACTGTTGAAAAGGGTTCTGTAGCAGTCAACGGGGTCAGCCTGACCGTGATCAATTCGCAGGATAAATCATTCCAGGTGGCCATCATCCCCTTCACCTATAATATGACCAACTTCCATCAGTTCAAGGTGGGTAGTGTGGTTAATCTCGAGTTCGACATCATTGGAAAATACATCGCCCGAATCCTGAAAGCACAGCTAAAGAACTAAGCCCATGCAAACTATCTTAGTCCTGGGGGCAGGACTCTCCTCTACATCTCTGATCAACTATTTCCTTAAACACTCGCAGCATCAATGGCTGATCCGTGTGGGCGATATCAATGAAAAAAACGCCGTCGAACGCATCGAGGGCCATCCCGATGGAGAAGCCTTTCGTTTTGATGTATATGACCCCGTGCAGCGCCGGAATGAAATAGAACAGGCCAGCATAGTGATCAGTATGCTACCGGCCAGAATGCACCACCTGGTGGCTGAAAGCTGTGTGGAGCTGGAGAAAAATATGGTCACAGCCTCCTACCTCTCTCCTGCCATCAAAGCTCTGGACAGCGAAGCCAGGAAGAAAGGCATTGTGCTCATGAATGAGTGTGGCGTTGATCCCGGAATCGATCATATGTCGGCCATGCAAATGATCAACAAAATCAGGGAAGAGGGTAACGAGCTGAAAGCCTTTGAGTCGAGTACCGGGGGACTGGTGGCTCCGGGCTATGAAAACAATCCCTGGAAATACAAATTCACCTGGAATCCGAGAAATGTAGTGTTGGCCGGCCATGACGGCGCCCGCTTTCTTCACAATGGCAAATTTAAATACATCCCCTACCATAAAGTGTTCAGTCGCATCGAAACCATTCAAGTTCCGGAGCTGGGTGAATACGAAGTATATGGAAACAGGGATTCTCTCACCTACAGGGATACCTATGGGCTCCATAACCTGCAGACCATGTTCCGGGGAACCATCCGCCGGCCGGGATACTGTGAGGCTTGGGATACTTTTGTACAGCTGGGAGCCACCGATGACACCTATGTAATGGAGAACACCGAAGATATGAGCTACCGGGAGTTCATCAACAGCTTCATGGCCTTTCGGACCGATATTCCCGTGGAAAAAAAACTGGCAAAGTACCTGCATCTGGACAGGGATTCTGAAATGATGGAACGGCTCAGATGGCTGGGCATCTTTGAAGAAACTAAAATCGGGGTGGCCGGACTGACTCCCGCCAAGATCCTTCAAAAGATCCTGGAAGAAAAATGGCATCTGGAGCCGGGCGACAAAGATATGATCTTGATGCAACACATGTTTGATTTCGACAGGGAAGGCTTACACCTGAAAAGGTACAGCACCATGGCCTACATTGGACAGGATACCAAGCACACGGCCATGTCCATGACTGTGGGACTACCACTGGCCATGATAGCCAGAAGAATCCTGGAAGGGGACTACCAGAGAACTGGAGTTCAGCTTCCTATTCAGCCTGATATATACAATCCTGTGCTTAAAGAACTGGAGGAATACGGGATTCAGTTCATAGAGGAGGAAGTCATTGTGAACCATGGGGGCACTGATATCTAAACAATTCTACCATCTTTCATGGTGATGATTCTGTCGGCCATACCGGCCAGACTGAGGTCGTGGGTGACAATTACAAGAGTTTTTTTAAACTTATCTCGCAGTTCCATAAAGAGCTTATGTAGCTCCTGTTTGTTTTCCGTATCCAGATTTCCAGAAGGCTCATCGGCCAGGATCACTTCAGGATCGTTGATCAGGGCCCTTGCCACAGCCACCCGCTGCTGCTCTCCCCCTGAAAGCTCCGAGGGTTTGTGATCGAATCTTCCCTGTAGCCCCAGAAAATCAAGCAGTTCCTTTGCACGATCCTCAACTTCCCTTCTCGATCTGTTGGCAATAAACCCTGGAATACATACATTTTCGTGAGCATTAAATTCCGGGAGCAACTGGTGAAACTGGAACACAAAGCCAATGTGCATATTCCTAAAACGGGCCAGTTTGCTGCCTGTAAGTTCGCTGGTTCTGATCCCGTTTATAATAACATCACCTGCATCCTGCTTGCTAAGTGTCCCCAGGATCTGAAGCAAGGTTGTTTTTCCGGCTCCCGATGCTCCCACTACAGAGACCACCTCCCCGGCAGCTATTTCAAGACCAATTCCCTTTAGTACCTGCAGGTTCCCGTAGAACTTGGTAATTTCTGATGCACTGATCATCCTGTTAAAATAAGAAGTAAATATACAACAGATAAATAATAATCATGAAGCTTCCTTCCCAACGGGTGATCCGCGAGCGGGAAGCAGGCAACATCATCAGCAACAAAAGCAGAGAAATACCAAGCATCCATGGGATATCGAACCTGGCAATCTCTGTGCTTACTCTAATGGGGCTCACCAAGCTGGTAAAGCCCAGCACCGAGAGAATGTTCATGATATTGGAGCCAATGATATTCCCCACCGAAATATCGGTCTCTTTCCTTAATGCGGCGATCACGCTGGTGGCCAGTTCCGGAATACTGGTCCCAACTGCCACCATGGTGATGGATACGACCCGTTTGGATATGCCAATATCTTCCGCAATTATAGCCACATTATCCACCAGCAGATCAGCGCCAAAGGCCAATCCCACACACGAAACCAGGAAGATGATCAAGGCCACCCACCACTTCATAGCCCCTTCGGTCTTTTCAGAAGTCACACTGGGATTAGCTCCCCTGGCACGTAGCACTGAATAAGCAATATACCCGGCAAGCAGACCCACAAGCACCCCACCCTCCAGGCGGGTAAGCCAGCCATTCAGCGAGAATATCAATAGAAGGATGGAGACCAGCATCATTACGGGCCAATCGCGCTTCACCGAAGAGGCAGGCACAGGGATGGGATAAATAAGTGCTGTTATGGCCAGGACAAGCAGGATGTTGGATATATTACTTCCCACCACGTTCCCTATGGCAATCTCCGGGTAACCCGAAAAAGCGGCCTGCAAACTGACCAGCAACTCAGGAGCCGAGGTCCCGAATGCAACCACGGTGAGCCCAATAATCATCCTGGGGATCTTCAGTCGGCGCGATATGGCCACACTGCTATCAACCAGGAATTTACCGCTGCTGAACAGCAACATAAGTCCAGCAAACAGTAAGAGATAAACTTGTACCATATTGGGGTGTTACGCTAACCGATGTCCAAATTCTTCTTTACATCCTTCGCAACTTTATTGGCATCTTTGGTTAGATTCTTGCTGATCTCACTGGCATCTTTAGTAAGATTATTCTTTATGTCATTGACATCCTTGGTCAGGTTACTCTTGATTTCCTTGAAATCGTCCATCACATCGGGCGTACTTTTTTCAAATTCAGCCTTGATATCTTCGGTGGCTTTCCTGAACTCCTTCATCCCCTTGCCAAAGGTCTTGGCAAGCCTGGGAATCTCCTTGGATCCAAATAACAACAATACGATCATTACAACAACTATGACCTCCTGCCCGCTAATAAATAATATAGTCCCAAACATCCTTGCAAAGATTTACGCAAATATAGCAATTCCATAAAGAAGGCCACCCTGAATCGAATCAGAATGACCCCGGACGTATTTGGAACTTTTATAAGTAGTAACCCTAGTGGGTCGAAAAGGACAAAGAATAGCTTCCTTCTGCCTTATCAGCTGATACTTCATACTGCCAGGATCCTACATATTTTTTCTTTTCTTCTTCATTGACGGTAATCGACTGGGTAAAGGAGATGTCGGTGGGGGAGGTCATAGTGAGTTCTTTAAATACCTTTCCACCAGGATATACCACCCTGATGCTAATCTCTCCTGAGCGAACCTTTCCATTCATCCTGAATCGAATATACCTCGTGCTTTCATCCACATCAAATTCACCCTTCGAGCTGGTGCTATTACCATCGAAGGTATTCCTGATGGTAAGCTGTGACTGATTTCCCTGGTCTTCGGAGACAAAATAATACGAAGACTCATCTCCAAAACCAGTACTACCGGGATAGACCCAGGTTGAAGTTCTGGCCCTGGAAGCTTCCCTGGCCTGTTCCGCCATGCGGCGCTCCAACTCTCTTGTTCTAAGCTGTTGCTCCTTCATCTGCTTCCGCTGAATCTCAATTTGTTCCTGCTTGGCTTTCAGCTCTGCCCCCTTCTCCTCTTTCGTCTGGGCCATAAGCACTGAACCCAGCAAAAGCAAGCTTAAGATCAGGGGAAAGATTTTGAACATGGTAGATTTTTTCATGCTGTCGTTCTTTTAAGGAATTTCTGATACAAAAATAGGGTAGCAGGCCGTACATATTGGTTAATGGAGTGTTAATGATAGGTTAACGCTGCCGGAAAGAGCTTATCTTAGCTTAGCAGTTATAAAAAATGAAGAGCCGCTTTTTCATAGGATTGTCCGCCCTGGCCCTGTTGGTGCTTATCATCGTTCAGTACATCGTTATTACCGAAACCTATCGTACCAAGAAGGAGCAGTTCGATACCCGTTTTGGAAATCTTGTGAAAGAGGGACTTTCCAAGTTCAACAGCATGGATTATCATTACGATTTTGATTCTGTGCTATTCCTCCTGGACGACAGGGCGCTTGAGTTTATGTTCGATTCTCAGGACTCACTGGGCCGCACACCGGCGGAGGTTTTCCAGGAAATCCTCCAGCAGTACAGGGAACCCGAATATTTCATAGGCGACTATCTTAATAAGGCCGGAGAGGATCCTGAATTTACCTACCACCTGCAGATCAATGAGCTTTACCTGGTAGATATAGACCTCCGGCAACAGGTCTATCCCAATGGTACGCCATTGTCAAAGGCTCCAGCCAGTGCATTGCTTGCCGGGAATGTCACCTACGAACGGAATTTCTTTAATATTTCCTACAGTATCTATATTGATTTTATAAACCGGTCCAAACTGATCCTGAGAGAAATGTGGTTGATCCTTGTTCTGGACCTCTGTACCCTGATCCTGGTATTTACTGTTTTTATTCTGACACTACGTAACATGTTGCAACAGAAGCGTTTATCAGAGATGAAAACCGACTTTATCAACAACATGACCCACGAACTGAAAACTCCACTGTCTACCATCTCTGTCGCCTCCAGCTCACTGGGGAACCAGACCATCATAAGAGATACGGCCAGGGTGGAAGAACTTTCAGGATTAATCAAGCGACAGAACAAGCACCTGTCGGAGCTGATCGACCGGATTCTTGATATCAATATCTGGGAGAAGGACCAGGTCAAGCTTAGGCCCGAACATGTAATTCTGGATAAATGGATCGACCAGCTGGTAAAAGGATTCCTGCTTGAACAGGGCAAGAATTCCCCGAAGATCAATATAGATGTGCAGCTGACCGAGACCAGCCATTTGCTTGATGAAGTTCATATGGCCACCGTGTTAAACAACCTCTTTTCAAATGCCGTTCGTTACGGCAATACGCCCTGTATAATAGACCTGGTGGCAAGGGATAGTGATCATTGTCTCCGGATCGATGTATCGGATAACGGCCCGGGTATCAGGAAAGAAGATCTGAAACATCTTTTTGAGAAGTTCTACCGGGGAGCAGAAGCGAAACAGAGGGTGGTAAAGGGATTGGGTCTCGGACTCTACTACGTAAAACAAATTGTGGAGGCGCACGGCGGGACCATCACGGTTCAGAGTGCCCCCGGAATAGGAACTACATTTCATATTAAAATTCCAAGAAAAGATGGATCTCTTACTTGTTGAAGATGATATTGACCTCCAAAAGGTACTGGCACAATACCTGGAGCTCTCCGGTTATAAAGTCTATACAGCCAATCATGGGAAACATGGCCTGAAGGTGTTCCAGGAGCATCATATGGACCTCTGCATCCTGGATGTGATGATGCCAGTCATGGATGGCTTTGCCCTGGCCCGGGAGATACGGAAACTGGATGCGGCCATGCCTGTGGTTTTCCTGACGGCAAAGAACCAGAAAGAGGACAGGCTAAAGGGATTACAAATTGGAGCGGATGACTATATCACCAAGCCATTTGAGGCAGAAGAACTGGTACTCCGATTGAACAATATTTTGAAACGAGCCGGAAAGGAGAATGCCAGCACCTACCAGGTTGGATGTCTCCGTATCCGCTATGGTGAATTGTTGATTGAGGACGGAGAGAACACCTTCAATATGACCCCCAGGGAGTCGGAACTCCTGAAATTTCTAATCGAAAAGCAAAACACGGTGGTCAAAAGAGAAGAGATCCTGAAAGAGCTATGGGGACAAAACGACTATTTCCTGGGTCGTTCAATGGATGTTTTTATTTCCAGGCTGAGGAAATACATCCAGGCGGAACCCTCCGTATCCCTGGAAACAAAAAGGGGTGTGGGCTTCATCTTAAAGATTAGCTCCCACACCCCTCAGTAGAGGATATGTAAATTTTCTATTTTCTTGCAACACCTTTCAGGATGCGGGTATTCTCATCCCCTTTGACCGTATCATACACCACCGGTGTGGCAATGAACAGTGATGAGTAAGTACCAACAACCACACCCAGTAAGAGAGCGAATGTAAAGCCCCTGATCACGTCGCCTCCAAATACAAAGATGGCCAGCAGTACAAAGAAGGTACTCAATGATGTACTGAAAGTACGGCTCAGAGTACTATTCAGGGCAGAATTAATGATATCTCTTCGTTCGCGCTTCTTCTGCAATCCCACATACTCCCTGATTCGGTCAAACACAACCACCGTATCGTTGATGGAATAACCCACCACAGTTAATATGGCCGCTATAAATGATTGGTCAAGTTCCAGCGAGAATGGCATAATTCCATCCAATAGCGAGAACAGCCCGATGACGATAATCACATCATGTACCAGAGCCGCAAGTGCTCCCAGTCCAAACTGCCAGTTTCGGAACCTGGCAAGAATATAGAGGAAAATAATCAGCAGGGATGCAAAGATCACCAGTACTGCTGTCCGCTTGATATCATCAGCAATGGTGGGACCCACCTTATGAGAACTAATAATATAGTCCTGTCCGTTCATAAAGTCATCCAGGCTAGCATCACTATCCAGGTAAGGCTGGAGGCCTGTAAACATCTGGGCCTTGATGATGGAATCGACCTCGGGACGATCATCCTCGATCAGATACTTGGTGGTAACCCTGACCGTACTTTTTGATCCATAGGTGATCACAATGGGTGCCTCACCAAATTCAGCCGCCAGATGATCCTGCACATCGGCTGTTTCCACCTCCTGGTTAAAGGCAATCACATAGTTACGTCCACCAGTAAAATCCACACCTGTGTTCAGTCCCTTGGTAGCCAGAGACACGATGCCCCCGAGAATAAGCACACCTGAAACCACATAGAAAATCTTCCGTTTTCCAATGAAATTGATCCTGGTATTTTTAAATGCGCCCCTGGAGATCTTTGTATCAAAAGTGATGTTTGCATTCTTGTCGAGCATGCGCTCGTACATCAGCCTGGTAAGGACAATGGCACTGAACAGCGAGGTCAGGATACCAATAACCAGTGTGGTGGCAAAACCTTTAATAGGTCCTGTTCCGAAAAAGAATAGAATTAAACCTGTAAGAAAGGTGGTGATCTGCGCATCGAAGATAGCAGAGTAGGCATTCTTGTAACCATCCTTGATAGCTGTTTTTAGATTCTTTCCGGCTGCCAGTTCTTCACGAATCCGCTCGTAGATCAGTACGTTCGCATCCACCGACATACCGATGGTAAGCACAATACCGGCAATACCCGGAAGGGTAAGTACCGCCTGAAGTGATGCAAGAACACCCATCAGGAAAAACATATTGGCAACCAGTGCGATATCAGCGACCATACCCGCTCTGCGACTGTAATAGAATATCATATAGGCGAGAACCACAACAAAGGCAATCAGGAAGGAGTGCAAACCATCCTTCACCGACTTGGCACCCAGTGAGGGTCCAATGACTTCGCTGGACTCGATGCGAGCACGAGCCGGCATTTTACCTGACTTCAGAATGTTGGCAAGGTCATCTGCATCAGCCTGCGAAAACTGCCCCGAAATGGAGGAGCTTCCACCCTTGATTTCCTCCGATACATTGGGAGCAGAATAAACCAGTCCGTCCAGCACAATGGCAATGGCCTGGTTCACATTTTCCCTGGTCACATTGGCCCATTTCTTGGCGCCTTCAGAGTTCATGTTCATACTTACATTGAACTCTCCTGTATATGGATCGGTACCCACCCTGGCGTCGGTCACATATTTACCCTCCATAACCGGCTGGTTGTTCCTTGTGGACTTCAGGGAATGCAACCTGATAAATTGTTGCTCCTCTCCCTCGGGCTGAAAGTGCCATGCAAATTTTAAATCGGAGGGAAAGAGTTGCCTGACCTGTGGAATGCGCAGGTACTCGTTTACCTTGGAAGTATCTTTTAAGAGTACAACTCCTACTGTGGACCCGGGAATGAAGTTCCTGGAATTATCCAGGTAGGGAGTCAGTACTGCAATCAATGGATTTTCACGATAAAATTGTGCCTCCTGATCATCAAATACCTGCGTGGTATCCAGATCGGTCAGCAGATCGAGTCCGGCCGTATCCAGCAACAGCTCGTCCTGTACGGCAGACTCTTCAGTAAGCGCTTCTTCTGTCTCCACATCAACAACTGCTGCTTCATCGCCTTCAGTCCTGAGAATATCAGCGATGGTGCGATTGGCCTGATCCAGGTAGTTCCATACCTCGGCAGCCTGGTAGGTAGTCCAGAACTCCAGGTTGGCAGTTCCGGTAAGCAGTTTAGCAACCCTTTCCGGTTCTTTAACACCAGGAAGCTCAACAAGGATCCTGCCCTGACGTTCCAGCTTCTGAATATTCAGCTGAACCACTCCAAAACGGTCAATCCTGTTCCGCAATACATTGTATGAATTATCAATGGCATCTTCGGCTTCTAGTTTCAAAAATGAAACCACATCAGAATTGGTGGTATTGAAATCAATATCGCCACGTGTTTCGGGAGTCATAAAAAACTGGGCCAGCTGGGCACCAGGATTCAGCTCTTCAAATGCCTCTGCAAACAAATCCACAAAATCGGCCTGGCTATTTGTCTTCTTCTGATGGGCAAGGGCCATGGTTTCTGTGAAAACCGGATCGGTCAGGAATTGCGTTGCCGCCAGCGAACGAATAATATCTTCTACAGCGATCTCGAGGATCACGTTCATTCCACCTTTCAGGTCGAGACCCAGATTAACTTCTCTCTCTTTACACTCCTGGTAAGTATATTTTTTCAACAAAATGTTGTAAATCACCTCTCCCTTCATGGAGTCCAGGTAGGACCGTTCGATACGGGTATCACCGTTGGCAAAATCTCTGGCATTACGCTCCACCTTCTGTGCAAACACTGTAAACAGAAGCTGATAAACACTCACCAGCGCAAGAACAATCGTAAAGAACCTTATAGCACCTTTATTCTGCATTTTTAACTTGTTTATTAATAGTTACTTGTATGACTTTTTCGAATAGGCCGCAAATATAGCACTATTTTTTTGCACTTTAAGGAGAAGCCATAAAAAAATGTGTAAGCGACTTCCGTGTCACTTACACATTTCTATATACATATTTCTTTGACAACGTGATGCTTAGAGCTGCTCTTCGAAAAGTTTCATGTCGTCCAGGCTCTTCATCACCTCTCTCACGCTTTTCACAGAAGAAGTAAGTAACTTCTTCTCCTCCTCATTCAGGCTGATCTCTATGATCTCCTCCACACCCCCCTTTCCCAGTTTTACAGGAACTCCCAGGTAGAGATTTTTCTGACCGTACTCACCACTCAGGTAGGCACAAACAGGGAAGACCCTCTTCTGGTCGTCCACAATGGCCTCCACCATCTGACTCACCGCTGCTCCGGGAGCATACCAGGCCGATGTACCCATCAGGTTCACCAGTTCACCACCTCCCTTGCGGGTCCTCTCCACAATTTTATCAATCACAGGTTTCCCCAGAAGTTCGGTTACGGGAATTCCACTTACCGACGTGTAACGGGGCAGTGGCACCATGGTATCACCATGTCCACCCAAGAGCATGGCATGGATGTCGTAGGGCGACACATCCAGGGCGTCGGCCAGAAAGGCCTTGTAACGTCCCGTGTCGAGAATCCCAGCCATTCCAAATACCTTTTGCGGATCTTTATTGGCTGCCTGAAAGGCCGCATAGGTCATCACGTCCAGGGGATTCGAAACCACGATTATAATGGCATCGGGTGAATACTTAATAGCTCGCCCGGTCACCTCTTTCACAATGGAAGCATTGGTCTTGATCAGATCGTCGCGCGACATTCCTGGTTTACGCGGAATACCTGAAGTGATCACAATGATCCCCGAGCCTTTGGTCTTCAGGTAGTCGTTGGTGGATCCGGAAACCCGGGTGTTAAAATGATTTATGGACGATGTTTGCCATATATCCAGGGCCTTTCCTTCAGCCAGTCCCTCTTTCACGTCAAGGAGGACCACCTCGTTCGCCAGGTCTTTATGTGCTATCACATTGGCACACGTGGCACCAACATTTCCGGCACCAATTACAGTAATTTTGTTCATAGTCTAGGGTTTTAATTAAAAACAATATTCCAACATTTAGGTTTTTTAATGAGACAACTAATATAAACTATAAAGAACTCGAATCCTTGATTTTGGATGTAAAAAATAGTAAATTGTTCATGAATCCCTTCTTTTCAAAACGCCATGAAAATCGACCTGTCAAAATACCTGGACAACTGGTACAAGGAGGATCCTGCCAAAAACATCTTTCCAGGCCCGGTGGTGACCTTTTCGAGAGAGGTGGGGTGCCCGGCCAAGAAAATTGCCACAGATCTTTCCCTTCGCTTAAACAAGCTCAAAAAAGTGCATGCCAAGGATGAGCCTTGGAAATGGATTGACAAAGAGATCATGATGGAATCGGCCAAAGAGTTGCAGGTTGATTCCAGCCATATCCAGCATGTATTTGATTACAAAAGTCGGGGAGTTCTTGCGGACATGCTGCTGGCACAATCCAAGGATTACTATAAATCGGATATGAAAATCCGCACTACCATCGCCAAGGTGATCAGGAACTTTGCAAATGCCGGCAATGCCATTATCGTGGGCAGAGGTGGTGTGGCCATTACCAGAGATATTCCAAAGTCGCTCCATATCTTCCTGGAAGCACCATTGGAATGGAGAGCTCTGCGGATATCAGATAAGCACGGTTTCACCATTGACCAGGCCCGGAACTATGCACAGAGCATCGATAAAAAAAGATCCTCCTTTCGAGATTTCTTTCAGGGTAAAGGAAATGATTACACCCGTTTTGATATCAAACTAAACTGTATGACGCTGGAATCAAAAGAGTTAATAGATATAATAATCGCAGCCATGAGAAGCAGGTTAATGATTTAAAAGTTTTGCTATTTTTACACTAACTACTACTTAACTACGTTCTTATGTTGCGATTTATATTCCGGGCTTTCATCCTGAGCCTAGTTTTCTATGGATGTAATCCCAAAAATCCCCAACCCGGAGAAAATGATTTTATTGCCGATCCTGATCATCCATCCACTCTTGTCGAAAAAAGCGAGGTTATCTACTCTCTGAATATCCCCACCGACATTGTTAGCTTTTTTGAAGAGACCGGTACCGGCTTTGACCCCGGCGTTCCCTGTCCACTAGAACGAGTTCCCATGTATGATAATCCGGAACATATTGCCATTTTGCTGGGCATACTGGGAGTGGATCTGAGTTACTGCACACTGTTTGAACGGGTAGTCGAATCGGCCGAATACTATAATCACATCGATCTACTGGCTGACAAACTGGACCTTCCAGAAGCAATTCTGAATAATTCGCCCATTCATAATCAATCCAACCTGGAAGATGCAGATTCGCTCAGAACCCTGATCGACAACATATACACGGAAATGGACGCACATTTCAAAAAAAGTGGCCAGTCATCCCTTGCTTCGCTCTCCCTGCTGGGAGGCTGGGTAGAGACCATGTATATCGGAGTTGCCATTTATAAAAACAAACATATTCTGGAAATGGGCGATAGGATCCTGCAGCAGAAATATTCCCTCAACAGCCTGTCGGGATTGCTGGCCATTGAACAAGAATCACTAATGATCAGACGCTACATGCACTCCGTGGAAAAGCTAAAAGACATCTACAACGATGTGGATATTCGTTATGAGATCGAAGGCTTTGAAATGAGTAGTACTGAACAGGCTTTCCATGGAAGGATTGCTGAAATCAATTCCGCACCCGAAACCCTGGAAAAAATCTGCAGAATGATCGTTCAGCTGCGAGAAGATATCTTTCCCCTGGTAAACCGTTAACAGGCCGCCTTAAGAAACCAGCACCTTGCCAGTCATTTCGGCAGGTCGCTCCACACCCATGATCTGCAACAGGGTCGGAGCCACATCAGCCAGGATTCCCTTCTTCACTTTGATATAGTCATCTGTAACCACTATGCACGGTACCGGATTCAGGGAGTGAGCTGTATTGGGTGAACCGTCGGCATTCACTGCATTATCCGCATTCCCATGATCGGCGATGATCACCACATCGTAACCATTTGCCCTGGCTGCTTCCACTACTTCACCCACACACTGATCCACAGTAACCACCGCTTTCTTGATGGATTCATAGATGCCGGTATGACCAACCATATCGCCATTGGCAAAATTGAGACAGATAAAATCGGGACCGTTCTCCTTGATATCTTTGACGACCGCATCTTTTACCTCGAAAGCACTCATCTCGGGCTGAAGATCGTAAGTAGCCACCTTGGGTGAAGGCACCAGGATCCGGCTTTCGTTCTTAAACCCCGCTTCCCTTCCTCCCGAAAAAAAGAAGGTCACGTGGGCATACTTCTCCGTCTCAGCAATCCGCAACTGCTTTAATCCCGCTGCTGAAACCACCTCCCCAATAGTATTGCTTACGTTATCCTTGTCGTAAATAATATGAAGCCCCTTGAACTTAGCATCATAGGGAGTCATGGTGCAGTAATGCAGGGGAATGGTATGCATATCATGCTCCGGCATATCCTTCTGGGTGAGCGCAATGGTCAGCTCCTTGGCCCTGTCGTTCCGAAAATTAATAAAGACCACCACATCGCCCTCCTGAAAAGTTCCCAGGGGCTTGTTCTCCTCATCCACAACCACTATGGGCTTCACAAACTCATCGGTCACCCCGTTATCATAAGACTGCTGAAGTGCAGTAACCACGTCCCTTGCTTCCCTTCCCTTGCCATGAACCAACAGGTCGTATGCATCCTTGATCCGTTCCCAGCGATTATCGCGGTCCATGGCGTAAAACCTGCCCACAAAAGAGGCCACCCTGCCATTGGAAGAAGCAAGGTGCTTCTCCAGGTTCTCCATATATCCCTTTCCGCTCTGGGGGTCCGTATCACGGCCATCGCCAAAAGCATGTACAAAGACATCCTTGATCCCGTATTCGCCGGTCATATCACAGAGTTTGTAAAGGTGCTTATCCAGTGAATGCACACCCCCATCGGAAAGCAGACCCATAAAGTGCACCTGCTTCTGATTGTCGCGGGCATAAGAAAATGCCTCAACCAGTGCCGGGTTTTCGCTGATACTCCCATCCTTTACCGCTCTGTTAATCTTAACCAGGTCCTGATACACCACCCGACCTGCACCAATATTCAGGTGCCCCACCTCTGAATTTCCCATTTGTCCGTCGGGCAAACCCACATTCTCGCCCGAAGCGAGCAACTGTGTTGAAGGATAATCCTTCGTCAATCGGTCCATATTGGGTGTTGCCACCTGACTGATTACATCAGCTCTATCTCCTTTTCCCAGTCCCCATCCGTCGAGGATCATTAACAATGCTTTTTTTGAGCTCATATCTCATGTTGTTTTTTCCTATTCTTAATTTAAGTGCACAAAGATAATCGATTTAAATCTTCTTATACCATAACTCTCCACCCCTTTCATTGACTATTCCTACAAGAATTCTGGCTCTATGTTAAATATAGTGGGTAGTTAAATTTCAGTTTCCCGCAAATAAA